>JANMKC010000496.1:0-5185 GCA_031371785.1 Flavobacteriales bacterium | reverse complement strand
GCCCACGATGGCATCGGATTCCAGTTCCGATCCTCCGCCCATGTCGCCCACCACCACGATGCCTGTATGCACGCCACCACGCACGTCGGTCATCACGCCAAAGCGCTTCTGGTATTTCTCGCTGTAATTGCGCATGGCCTCCACGATGGCGATGCCCGCGCTAACGCCACGCCGCGCATCGTCCTCGTGCGCCTGCGGATAACCGAAGTAGGCCAGCACGCCATCGCCCATGAACTTGGCTACATAGCCCTCGTATCGCTTCACCACGGAGGTACACACGGTCTGGTAATCGCGCAGGATCTCGCGCAGGTCCTCAGGGTCGAGCTGCTCGCTCAGCGGCGTGGATCCCGCCAGATCGCTGAAGAGGACGGTGAGGTGGCGGCGCTCTGCCAAGGGTGCGCTGCCTTGATCAACTACCGGGCCGGTCGTACCATCCATCCTCGTTCCACAGCTCGAACAGAATCGGGCGCCGTCAGCGACCGCGGAATTGCAATTCGGACACTTCATGATAATGGATCGCTTGCAAGAGGTGAGCGTCCCAATATAGAAATCCGCGTTGATCGGATCGTTGCGGTCGGTGGCCGGAAGGCATGCGTGGCGCTCATGCCTTGCGGCCACCGATCACGATCTCCTTTTGTCCAGAGGCTTTTGACATACGCCGAACGTAAGCATTCCACGCGTTCAACAATTCTGTCGCAGTGCCGGACCGGTGGAAGAACCGCTTCGTTGGGCGGGATCGCGCGTTCGTCGGGATCGTTGACAAGTCGAGCACGCATGGGTGGAACTGTGTTGGTGGTACCCGATAGTTTGCGGCCTCACCAACGAAAACCCATGCGATCATCATTCCTCTTTGTACTCCTCGCCAGTAGTTGTATCAGTCGCGCACAATACAGCGGGCCGGAGAGTTGCGAGTATGATGCATTGGCCGATCGCTGGTTGATCAGCAACACCAGTGACAACACGATCAAGCAACGTTCTTCCGGTGGAACGGTAACGCTCTTCGTTTCCACACCGGCCGCGCCTTATGGACTGGAGATACAAGGCGACACGCTGTTCGCCTGCGAAGCGGGATCCATAAGAGGATACCTCCTCAGCAACGGTGATCCCGTCTTCGACCTCGATCTGGGCGGCACCTTCCTCAATGGACTCACCTCGGACGGCACCTTTCTTTATGCAACGGACTACAACACCAAGAAGATCTTCAAGGTGGATGTGGCTGCGCAGAGTTTCAGCACGTTGGTGAGCAATACAGTGTTCACACCGAACGGTATCGTATACGATCCAGTGCAGGACCGCTTGGTCGCGGTTTCCTGGGGAGCGAACGCGACGATCAAGGCGGTGAACAAGAACACCGGCGCGATCTCCCCGCTCACTACCACCACGGTAACCAACATCGATGGCATAACGATCGATTGCATGGGCTACTTCATTGTTTCATCATGGTCGCCGGATCATCTCACGCGCTTCGAACCCACCTTCGCCTCGGCCGGTGTGGACATGGGCGTTACCGGCTTGAACAATCCGGCGGATATCGATTTCGATGCGGTGCATGGCCACGTGTGCGTGCCGAACAGTGGCAGCAACACGGTGACGCTTGCCGCCGTGCCCGATTGCAGCTTGGGCATCCATGCGGCGAACGATGGAACAGGCTACGTGACCGTGAACGCTGTGCCGAACCCGACCGATGGTCTGATCAACATCGACCTGCCGCTCGCAGAACCGACGCCGTTCATGGTGATGAACGAACGCGGCCTGTTGGTGGCCAGCGGCACGCTGAAACCCCGCGCCATGCTCGACGTGAGCAACCTCGCTAGCGGGATCTATGTGATCGACTTGCCGCGCATCAAGCGGTACGTGCGGGTGGTGAAGCGGTGAGTTTATCCGCGCCTGCTGTTGATGAACCGCATGCCCAACAAGCGATCGCACCGCAGGGTGTAGTCCCGCACATAAACAAGTATCAGGTAGTCGTTCTCGGTCTGGTAGTGCGAGCCTTCGAGCGTGGTGAGATCGGGCTTATCGGCGCCGTGCGGGAGGAAGGCGTAGCAGTAATCCACATAGCCCTGCTTGATCATGCCGCGCAGGATGTAGGACTTGAGTTCCGGCATCCACTCCATGCGGTATTCCTTCTTGCATTGGAAGTCGCTGAAACCGCCGTACACATAGATGTCGCCGCTGTTGAGCGGTGCGGCCAGCGGCAGGGTGAAGTTCACCCAGACGTGGTCCGCACCGAGCGGGTCGCCTTCCGTTTGATCATTGCGCACGAAGCATTTGCCGTTCAGGTCAGGCGTCTCGATGTACACCTTGATGTCGCGTTTCTCATCGGTCACGAGCAGCACATCCTCAAGGCCATCAGGTCCGGGCATCATGCGCTTCACGCGCGGAGAAACGTAGCGCAGGTTCTTCAGGTCGAAGCCGCGCCACTCACTGCCGCCAAGGAATTGCGCCTCCTTCGGGTAGTCGTAAACGAGTTCGTGATCGCGCAGGAACTTCGGCTTGAGGCCCGTGCGCGCATCGTCCCACCGCATGTTCTGGAGGATCGTGACGCTGAGGTCGCTGAACGGATCCGGAATGTCCACCCCCGGATAGCGTAGCGTGAGATCCACCTGCTGTGCGATGTCGCGCAACTCCACATCGCGGCTGGCTTGCACCTTGGCCTCGATGTCGATGCGCTGCTCGAATACCATGAAGCGCCGTGTGAGCACGAGGTCTTCCGGATCGGTGCCGCGATAGACTTTGAGGATGTAGTTGCCCGCTATCGAAGGCCGCATCAGTTCGTTCGGCACTTCCAACGAATACTCGATGAATGGCTGCAGGGTCATGTAGCTCTGCTTCGCGGGTGGAACGAAGTCCGTGGGCGTGCCTTGGATGTACTGGCTCTGCGCCAGGTCGCTGGGTTGCCAGTGCGCGTCGCAATGCACGATGGTGTAGGAGAGCTGCTCCGGATCGGGTTGCAGATCATCGAAACGGAGAACGAGGGGTTCCTCGCCGCCGAGTTCGATCACCGGAGGAGCCAGTTCGAAGCCCCGTTTGAAAAGCTGCACCGCACGGACCGTAGGGCTGTACACACGATCCTCGCAAACGAGTTCCTGCGGTGCCCAGTAATCGTGCGGGCCATCACCGGCAATGGGCTGCGTGCCGGAACAGGCGAACAGGGAACAGCAGAGCGGGCCGATGGTGGGGAGCATGGTGCGCATGGAACGTGCGTGGCGCGAAGTAACGGCGGCCACCTGCGGATCCTTGCGCATTCACGCGCATAGGCGCTGCTTCTATCTTCGCGGCCCTTTCGGAGAGGTGCCAGAGTGGTCGATCGGGTCTGTCTCGAAAACAGATGTGCCTTCACGGGTACCGGGGGTTCGAATCCCTCCCTCTCCGCCTTCAGGGGCCGTCTCAAAAGAGGCGGCCTCTTTCCATTTCGCACTGCCGAGCAACGGTTGAGAACACGATACACGGACCGGCCTGCTGTGCGTGGCCCACGAACTTCGCGCATGGGCCTGGGCGATCCCCTTGAAAGCGGTCAACGGCGTTGGATCTTTCCTGTGCCAAGGCCGATCCGCCGGTCTGTCCCGCATCGATCGTTCCTCGGGCAGAACATCACACGCATGCTTCTGCTGAAATGAAAGAGGCCGCCCCGCAGTTGCGGGACGGCCCCATTTTCCTTCGCGTTGCCGCGACGTTGTCAGTTGCGTGGTTCCGCTTTCTCCTTCACCACCTTCTTGTCCTTGTGCTGGTCCTTCTTCTTGTTACGCAATTCGTTCATCCTGGTGAACTGCTCGGCTGTGAGCACAGGCTTCAAGTCGTTGTCGCGCTTCTCCTTCAATGCTGTCGCGCGGTTCTTCTTCACGTCCCCATCCTCCATCTTCTTCACGTCGCTCAGGGCCCGTGCGAAGTTGATGTTGATGGTGTTCACCCGGGCGATCTGCTCAGGGCTCAATCCGAGTTCCTTGGTCATCATCTCGGTGCGATGCTTCGCGCGGTCCTCAGGAGTTTTCCTGTCGTCGCCGTCCATATCCGCCTCCTGGGCGTGGATCGCCGGACTGGCGAACAGACCGGCCACAAGGGCCAAGGTGGTCATTACGTGTTTCATGATCTTGGTTGGTTCGGTGAAGATAGGACGCGATCCCCGTGCCGGAAGTTTATCGGCGCTTCCCCGTTCACCGGACCAACTCAACAAACGTGTCCCGTCGGCTTGTCGTGAGGTGGGATCGGCCGGGCCGCGCTGATCCACATCGGGTTTCTTGATCGGCCATATTCCGCCACTTGCATCCTCCCTGCCGCCACTTGCTCAGGGTCCCTTCGCAATAACCGTGGCACCGGGCACTTTTGGCCCATCGAACGACAGACGCACCCCCAAGACCCGAAGCCATGAAGACCCTCCGCACCTTGATCGCCGCCACTGCGCTCTTCCTCGTGAGCGCTGCCTTCGCCAGCAAGAACATCACCTTCCACGGCAAGGTGGTGACCATCGACGCTGGCATGCGCAAAACCACGGTGATCATCCAGCGCACGGGCCATGAGGCCGATACCACCTTGCTTGGAGCGGGCGGCATGTTCAGCGTATCCATAGGCGAGAACGAACATTCCATCATGACCTTCGTGCAGGACGGTTACATCACCAAGGTGGTGGACATCAGCACGCTGAACGCATTCTCGAAGTTCACCAAAGAGGATGACCGCAGCGTGCGGTTCGACGTGGAACTGATCCCTCAGAACGATGACCGCAACCTGGCCTTTGCGGGTCCCGTCGGCCATTTGACCTTCGCCAAAGGTGGATTGATGAACGTGCAGTACGACCATAGCATGATGACACTTCCAGTTGAAGATGCTTCGGTAGCTGCTCGGTGATCCGCCGGAACCCGATCAGCAGATCGGGATCGGAAGGGGAAAGGGCGACCGGGAGGTCGCTCTTCTCCATTGGTGGGGTGTTGCGCCCGTGCGGTCGGATCCGGAAATGCGCCCGACGATAAGCGCGTGACCTCGGCGACGATGCGGTGATACCTTCGGATCATGTGCCAACAACTGCTCACCTCCATCCTGTTCGCTTGCGTGCTCCATGCCGCTGCGAACACCTATCACGTTTCCACCGCAGGGAACAACGCCAACTCCGGCTTCTCGCTCGGCACCGCGTGGGCCACGCTGCAATACGCAGCGGACCACATAAGTGCGGGCGATACCGTGCTGGTGGAGA
>JANMKC010000439.1:0-6129 GCA_031371785.1 Flavobacteriales bacterium | reverse complement strand
GCCCACGGATTGTGCAAGCTGGTCTGATCACTGCCGAGATCGACTTTGATGTTCCGCGCGGCGAGGCGTTCCCACAGATCGACAACGTTCCCGAGGAAGGCGATGCTGTGTGCTTCGCCCTTCTTCTGTGATGCGAGCGCGGCATCGATGCACGCGTCCACATCGCCGATCACTTCATCCACCCAGCCTTGCGAATGACGTTTGTGCGCAGCGACAGAATTCACTTCCGCGCAGATCGTGACCACTCCGGCGATGTTGCCGGCTTTTGGTTGCGCGCCGCTCATGCCACCGAGGCCGGAGGTGACGAAGAGTCTCGAATGCGCCCTCACCCCAAACCCCGTTCTCGACTCCGCTCGAACTGACAGATCAGGAGAGAGGGGCTTACGCAAGGCCACCAGGCGGCAAGCATTGAGCAACGTGATCGTTGTTCCATGCACGATCCCTTGCGGGCCGATGTACATGTAGCTGCCTGCGGTCATCTGGCCGTATTGCGAAACGCCGAGCGCGTTCATGCGCTCCTGGTCGTCAGGGGTGCTGTAGTTGGGGATCACCATGCCGTTGGTGACGACCACGCGCGGCGCTTCTTTGTTGCTGGGGAAAAGCCCGAGCGGATGGCCGCTGTACATCACGAGCGTTTGCTCCTCGCTCATTTCGGCGAGGTACTTCATGGTGAGCCGGTACTGCGCCCAGTTCTGGAACACCGCGCCATTGCCGCCGTAGGTGATCAGCTCATGCGGGTGCTGCGCCACGGCGGGATCCAGGTTGTTCTGGATCATCAGCATGATCGCTGCGGCTTGCTTGCACTTGGCGGGATAGTGATCGATCGGTCGCGCATGCATGGGAGGATCGGGTCGCAGGCGGTGCATATAGATGCGGCCGAAGTCCTTCAGTTCTTGCGCGAACTCCGGCGCCAGCGTGGCGTGATGTTTCTGTGGGAAGTAGCGCAGCGCATTGCGCAATGCGAGCATTTTCTCTTCGGCTGAAAGAATGTCCTTGCGTTTTGGCGCGTGGCTTACGGAAGCTTCGAGCGGACGCGCCGGAGGAAGAACATCGGGAACGCCTTCGAGGATAGCCTGCTGGAAGAAGACGAGATCGGTGGCAGTCGCGGTAGCACTGGACATAGGTGCGAAGATCGGCCAATGCAATGAACGTCCCGAATCCTCAGCGCGCGATGACGAAGCGTTGCGAACTGCTGCCTTGTGCCGTGGTCACGTTCAAGAGGTACATGCCCTCGAGGAGGGAGGACACATCAATGACCGGCGGTGATCCTTGTTGAATGACCCCGGTGCTGAGGAACTGGCCCGTCGTCGCCGTTATCCTCCAGCTTCCACCAAGGTTGTTGTTGCCCAACAGCGTGAGATGGTCCGATGCGGGGTTGGGGGCCAGGTCTATGCTGGTCTTCCGGTGCAGCACATCGGAAGTGGACAGGAGGTATGAATCCGAATGGATCACGCCAGTGGTGTCCCCATTGATGATATGGCCGACGAGGTGGCGACCGGATCCGCCGATAATGCTACCTCTGACCTCATCCACGAGGCCAAGTCCTTCGGCAAAAGTGGAGGATAACCACCAGTTGGTTTGTGCTTGCAGAAGGATCGAACTATCCTGATCGCTCGGGCAGAACAAGTTGGAGTTCAGTGACACATCGAATGCTGTACCAAGGGTTGTTCGTCCCGTGCTATCCACCCCGACTATCATCCAAGTGCGCATGCTATCCGATGGATTGAGGTAGTCAGACGATCCAAAGGCACCTGGCCAAGTTCCTATCCGCAGGTCAGGGTTGAAATGGTGTACGCTCATCATCGCTCCTTTGGCGATCCGGACAGCGACCGTATCGACCCAAGAGAAATGCCCGCCACCGCAGGGTTCAGGAGGTCCGGGTATGGTGAATCCTGTTTCGTCCATTTGTTCGACGGTCCGATAGGTCAGAACTATCGTGTCCACAAGATCCAGACGTTGGATGCAACCGTACTTGATCCACCCGCTGGTGTAGTACACGCAATTCGCATCCTCGTGGCTGCCGCCTTTGGCGAACTCGAGAACGTCCCCGATCTGATGCGAGAAATAGTCGCCTGCGTCCGGAACATGTCGGCCCAATTGAAGATCACCATCGAGACCGACCAGTTCCTGTGGCGTAGTGGGGTCGGTCCATCGTGCTGCCATGCCGAAGGATCTGGTCAATAGCAGACTGTCACCGCCGCTATACGCGATCAGCTTCACACTGTCTAGTACACCGAACAGCGTCATGGTATCCATTGCGTACACTGAGGCCAGGCCCCCCAGTGGAGAAGTCCAAGTGGTGCCCACAGCGGCATGCGGCTTGATCAACATGGAACCGGCCATCACCGTGATCCACCAATCCAGCCCACCTTCGACCACATCATTGCCCAGCGCATGCGGGATCCCTGTCTTGAGGATCGGCTGTTGGCCACTCCAAACGCATGATGTCGAATACACTGTCGGATCGCACGTTCCACATGGCCGTGCGAATTCGTTCAATTCATACCGGATGCTGTCCACCCCCAGCGTATCGATATGCGTAACGAAGACCTGGTCGGTGATCGTGTCACTGCCGTTGTTGGAGTAGTTGTACTTGTAGGCGGGGTTGAGCAACGCCCAGTTCTGGGCGTGCGCGGTGAGGGCGATAAAGAACGAGATGATCGCGTAGCGTGTTCTCATCGTGTGCGCGTTGCGGAGTTGAAGGTAGGACGTTCCGTGGAAGTGATCCGCTGCCTTATGTCAGCGCATGGTCTGTCAGCTCACGGCGTATCGCTTACCAAGACATAGCACACGCTCATGCGAAAGTGATCATCCACAGATGACGCAGATGACACAGATGATCCGCCTATGGCGGACACGATCCGAGCTTATCTGTGTCATCTGCGACATCTGTGGAAAATGAACGAGCCGAAACGCTATGATCAATACCACGGAAGAGATCACATCCGCGGATCATATCCCATGACCGGAACGTCCGCAACGCCTCACACCGCCAACATTTTCGGTGCCTCCCAATATGGCCGCACCGCTACGCGCACACCGTTCTTCGTGAAATCCTCGGTCTCTTCACCGGTGATGATGAGGCCTTTCTTGAACTTCAACGACTGGCATGCTTCGATCAATCCGGCGATCTCCCGTTCGCGTGTTTCCTTGTCGCGCAAAGTCCAACAGGCTTGCACCGCTTTCCATGGTCGGTCCTGCCGCAGCAGTATGAAGTCGCACTCGCGCTTTCCCCGGAAGTACGTGATCGCCGCGCCTTGCCTCACCGCTTCAATGGCCACGGCATTCTCCAGCAAGCGCCCCCATTCGTCCTGGAAATTGAACGACATCGCGGAGAGCAGCCCATTGTCCACCGCGTAGAAACGCGCGTAGCCGGAGAGCCTTTCACGCGCGTGCGCACCGAAGGGATCGCAGCGCATCACGAGATGTATCGCCTGCGCCGCGTCCAGCCAATCGTAAAGCAGGGGCTTGGTGGTCTTCAACCCCGATGCGCGCAGGTCCTTGTCGATCTTGTTGATGGACATCGGTTTGGTGGCGCTGGTCAGAACGCGCTTGAGGAAATGCCGCAGGATCACCGGTTGCAGTATGCCGTAACGCTCCAGCAGATCGCGGAAGAGCATTACATCGAAGTATCCCTGCAAGAGAGCGGACCGGTCCTCCATGGCGACCGTGATCACCTCCGGAAAGCCGCCCCAGCGCAAGTGGTCCTTCATCTCGTTCACCAAACGCGCGCGGTCGCGTGGATGGTCCGGATGAAGTTCAAGGCCACGAAGCCGCAGCCGCTCGGCGAACGAGAAAGGCATCAGCGGCACGTTGAGCGAGCGACCGCGCATTTCGGTGGCGATCTCTTTGGCGAGCACCTTCGCGTTGGATCCGCTCACCATCACATGCGCCTGCTCCTGCTCGTGCAGCCGTAGCACGAAGCGCTCCCAGCGCGGCACGGCCTGCACCTCGTCGAGGAAGAAGTGGACCTTGGAGAGCGGAACATCCGGATGAAGTTGGCGATAGGCATCGAGCATCGCCTCCCATGTGGTGTGCGCGGGTTCAAGCCGGTCGTCCTCCATGTTCATGGATACGATGCACTTGCGGTCCACGCCCTGCGCGAGCAGCTCCGCCATTCGCATACGCATGAAGCTCGACTTGCCACAGCGCCGCGCGCCGGTGATGGTGAACACTTTGTTCTTCACCCTCGGAACAGCGGCGTCCCGCTGCACGAGGTCGCGCACACCGATGCCGCCCTGCCCTTCGAGGATCATCTTGCGGAGGAGCGAGCTGTCCATTGTTGTAGTGATTATGACATCAAATATAGTGCATATTGTGTTTATTACAATACGATCATCAGAGACCAGAATTCAGTCGGTCCTCTTCACCTCCGCATGCCCGAACGGACAATGCCTGCACGCGCTTCCGCAGCATTGCCCGCGCTTCAAGTGGTATTGCGCCGTGAAGACGAGCCAGCCTTCCTCCGTGAAGTAATAATCGCCCGGCTCCAGGCCCGGAGGCGGGATACGGTCATCCGGTGGGCGATCGTTCTCTTGCATGTCGGCACGAAGTTCTCGACTTCGCTCGACCTGACAGGCCGAAGCGAGATCAACACGGCAGCGTGCAAAGCCTGATCGCTCATAGCCTCACTCCCCCTCCGCACGCCGGTAGTTTCGGCCCTTGCGGGAAACCGCCCCGACTTCCTATGCGCATTTTCCACGCCTTCCTCGCGACCGTCATCGGCCTGAGCGCCGTCGCGCAGCTTGGCTATTATGCGCAAGCGCCAGCGAAGGACGAGACGCCGGAGGAATACATCACGCAGTGGAAGGAGGTCGCCAAGAAGAAGATGCAAGAGCACGGCATCCCGGCGAGCATCACGCTGGCGCAGGGGCTGCTCGAGAGCCGCAATGGCAACAGCCCTTTGGCCACCGAGGGCAACAACCACTTCGGCATAAAGTGTACACCTGACTGGAGCGGCGACAAGATGTACCACGATGATGACCGCAAGAACGACTGCTTCCGCAAATACAGCGATGCGGTAGATTGCTTCGAGGATCATTCACGCTTCCTCATGAAGCCGCGCTATGCGTCGCTCTTCGAGCTGAAGCCCACGGACTACAAGGGCTGGGCGAAGGGCCTGAAGAAATGCGGCTACGCCACCGACCCGCGCTACCCCGCGAAACTCATCGACCTGATCGATCGCTACTTGCTGGCCAACTTCGACATGGGCATCGACGTGGCCTATTCGACCAAGAGTTCCAGACAGGAGCCGTTAACGCGCGACCGCTCAGGATCGCGCAAGCCGATCATGAGCGACGCGGATGCGGATATGGTCACCATTGGCAGCGGGCCACAAGTATTCGAGTTCGAAGGGCGCATCAAGTACGTGAAGGCGAAGGAGGGCGAAACGATCAACGACATCGCGGCCAGGATCGAGCAGATGCCGGGATGGATCGCGGGTTGGAACGACATGGCGAAAGACTCGAAGTTGGAGGATGGGCAGATCGTCTACCTCCAACCGAAACGCAACCGGAGCAAGACCACGGAATTCCACATCGCCGAGCAAGGCGAAACGCTCTGGGGCATCAGCCAGCGTTTTGGCGTGAAGCTGAAGAAGGTGGCGCAGTACAACGGTGTCGGCATCGCCGATCCGATCACCGCCGGGCAGAAAGTATGGCTGCGGAAGCCGCGCAAGTGATCACGCCCGCTGGATCTTCACCAGCATCACCATCGCGATCGAAGCCGCGCGGCTCTTCGCTTCATCCGCGACCGGCCCGCTGAAACGCTCATCCACGGTGAAGTTGAAGAGTTGTAGCCAGCGATCGAAGTGCGCGCGTTCCATCGGAATGCGCTTGTTCAAAGCAAGGTGAACGTCGGTGACATTGGTGGTGTAGCCCGGCTTGCCGAGCAACGCCATTTCCCAGAACGCCGCGATGCGCGGCAGGTGGTGATCGAGATCAAGACCGGTGAAGAAGTGGCCCACGACATCATCATTCGTCAGCCGGTTGTAGAAAGCATCCACCAACGAACGGATGTCATCCGGTGTGGCGATGTCGGTCATGGCTCTGCCCGTTGCACGGTCACCCTTCCGGTACCGAACGCGGTCACTGTTTCCAATGCACCGTCCAGGTTGATGTCGCACTGGCG
>JANMKC010000266.1:0-25677 GCA_031371785.1 Flavobacteriales bacterium | reverse complement strand
GCGAGTGGGGAATGCCGGCGCATGGCACTCGGTAAACACCCGCGCGCCGGTGACCGGGCGCTGGTGTGTCAGATCGATCAGCAGCTTACCCCGGATCCTTCAACTTCATGAAGAAGGTGTGGTGTACACCTACGTTCTCATAACCGTACTGCGTTCCGATGCACACCAGGTGGCCGCCGTCGTTGAACAGCCCGATGCCGCGCATTCCTTGTCCCGGCACCAGTGTTTGGTTGAACAGGACCGCGCCTGTGGTGGGTGAGACCAGGATCAAGCCCAGATCGCTTTGCGTGTCGTTGGGGAAATAGGGTGCTTGTGTCAGGGGTGGTGGTGGATAGAGATCGACAAGCATTGCCCACGAGCCGTTCCACCATGTTCCGCAATAGCTCTGCGTCGGACTTCCGATCTCGCCCACGGAAGTGAGGAGGTGAAAGTTGCCATTGACCTCCGCGTCATTGATAGTGGAGAAACTGGTGATGAAGGGACGGATCTGGTCCCCAGCAATCTTACAACCCGAAAGGGCGGCCAGGCCGTTCGACATGGACAGGGCATAAGGCCGCCAATACCCCGGCCCTGGCGATAACACAGCGGAGTGCACGACATTGATGCTGGTGGCATCGAAACCAAGTTCCTTCACCCTTATCCGTTGCTCAATGAGCGAAGTGGAAACAAGGACGACGTGATCGTCTGATGCCCCGCTCGCTTGAATGCCGTACAATTCATCCGGTCCGTAGGTCGTCGGGGTCGTCATGACCGCCTCGGTATTCGGAGAACCCGGATAGGGGAACCGGTAGACACGCAGGTATCCACCGGATTCACTTTCGTTCGACCAATTGACGGCCACTGCGAGATCACCGTTCGCCAACTTGACACCAAATGCTTTTTCGAGCCGGAGAGGATCAAGGAAGACCTGGGGGTTCAAGGCCACCTCATTGCCCGAGATGAACCGGGCGTAGGGCGCAGCGACCTGATGTCCTTGTCCATCCACTTGGTATACCAACAGGCTGAAACCGTTGGGCAGGATGTATCCCAATCCCAAGACGATGTATTGATCGTTGCCCCATGGGATCAGATCGGTGATGTAAACCACACCGTAGAAATTCCCATCCACTGTGTCCGGAAGGGTCGAATAATCGATGCGCTGCATCAGGTCCCCATCGGGGTTCATGAACTGCGCGTACTCGAAGTCTCCTGTTGCGTTCGCGTCAATACCCTGCAGCACATAGCCACCCTGCGGAAGTGCCTGGACGCGCTGGATGTTCATGTCATACGTGCGATAGCTCGTCACCGGTGCCGCTGGCGCGGGAACTTCCTTCTTGCAGGAACAGACCGCAAGCATCCCTATCCACATCGCGTATCCGACCTTGTTCATGTTCATGGGTGGATCCTGTTCTTCGAATGATAGGCGAGGATGTACTGCGCGGAAACGCGGATCGTCAACCGGTCCAGGAAGATCTCATTGTCCACGTAGTAGAAGTCGGACATCAGTTCGGTATTGGTGTAGGGTGCATCATCGGTGGTGATGGGGGTGAACGACCGATTGTAAACCACTTCCAACGAGAACACCGCGCTGCCTGTCTTGCGCGCCACGCCGAGGGATCCTTCGCCCCAATACTGGCGCTGCCTGCGTTCGCTCAGGCGATCCACGGAGAGCGCCTTGAGGTAGCGCGTGTCGCTGCCCTCATCGCGCACGATGTCCGCCTGGTCGCTCAGGATCCATCCGGTGGCAGCACCTAAAGAAGCGAAGGGAACGAAGGGGCTCCTCTTCAGCCAGAACATCTTCTTCATCGCGAAGGAGAAGGGGGCCTGCGTGATCGCTTCCTTATAGGTGATCGCATTGTTGCTGGCCTCGTAACCGATCATCGCATAACCGGCGGTGAGTCGCACGGCGAGGTTGGGTACTACGTCCCATTCCATTTCCGCGGCCATTTCCCATCCGGCTTTTGCCGCAAGCTCCAAGGGCACATCATCCTCGAAGACCTTGCGATCAGTAGTGGATCGCGGCAAGGGGAATACGAGCGAGAGATGCGCGCCCGCACGCCATTGGCCGAGATCCTTTCGCAGATCCCCGTGCAACTGCTCCCACGCGCCGTAGAGGTCCGCCTCGCCAGGCTTGCCCTTCATCAACGGATCGTACGCCTTGATCACATAGTGCCGGTCCGTGCGGAAGAGGTGTTCGAGATCCGAGCGCATCCGCTCCAATGAATCCTCGCCCGCTTCCGCCAGCGACTTGAGGAAGAGCAGACGGCACGAGAGATCACGATCCTTGTGGCAATCCGCCAGGACCGTGGTGATCGTGGCGATGCACGCTTTGCGATCGCCCGCATCGAAGAGCGCTTTCGCATCATCGTAGCGTTGCGCGCATTCCTGTTGCGCATGCGATAGGCTGCTCGCGCTGAGCGCTGTGAGCAGCAGGTGCCACCGCACGTTGGCCTTGGTCCCGATCAGTTCCCTCCGCATGTGTTGCGCAGTGTTCCCACGTCGATGTATTGTTCCCATTCGCCAGCGGTCCATTTGCGGCCTTGGGCTGTGCAGAGCTTGCAGATCCGATCGCTCATGGCGCTGGCGGTGAACAGGAGGCGGATCACTTTTCCGTCATCGTAGCCAAGATAAAGCGCATCGTTGTCACCGAACGATAACGCTGCGGGTGAACCGTCCGAAGGCCGCAGGTTAACGTCATCCAACTTTTTGCTGCGGTCGTACAGGGAGAGTTCACCGGCACTGTTCACCGCGGCTATCCAACGGCCATCCCCGCTCACGGCGATCGCATCACAGGCGCGACCTGTGCCGGTCACATACAGCGTGGCCTTGTTCGCGACAGGATCCACGATCGCAATGCTGCCATCGCTGGTGCCGACCACAAGAACATGCCCCACCGGATCGATGGCCGCCTTCGTAACGGTGCCGTGAGAAGGAAGAGCGATGCGCCGCGTGGTGCCGTCAGCGGCGATGATGGTGATGGCCGCGGAACCGGTGATGCACGCGATCTCGTTGCGTCCCGGCAACGGCTCGAACGCGCGCACGCCGGCGTCCGCATCGAACGAGCGCAGTTCTTTCAACGATGAACCTTGCAACGACCACAGGACCACATGGCCCTTGACGCGCTCGCCAGTGACGAAGGGGCCGTTGTCACCGAACGAGGAGAACGCGCCGATCTCTTGCGCACTGGTGCCACGATCGCCACGAGCGATGCGCGTACCGGAGGCCACGGACCACACCTCCAGCGATCCGTCGCCATGAGCGAAGAGCATCTGTTGATGTGATGATGACAGGAACGCGCGATCGCCGGGCAGGAGCTTGTCGGACAGATCGCGGACAACGGTCTTGTACCGCGCGTCCATGTCCACATGCTGAAGAATACCCTTGTTGCCCATCACCAGGAGTTGGCTCGGCCGCTGATCGGGTACCATCACACGCGTTTCACCCGCGAGCCCGCCGACCTTCCATGCGTCTTTCAACTCCAACGCATGCAGCGCGCCATAGAGCGCAGTGATCACTTCCTGCGAATGGGTATTGCCCTTGTTCTCTTCCATGAAACGCAATGCCTGCACCGCCATCAGCCCGCGCAGTGCGGGGTCGCTCACGGTCATGGAGTTCTGCGCGATGGTGCTGGCGGAGTGCAACCGGTTCACGCGCTCCTTTTCATCATTGGCCAGTTTTTCCTTTTCCAAGGCGGTGGTCGTGCGCTTCGACTCCTCTTCCAACTGGTGGCTCTTGAGTTCCGCGAGGCGTCGCTGTTCCGCCTCGGCCGCACTGCTTTCGATAGCCTTGCGTTCGTTCTGGAGGGACTGGATCCTCGCTTCGTCCTTCTCGGCGATCGCTTTTTCCAGTTCACGCGCGTTCTCGATCGCCCTATCGCGAAGTGAGTCGGCGGCCGCACGCTGTCGGTCGCTGTCCTCCTTGGCGCGCAGCGCGGATCGTTCCGCGTCACCGGCACGTAGGCTTTCCTTTTCCGCGATGCTCTTCTGCTCCAACGCGGCGGTGCGCGCCTGCTGCGCGCGAATGGTCAATACTGTAAGGACAACGAGCACCACGGAGGTGATCGAGATCCCGAGCACCAGCCGTCGGCGATATTTTCGGGTCGCTTCCTTCTTGCTCTGTGCGATGAAGGCACGTTGCTCCTTGCTGAGGAAGAGGCGGTCCTCGTATGGTGCGATGTACTTCAGATCCTCAGGCCGGAGAAGTGTACGGCGCTTGAGGAAAGAGCCATGCGCCTGCTCCACGAACTGCTTGATCTCGATCAGCTCCTTCTCGAAGAGGCTGATCTTCGCATAGATCGTCGCGGCCAGCGAGTCATGCCGCAACTCGTACCGTCCCTGATCGTCCTGGTCCTTCAGCAGGCGCAGATCCACGGCGCGGCGAATGACGCTGTTGACGGCATCGCTCGTCTGGGCTTTGCCGATCTCCTGTGTGAAGGCAACTGCTTCTTCGGTAGTGATGAGTTTCTTCGTGCCGTGCGTGCTCACGAAGGCTTTCAACACCGTCATCGCCTGTTCGGGATCGCTGAACGTGGCGATCTGCTCATCGAGGAACTGGCCGAGCACATCGCTTACCGCGCCGATCCTTTCCAGCAGATCGAGGGTGAAGCGCTGCCCACCGGCCTGCTCCATCCGGTCGTATACGCGGTCCAGGTACACCTGCAGGAACGTGAGTTCCACATCCTTGCGACCGGCGGCGATGTTGGCGAGGAGCTTTTCCGAAAACCCTTCCTCCAGTTCGATCCCTGCGCGGGCGCAAGGACCTTCGATCGCGAGCGTGGCGTTGCGCCAGGTCATGCGCTCCAGGCGCGCGCGGTTCTCGAAAAGCTCCGGCACGGTTTCCTCGAAGGCGGTGAGCCGCGCCAAGTATTCCTCGCGGATCACGAGCACGATCTTCACGTTCAGTTCTTCGCTCGCGGCGAGCACCTTCGCGATCGCTGTGATGAAGGCCGTCTGTTCCTCTTCATCGCCGAAGATGAAAAGCTCCTCGAGCTGGTCCAGGATCAGGTACACCGGCATGAAGTGATCGAGGTACACCGAGCGCAGCGCCTTGATCAGGCCGGGTTTTCCCGTGAGCGGGGTGACGCATGCGGCGGCCACGGCCTGCGTCATGTCCTGCACCATGTTCTGCTTGCGCCGCACATTTATCGGCAACCAGTCGGTGGGCTGGAAGCGGCTGCCCAGGCCGCAGTTCACCAGTGAACTTTTGCCGGAGCCACTGACGCCATAGACCAGCAGCAACTTGCTCTGGAAGATCTTGGTGTGCAGCTCCTCGATCTCCTTGTCGCGCCCGAAGAAAATGTCCGCGTCCTGCCGCGTGTAGCTGTCAAGGAATTTGAATGGCCTTACGGACATCGCGCTACGGGTTGAAGATCCGCATGAAATCCTTCATGTCGCCCACCAGCGTCGCATAGTTGCTCAATGCGCGCAGATCATGCTTCGCGACGGCCTCCGTGCCGACATAATCGATCACATCGTTCCGGAAGCTCGAATAGAGGAAGATGTCCTTCTTGATCGTCATCTTCTCCTTCGTATCGATCCGCTCCACACTGGTATCGATGATGAAAGGCGAGAGGTTCAGGTTCTCGACGATCGATCGGGACGTGCGTAGCAATAGCACGCTCTTGGTATCCGTGAAGACCACCTCATCGAGTTCCTGCGCTTTGAAGTCGCTGTTCGCGCTGTTCAGCAGATGGATCAGGTGCGTGTAGTGCGCATCCGAGCGTCGGTGCTTCTCCACATTGATGGAGCGCACCGAGACCAGCTTGTACTTGGCGAGAAAGCCAAGGTCCTTGAGCACCTTCATCAAGCGGTCCTGCAATTCCATGCAGCGGATCTGGATCTCCTCCTCGGTGAGGGTGACCTTGTAATGTCCGATGTCGTTCCGATCGGGCACCACCGATGCGCAGGTCTTGAAGAATGCATCGTTCAGGGCCTGGCCGGCTTCCGGCATGAAGGGCTCCATACCGTTGTCCACGAGGATCCGCTTCAGTTCGGCGATCATCCAGACCAGGTTGCCCAAGGTCATCATGGGCCAACGCCGGAGGAATTCCGCGGCGATGTTGGGCTTGATCTCCAGCTTGCTGCGCCCTGCGCTTTCCAGTACTTGTGCCGCCAATGCGAAGCAGACGAACTGCAGGGTGCGTTCGAAGGTCTTGAAGAGCTGGTCCAGCCGCATGCGATCGGGCTGCATCAGTTGCGCGCTGAACAGCCGCCGCAGTTCCACGCCGATCGGCCAAGGGAACGCCCGGATGATCACATCGGCGATGAAGCGGGTATCGGCCGCAGGGTTCCCTTCCTCTTCATCGCTCAGGCTTTGCAGTGTCTTCAGCTGCGGCCGGTGCTCGGCCAGCGCGGCGAACACCTCTTCGATCATCGGGTCGTTCAGGGAAGCCATGAGGTGCTTGGAACACCGCCCAAGATAGAAGGAAGTCCGTGCGCGTTCCGGTATACTGATCACGGCACCGCCCTTGCCATTCTGGTTCTTTGGCTACTTTCCGGAGCGGAACGCCCAACCACCTTGTCGCGACCATGGAGCAGAACAATGAACGTGCGCTGGAAGCATCCCTTCAGCACGCACTGAAGGAACAACTTGGCTTGATCGCGGACGACACCGGCTGGAAGCCGCTATGGGAGGTATACCGCGTGGCGAAGTCACGAGCAGGTAGCGCCGCCATCGCGCAACAACTTGGTCTGCAAACTCCCGAACTCGACGCCTTCGAAGCCGCATGGCGCGGCAGGATCCAGCACGATGGCGAGGACAAGGAAGGCCGCATCGCGCTGTACCGCCTGCTCTCCTGGGGCGAATCGATCGCCGCACATGCGGACGGTTTTCCGTTCACCACGGGATCTTCCTCCGAAGATGATCAGGTGCTCGCCCTCAAACGGGTGCGCGCAGTGGAGCTGATCCTGCGCAGCCTGATCCTGGAAACACATGCGGGCAATGATGCCCTCCTCACGTATCTGAACACGCGCATTCCTGCGGATGTGTTGCAACGCTGGGCGAAGGCGGCGGAGAAAGGGAACATCCTCAGCGGCACCACCTTCTCCGAACTCGCCTCGCTGTTCATCACCAAGGAGGAATTCCCGCAGTTCGAAAAGATCTTCTCCGATGATGCCTACCTCCGCCTGCTGCGTACCAAGCGCGAGACGATCCGCGAATACCTCGACGACATCCGCCGGTTGCGCAACGCCATCGCGCACCACAAGCAGCTCACCGATGTGCAGACCGAACTGCTCGACCTGTACTACCAGGATCTGGTGACGCCGATCCAATCCGCCAAGGACAAGGGCGCGATCAAGACTGACCCGAAGCGCTTCCTCGATATCTCGAAGGAAGAGCTCACCGCCTATTTCAACGCCGTGCGCGAAGACATCCAAGCCGTGCGCGATGACGTGGTGCAATTGCGCGGCGAAGTGCGTGAAGGATTTTCCGATCTGAAAAGCACCGCCGCACGCAGTGAGGAAAAGATAGACGACATAGGTCGCACGATCAAGGTCGGCTGGCTCTCACGCAAGATGGTGATCGCCTACGCGGGCATCGCCGTTGCCGTGGTGGTCGCGCTCTTCATGTACCAGCACTATGCGCACCGGCCGTTCGCCGCGACGATACATGTGCATGGACCGAAAGGGTCCACCGACCTGATGTTGAAGAACAAGGGCAAGGTGATCCTGAAGGCTGCGGACTTCCAAGCGGAGAGTCCGATCAACAAGGACGGCATGGCAGTCTTCGCGCAACTCCCCAGCGATGTGTTGGAAAGCACGGTCGTGTTGGATGTGGAAGCCGAAGGCGAAGCTTACCTGCCGATCGATGCCACCAAACAATATGGTCTCACGCGGGATGCACAGATCGACTTCCCCGTCATGCTGCACGGCATGGACCACTTGAAAGGCATGGTGCGCAACAGCGCCACCGGCCAACCGATCCCCAATGCCACCGTGCGCATCAAAACCACCACTGTGCTCACGGACTCATCAGGTCGTTTCGATCTGCACCTTCCGCTCGAATTGCAGGAGCCGTTCCAGAATGTGGAGGTTACATGCCCCGGCTACGCATATTGGATAAACAACCAGACTCCGATGCAGGGCGATGAAGAGATGCCCGTGCTGTTGGATCCATCAAAATGAACGTTCACATGCGCCCCATTCTCGGAATCGTCATACTTGTTGTCATCCCGGGCCTGACCCGGGATCGCGCGTTCGCGCAATCCATCTCATTGCCTGGAACTGTGGTGATCCAGAACAGCGAATACGAGACCGGCCATCGACAATATGTGAGCGATGCGAGCATCCGCGCGCCGTTCGCCAAGGCGATCACGACGGACAAGGACGGCCAATTCGCACTTGGCTTCGCGGGTGTGGGAAGCGGAACGCCGGTGCGCCTCACCGTAAGCAAGCCCGGGCTCGAAGTAGTGAACACCAAAGAGACGGAGCAAGTGATCCTCGGGCGTGCACAGGGCTTGCAAGTAGTGATGGCCGATCCGGACAAGCTGGCGGCGGCGCAGGTGAAGTACTACAACATCGCCACGGAAAGCATCACGCGCACCTTCGAGAAGAAGCTCGCCGTCGCGAACTCGGACAAGGTCAAGCTTGAGGACCGGCTGCATCGATTGAGCGCTGAAACGGGGCACGAACTGGCCACGCTCGGTGATGCCATCGTTGCGGTGACACGAGAACGCGACGAGGCCTTGCAGCATGCGCAGGATCTCGCCCGCCGCTTCGCGGAGGTCGATCTGGACGATGCCTCCGATCGGTACCGCAGGGCTTTCGAACTATTCCAGCGGGGACAGGTCGATAGCGTGATGTCCGTCCTGAACGATGCGGATCTGGAGAATGACTACCGCACCGCAAGCGACGAGAAGTCGCACGCACGCCAGTTCGCCGACAGCATCGCCCGCCGCGCGGATGCGAGCATCCGGCGTTCGGTGGACAGTTATCAACTGAAAGCGGATGTGGCCAATGCATCACTGCAATACGGTGTGGCATTGGGCTGCTTCAAGGCGATGCGAACGATCGCGAACGCGCAATCCGATGTGATCGATCCGCTGTTGCAGGTGTTCATCCGCGAACGGATCGCCTTGGCACTCATGCGGCTTGGGCAGTATGATAGTTCGATCGCCGTGCTGCGCGAAGGCATGGATATCGGCGAACGCCTTCTATCACCGGCACATGCGGAACTGGGGATCGTTCACGCCGATATAGCCATGGTTCTGGGCGCGACTTCGCGACCCAAGGAAGCCGTGGTGGAAATGCAACAGGCCATCGCCATCAGCACCCAAGCCTTGGGCGAGCAAAGCGCACAAGTGGGTGAACATTATTCGGGGTTGGGCGCTTTGTATTTCCAAATGGCGGACTATCCGGCCGCCAAGGAGTGGTATCAGAAGAGCCGCGCCATACTGGAGAAGGTGTTGGAACCGGACGACACCCGGATGTATGACCTGTTGCAAAGAGAGTCCATGCTTCGCACCGCGACCGGACTATACCCCGAAGCGCGAAAAGGGTTCGAGGAATTTCTCGCGTACAAGGTCCGTAAGCTGGGGCCCGATCATCCGGAGGTAGCACAGGCCCATAAAGGGCTGGCGACCTGCCTTACCGAAATGGGCGACTATGACGGTTCGTTTCGGGAACAGCGTGAATGTTTGCGGATCCAGCTCAAGACCTTGGGGCCGGAACATCCCGAACTGGCCGATACCTACGATTTGATCGGCCTGGTATTCCGTGTGACCGGCCAGGCCGATAGCGCCTTGGCGATGTTCGCGCGGAGCATGGAGATCAGTGCCCGATCGTACGGCCCGGATCATCCCTTGGTGGGCAATGCGCTCAGCAGTATCGGTGCGTTGATGCGCGAGAAAGGGGATCCAGCGGGATCGCTCGATCCGCTGCGAAAGGGTTTGGCCATCCGCATCAAAAGCCAAGGCGCGACCTCGCCCATAGTAGGCGTGAGTTACAACGAAATTGGATCAAGCTTGCTGAGACTGGGCGAGACCGACAGCGCCCTCTACTATTATGTCAAGGGCATCGGGCTGTTGAGCGCAGCATTGGGTCCGGAGCATCCAGCGGTGGCCAAGTTCGACTTGGCGATCGGCAATTGCCTGTCGGCGCAGGGCTACAACGACAGTGCGATCACACGCATACGCGGGGACATCGCGATCATGAGCCACGCCTTGGGCGCCACCCATCCAGCGGTGGCCAGTGCCCAGATCACCTTGGGCAAGACCTTCCTGAAAGCTGAACGGCCCGACAGCGCCCTCGTCCATTTCCGTACGGGGCTGGATGTGATGGAGAAGACGATGGCAGCGGATAACCCGGACCTGGCCTATATCCACAACAACATGGCGGTGGCCATGGCGCTTACAGGTGATACCTCCGCAGCGATCGATCTGGCACACAGTAGCGGGCGCATATACGCCGCAGCCAATGGCACCAACAACCCCGATGTGGCGACGCTGCACGTGAACATCGCGCGGATCCTCGAACACATGGCTCACTTTAGCAAGGCACTCGCGGAATTGGACACCGCGCTCGCGATACGCACGAAGGTTTTCGGATCGCATTATCGTTTCGTAGGTGCCACCTATGCATTGATGGGCAGGGTCGCCTACGAAAACAGTGATCACAAGCGCGCATTGCGATACCTGGCGCAAGCCGAGGAGATCCGACCGACCGCCGAGACCTTCTGGCTCCAATACCGCATGGCGAACGAGAGTGGTGACAGCAGCCTTTCGCTCGATCGCCTGGTCAGGTGCGCAAGGGCGCGTGCGACCGAACCGGCGACCACTGCAACGGACCGCGAGAAAACACGCGAAGCCTTGAAGTCCCTTGCCATCAAACTCGGACGACAGGACGTGTTGCAGGAATTCCACTTGAACTGATCGTCATGCGCTTCTTCTTCACTTCCGCAATACTTCACTTCTGCACTGCGGCCGTCGCGCAATCCATGTCACTGCCCGGATCGGTGGTGATCCAGAACAGCGAGTACGAGACCGGCCATCGGCAATATGTGAGCGATGCGAGCATCCGCGCGCCATTCGCCAAGGCGATCACGACGGACAAGGATGGGCAGTTCGCCCTCGCGTTCGCGGGTATGGAAAGCGGAACGCCAGTGCGGCTCACGGTGAGCAGACCGGGGCTCGAAGTGGTGAACAGCAAGGAAACCGATCATGTGATCATCGGGCGCACCCCGCGGATCAATGTGGTGATGGCCGATCCGGACAAGCTCGCTGCCGCACAGGTGAAGTACTACAACATCGCTACCGGGAGCATCTCGTCGACCTACGGGAAACGCATGGGGGCTTTGCGTGCCGAGAGCCTGACACTGGCGGAAAGGCTGGCGAAGGTGAACGAGGAAACAGGCCAGAGCACCATCTCGTTGAGTGCGGCGATCGACGCGCTGACCGCACAGCGTGACGCCGCGATGCAACAGGCGCAGGAAGTGGCCCGGCAATTCGCGGAAGTGAATTTGGACGACGCGTCAACATTGTATCGTACCGCCTTCGAACTCTTCCGTCGCGGCGAGATCGATAGTGTGCTCCACATGCTGAATGAGCAGAAACTCAATGCCGATCTCGCCAGCGCTGTCGGAAAAAGATCTCACGGCGCGGCGATCATCGCCAAAGCGAACGTGGCCATCCGGCAACTGTACCAATGTCATGAGATGAAGGCGATCGTGCTGTTGACCGGCCTGCGATACCGCGCCGCGCTGGATGTGCACCGGGCCATGCAACGCATGATCGCAGAACAGCCTGATGTCTTCGAGCCCGGCACCGACGTGCGTTTGTTGCGTTCGATCGGCCGCCTCTTGCGCACCACCGGGGATTATGCGGGGAGCGTCGAAGCGTTGAAGGACGCGTTGGTCAAGGGAGTTGTGGCCAATGCTGTAAGCGAGGGCGAACTCGCGTCGATCCATTCCGATCTCGGCGCGGCGCTCGCCGACAAGGGTGAACACGAAGCGGCGATCACCGAGGCGACCATGGGTATCGACATGAACACAAGGTTCTCAGGGCCGGATGCGGTTGCCACGGGCGAGGCTTGGTCATCCCGCGCGGAGGTCCATATCCAGAACAGCGAATACGCGCCAGCCCTGGCCGATATGCAGGAGGCGCTTCGGATCATCCAAGCCGCGGAAGGTCCGGATGATGTGCGCACCGGGGAGGCGCAACGTCTGACGGCCCAGTCTTTCTCAGCGCTCGATCGTTATCCCGAAGCCTTGGAACACTTCGCGGAGGCGATCCGGATACTGCCTCCGAAGTTGGGCGAATACCACCCTGACGTGGCCGCCATGTGGCTTTCCTACGGCATGGCCTTGTGCGCGCAGGATTCCGTGAAGATCGGCACCCAAGCCGTGCAACGGTCACTGAGGATCCAGGTCCGAACGCTCGGGGCCGAGCATCCTGAAACGATCCACGCGTACCACTACCTGGCCGCGATCCGCCTGCATTATGGCGATGCGGACGGCGCGCTGCTGTACATGGACAGCGCGCTGGTGATAGGCGAGAAGGCCTTTGGCGATGAGCACCAGGATGTGGTCATGCTGCGGAACTACAGGGCCACCGCGCTGATGGTGGCACGGCGGTATGACGAGGCCTTGGCAGAGATGCGGCATAGCCTGCGGGTCCAATTGAAGAACATGGGACCAGACAACGAAGATGTGGCAGGGATCTACGGGAACATGGCGGAGACCTTTGGGAAGATGGGTTCCTTGGACAGTGCGTTGATCTATCATGAACGGTCCAAGGCCATCATCGTGAAGACCCAAGGACCGAACAGCCGGTCATATTCAAACTCCATGATGTCGGTCGGGCGGATCCTGTTGCTCAAAGGGGAACGCGAGCAGGCCTTGGATCTCTTTCGCCAAAGCCTCGCCATCCGCATCAAGGTCTTCGGGCCCATGAACTACAACATTGCCAACGTGCATGACTACATCGGCAGCGCTTTTTTCGGCATGGACAAGTTGGACAGCGCCCTGTCCCACTTCAACGAAGGCTTGCGCATCCGCACGGGCACGAAGCCACCGGGGCACGAGGACTTCGCAAAAAGCTGGTGGCATATCGGCGCGGTATACTACAAGATGGGCGATCGTGCGAAGGCCAGAGCAGCGCTCGATTCTTCGTTCCACATCCATCCCAACGCGGAGGCCGGCTGGTATTTGTTCAGGATCGCGCGTGATGAAGGGAACCTCGACAGCGCTCTTGTATGGTTGTTGCCCTGTGCCCGCGAACGGGTCGAGGACCCCGCTACTCCGAAGAAAACAGTGGACGAAACGATGGCCGCAATGAAGGATCTCGCTGGCAAGCTCCACCGCAAGGATCTTCTGGAGGAATTCCACTTGAACTGATCACCCCCGTGAACGGTATGCTTCATAGTCCCGACTTTTCGGGAAAACACATGCGCTTCTGGTCAACCGCTTCACTGCTTCACTGCTTCACCGTTACGATGGCACAGTCCATCTCCCTCCCCGGATCCGTGGTGATCCAGAACAGTGAGTACGCGACCGGCCATCGACAATACGTGAGCGATGCGAGCATTCGCGCACCTTTCGCCAAAGCGGTCTCATCTGATAAGGATGGGCAGTTCTCCCTGGCGTTCGCAGGCGTGGAGAGTGGAACGCCCGTGCGTCTTACGGTCAGCAAGCCCGGATTCGAAGTAGTGAACAGCAAGGAGACCGAGCAAGTGATACTGGGACGTCAGCAGCGATTGCAGGTGGTGATGGCGGATGCGCAGAAACTCGCCGAAGCGCAGGTGAGCTATTACCACATCGCCACCGAGAGCATCACACGGAGCTTTGAGCGGAAGATGGCGGCGTTGCGATCGGAGAACACCGCGTTGAGCGATCGGCTGGCGACGGTCGGGCGGGAAATGAACGATACGCTAAGGACTCTGGGCGATGCGATGACCGCACTTTCGCAGCAGCGCGACGCGGGCATCGAGCAGGCCCGCGATCTGGCGAAGCGCTTCGCCGAAGTGAACCTCGATGATGCGTCCGCGCTCTATCGTCAAGCATTCGCGATATTCCAGCGTGGGCAACTGGACAGTGTGGTCATCTTGTTGAACCATGATCGTCTGGAACACGCGTACGAAAAGGCCAGCGCTGAATTGAAGCGGATCGCGAGCGCGGAACAGCAGGCCCGTGAGAACATGCGTCAACTCTACCAGAGTTTTCGCCTGAAGGCGGACGTGCTCCGGACCTCGCTGGACTATCACGCCTCGTTGGCTGTCCTGGAGCGGATGAAGGAGATCCTGGTAAGCTCCACCGACGTGTTCGATCCGGTCGAGACGGTACGCGTGATGCGCGAGATCGGCGAGATGAAATACCGGATGGGATCGATCACCGAGGCGCTCCACCTTTTTCAACAGGCCCTGGATACGGCAGCGCGGCTCTTGCCGAGCGATCACCTGGAATTGGGCTACCTCCATGGTGACATCGGTGAAACATTTTGGGAGAACGGCCAACTCGATTCGGCCCTCGCGCAACAAACGATCGCGCTGGACCTGCAGGAGAAAGCTCTTGGTGATGAGGATGGCAACGTCGCCGGTGTCCTCCACGACATCTCGGTGATCCATGAACGAATGGGCGACCACAAAAAGGCCCTGGAGTTCGCGGAAAGGGCGCTGGCCATGGTGAGGAAAGCACGCGGCCCGGAGGATCCGTACACCGGGATCGCCTGCACCGGCACCGGCATGCTGCACGCACAACTGGGAGAATTGGAGAAGGCGGATGAACTGGTGCAACAGGGACTCGCGATCATGTTGAAGGTGTTGCCACCGAACGACCCCTACCTCGCCGGCGCGTACAGCAAGGTTGGCTTGGTCGCCTACTACAGAGGGGATTTTGCAGGAACGCTCGACGCGAACAGGAAGGCTTTGAGTGCTTGCGGATCCACTTTGGGCCGGGATCATCCCACGGTCGGTGATCTGCACTACAACATCGCTGCTGCGCTGGGCCAATTGGGCGCTCCGGATAGTGCGCTGCAGGAATACCACGAAGCCTTGCGCATCCGGCTCATCAGCTTTGGCCGGCAGGATGCACGGGTCGCCAGCACCTATACGGGCATGGGGAACGCTCAGCTCAGCCAAGGGAAGATCCTGGACGCGAAGGCCGGATTCGATGCAGCATTGGAGATCCAGAAAAACCTGTTCGGAAGTGATGACCCGCGGCTTTGGAACACGCTCACATCGCTGGCGGCGGTCTTCGATCGCTTGGGCATGCCGGATAGCGCACGATACTGCTACGACAGAGCATTGGAGATGCTCACCAGGATCCAAGGCCCCGGTCATCCCATGGTCGGGATGTTGTATTCGAGGATCGGGACGCACGACCAGGATCAAGGCGAGCATGTCCGGGCTATCGAGCTTTTCCGGAAGAGCCTGGCCATTGCCGTCAAAGCATCCGGGGGCGAGAACGCATTGGTGGCCGACCGGCACGCCCTCATCGGTATGGCCTACTACAGCCAGCGGGAGCTGGACAGCGCGGGAGCGCACCTGGATACCGCGCTCGCGATCTGCCATCGCTTCCCCAATGGGAACGACGCGCTCCTTGCCCGCATCGATGCTGGCCTGGCCTTGGTGATGGTCGCGCGTGGTGAGGAGTTGGATCCCGCTCTCACCCTTGCTCGCACGGGCAGGAAGTTGCTGGAGAAGTCGGCCGGTGCGGACCCCTCGAAGCTCGTTCCCGCCATCAGCGCGTGCGGCCAAGTGCTCGAGGCGCAGAAGAAGTACGACGATGCGTTGGAGGAATATCGATCGGCATTGAACGCTGCTCTCGGTTCACAAGCCCCGAATGCCAGAGACGCAAGCCGTATGCGCTTTTATATCGGACGGACGCTTTATGAAAAAGGCGACGCGGCCCATGCGCTCACCGCGCTCGATAGTTCCATGCTTGCCTACCCGAACGGTGATGCGGCATGGTATCGATATCGGATCTTTTCGGACCGTGGCGATGGGACCGGTGCGCTGGAACGTTTGATCGAATGTGCCCGCCTGCGCATTGCCTGGCCCGGAACTCTTTCCCGGGAAAGACAGGAGACCTTGGATGCCCTGAAGGTCCTGGCCACAAAACAGGAACGACAGGATGTGCTCGAAGAATTCCACTTGAACTGATCGCCCCCGTGAACGGTATGCTTCATAGTCCCGACTTTTCGGGAAAACACATGCGCTTCTGGTCCACCGCTACACTGCTTCACGGCTTCACTATTGTGGTCGGTCAATCCATTTCCCTGCCCGGATCGGTAATCATCCAGAACAGCGAATACGAAACGGGTCATCGGCAATACGTAAGTGATGCGAGCATCCGCGCGCCCTTCGCCAAGGCGGTCACTTCCGACAAGGATGGACAGTTCTCGCTCGTGTTCACCGGCGTGGAGAACGGCACACCCGTGCGGCTGAACGTGGAGAAGCCGGGACTGGAAGTGGTGAACAGCGATGAGGTCGAAAGCGTGATCCTAGGACGCGTGCCGCAGCTCCATGTGGTGATGGCCAACGCCGAGAAGCTGGCCGAAGCGCAGATGAAGTACTACAACATCGCCACAGAGAGCATCATCCTGAATTTTGGAAAAAAGATGGATGCGTTGCGCTCCGAGCGCATGACCGTTGCCGATCGCCTCGCATCGGTGAACGTGTAAATGAACGACTCGCTCACCACGATAGGGGATGCTATGGCCAAGTTGTCCGACCAACGCGACGCGGCCATGGCGCGCGCGCGGGACATCGCGCACGAGCTCGCCCTGGTGAACCTCGACGATGCTTCCCAGCGCTACCGCCAAGCCTTCGAACTCTTCCGATCCGGGCAGGTGGACAGCGTTCTTCTGGTACTCGGCAAGGAACAACTCGATGAGGATTACCGGAAGGCCGGTCTGGAAAAAGTGCGCGGAGAGGAATTGATCGCCAGCGCCAACGAAGGGATCCGCCAACTCGCGAAAAGCTACCGATTGAAGGCGCAAGTGCTGGAGGCCACCTTGAACTACCGTGATGCGATGGCGACCCTGGACCGCATGAAACGCATCATGGATGAGCAGGCCGATGCGTTCGATGCGGTACAGCGGATAGAAGTCCTTCGCTACATCGGGAGGCTCACCGGCCAGATGGGCGGATATGATGATGCGTTCAGCATCCTGCGATCCGCACTGCAACTGGCCGAACGGGATCTTCCCGCGCAGGATGCGCTCACCGCATCTGTTCATGGGGATCTCGCTCTCGTGCTGGTGGAACAAGGGGAATATCCGGAAGCGAAAGCCCACGCGCGAACGGATGTGGAGATGACGGGGACCGTATTGGGCGCGGACCACTACCGCAGAGGAGAAGCGTTGTTCACCCTTGGCGGGGTTGAACAAAAGGCTGGCGAGCCCGACTCGGCACAGGCGAACTTCATGACCGCGCTCGGGATCTGGCGGCGAAGCCTGGACCCCGGCGACATCCGCTTGTGCAAGATCCAGGGTGCTATCGGTATGACCTTCTATCGCGAAGGCGAACTGGACTCGGCGCTGCGGTATTGTGAGCGGGGGATCGCCTTGCTGGAAGAACATGCCTCGCCCGATGATCCGGAGGTCGCTACAGCGAACTCGAACATCGGCGTGCTGCTTGCCGACATGGGCCGGAGCGATCAGGCGCTCATGTACATGGACAAGGCCCGGCGGACACAGGAGAAGGTCTATGGCATCGATCATCCGTACGTGGCCCAGGTCTGGTGCAACATGGCTTCCGTGCTCGAGGAAATGGACCGGCCCGACAGTGCCCTGAAGCTCTATACCAGGAGCATGGCGTCGCTTGAGCGATCGCTCGGACATGACCATCCCGTGCTGGCAACACTGCACAGCAATATGGCAGCAGTGTATGAGAACATGGGCGAGCTGCCCAAGGCATTGGAGGAGACCCGTATGGCGGCGGTATTGATGATCAAGGAAGCAGGCCCGGACCACCCTGACCTGTCGATGATATACAATAGCATGGGCGTGGTGTTCAGCTCGATGGGCAGGAGCGATAGCGCGATCCACTACCTCGACATGGCGATCCGTTCGGTGGAGAAACAGTTCGGCCCCGATCATCAGGACGCCATCCTGTACCACCAGAACAAGGGAAAGGTACTGATCGATGCGGGGCTCTATGACCAGGCGCTCGATGAACTCCGTGCCGCGCTTCCGCGCGCGCTGCGCGTCCTTGGTGAAAAAGCGCATGAAGTGCGTGGCATCCGGGCGAACATCGGCAGTGCGTTCCTCTATATGGAAGAGGTGGACAGTGCGCTGGTGCAACTGGACGCCTGCCAGTCCATCGAGCAACATGCGGATCATATCCGGCCACCGTTCCTTGCCCAGTTGCTGCGTGATCGGTCGAACGCCTACCGGATCAAGGGCGATGCGACGCGCGCACTATCATTGGCGGATTCGAGCCTCTCCATCATCCAGGAACATCTCGGCTCCGAGCACTATCTCACTGCGATGAGCCACGTGGAAGTGGCCCATGTCCTGGCGCAATTGGGCCGTTCCGCCGAAGCGGTGCAGCACTTCGACCGGGCCCTGGCGATCGAGACCGCGGCAGGTGCGTCGCGCGCTGACCGCATCCCGGCGATCCTGATCGGCAGGGCGGGATCATACGCGACCATGGGCGATACAACGCGGGCCATTTCCGATCTGCAACAGGCCATGGCCCAACAACCATTGGCAGAGGGTGCATGGCGGTTGTACCTCATCAGCTCGCATCGAGGGCGGTTGGAGGAAGCGCTCGATCAGCTCATCGTTTGCGCTCGCCTGCGCAACGCATGGCCCGGCACGCTTCCGAAGGAAAAGCGCGTAACGAACGATGCGCTCAAGGCACTTGCCACAAAGCTCCACCGCAAGGATGTGCTGGAGGAATTCCATCTGAACTGATCGCCCCCGTGAACGGGATGCTTCATAGTCCCGACTTTTCGGGAAAACACATGCGCTTCTGGTCCACCGCTACACTGCTTCACGGCTTCACTATTGTGGTCGGTCAATCCATTTCCCTGCCCGGATCGGTAATCATCCAGAACAGCGAATATGAAACCGGCCACCGGCAATACGTGAGCGATGCGAGCATCCGTGCTCCGTTCGCCAAACCGCTCACCACCGGCAAGGACGGACAATTCGCCCTCGCGTTCGCTGGCGTGGAAAGCGGAACGCCCGTGCGCCTCACGGTGAGCAAACCCGGCCTGGAGGTGGTGAACAACAAGGAGACCGATCAAGTGATCCTGGGCCGTATTCCACATCTCGATGTGGTGATGACCGATCCGGAAAAGCTCGCCGAGGCGCAGACGAAATACTACCACATCGCCACCGAGAGCGTCACGAGGAACTACGAACGGCACATGGCCGCATTGCGTGCGGAGAACGTGGGGCTGGAAAAACGCCTCGCGGCGCTGAACACGGAAACAGGCCAGCAACTGAAGACGCTTGGCGATGCGATCGACCTGTTGACCAAGCAGCGTGCGGATGGAATGGCGAACGCCATGGACCTCGCGCAGCAGTTCGCGCAGGTGAACCTGGACGACGCTTCTGCGCTTTATCGCCGCGCATACGAAGCGTTCCAGCGCGGCCAATTGGATAGCGTGCTGTTGATCCTGAGCGAAGAGAGGCTTGAGCAGGAGTACCGAAAGCTGAGCGACCAGAAGGTCGGCGCAGAGCGTGTGCTGGCGCGCTCCAATGAAGGCATCCGCCAGCTTTTCGAAAGCCATGACCTGAAAGCCCACGTCCAGGAAGGCCAGTTGAAATACGCCGCTGCGCTCGCCACCTTGGAGAAAATGCTCGCCATCAGCGTCGAACATCCCGAAGCCATCGACACGGAAAAGAGGATCGGTGCCCTCGCGTGGACCGCGGACCTGCTGAACAAGAATGGTGATCTGCCAGGATCGCTGGCCATGTGCCAGCAGGGCCTTGATGAAGCAGGAGGCGGGCTTCCAACGGGCCATCTTCTTCTGGCCCAGCTCTACAACTCGCGCGGCCAGGTCTTCGACCGGCAGCACCGCTATGACGAGGCCATCGCCGATTTCGAGCGGGTTATCGCGGTGCATGCGAAGAGTGGGCGCCCTGATAGTTGCGACATGGCCTCGGCCTTCAGCAACATCGCCGTGACCCTGCAGTGGAAGGGCGACTTCGATGGTGCGTTGAGCCACGCCCGAACGGGGGTCAGGCTTACCGAGCGTGATACCACTTATGAGCCGGATCAACGAAGCACACGCTACGTCAACCTGGGCTCGGTGCTCCTTTCCATTGGCAGAAATGATGAGGCGGTGGATATGATAATGAGGGGAATCGCGATCGGTAGGCGTTTGCTGGATCCGAACGATCCAGGCTTGGCCTTGGAGTATTGCACCTATGGCGGCGCGTTGCTCTGGTCGGGCCGACTAAGTGATGCGGAAGCAGCCTATCGGAAGGCTCTTGAAATGATGCAGCTCACGCTCGGAACCGACCACCCGAGCCTGGTGGATGCGTACCAGGGGATCGCCTCGGTGTTGGGATGGCGCGGCGAGCATGCTGCCGCGATCGAAGCATACGACCGCGCGATGGAGATCCGCCTGAAAGCCACCGGCCCGGAGGATCCAGTTGCTGCCCAGATGCGTGCGCTCAAGGGCACCGACCTGTGCATGGCCGGCAGAGTGCCGGAAGCCTTGAGCGAACTCAGGATCGCCTTGTCGGTGCAACGGCGGGTATTGCCGGAGAACGATCCATTCACGCTGGTCACGATCCGCGAACTCGCGACCGCTTTCAGCGCCATGGGCCGGACCGACAGCGCGTATCACTACGGTCAGCAGGCACTTGACATGGCGAGGATCCGCTTCGAACCCGGTGACGGCCAGTTGGGGAATGTCTTGGACATGATGGCCGAGATCAAGCGTGATGCCATGGACCTGGAGGGCGCGCAGGCCATGTACATGGATCTGCTCAGGAACATCGAACCTTCCGGATCGAACGGGGCGCAGTACACCAGTGCGTACTTGGGCTTGGGGATCATCTTGAATGCGCGCGGTCTTCCCGATAGTGCCATTGTGTACCTGAACCGCAGCTTGGAGCTTGTTCGGCTGCAGGGGGATGAGAACGCGCTTCAGAACGCGATGGTGCCGATCGCCTGGTCCTATGCACAGCAAGGACAACTGGATACTGCTGAGGCCATTTGCCGCCATGCATTGTCGGTGCTCGGATCGGGCGGTGGAAGCAGGCTAGCTGCCGCTCTTTCCGCCAGGGGCTGGATCCACGAGGCCAGGGGTGAATGGGCCGACGCATTGAACGACTACCGCACGGCACTGCCTCTCTATTCGTCCTCGCGATCGAGGACCTGCCGGACACATTATTACCTCGGTCGCACCCTCTACCGGATGGGTGACATGGTTGCGGCCGCAGCGGAGCTGGATTCCTCCTATTCCATTCGTCCTACCTGCGATGCGGCCTGGTTCCGGTACAAGATCGCGGTTGAGAAAAAGGAGGACAGGATCGCATTCGATCATCTGCTCGAGTTCCTTCGCGGCGATGGATGGAAGTTCGTGGCGCTTTCGTCCAATGGATTGATCGAACGGAAGGAGGGGCTCGATGCGCTTCGTGCCATGGCCACCAAGCTCGGCCGCGAGGATGTGCTCAAGGAATTCAACCTCGAATGACAGCCCCCGTGAACGGGATGAAACACATGCGCCACGCTGCGACGTTCATCCTGCTGGTATGTGGAATCGGTATCCACGCGCAGAGCATTTCCCTGCCCGGCACTGTGGTCATCCAGAACAGCGAGTACGAGACCGGCCACCGGATCTACGTGAGCGATGCCAGCGTGCGCGCACCTTTCGCCAAGGCGGTGAGCAGCGACAAGCAAGGGCAGTTCGCGCTCGACTTCGCTGGTGTGCAAAGCGGTACACCGGTAAGGCTCAACGTGAGCAAGCCGGGAATGGAAGTGGTGAACAGCACGGAGACCGAGCAGGTGATCCTGGGGCGCGTGCCGCAGATGCAAGTGGTGATGGCGGATGCGGACAAGCTCGCTGCCGCGCAGGTGAAGTACTACAACATCGCCACGGAGAGCATCACCAAAAGCTATGAACGGCGCATGAGCGCATTGCGCGCTGAGAACACCGCAGTGGAGAAAAGGCTCGCGGCACTGAACGCGGAGACCGGCCAGAAGCTGGCCACCTTGGAAGAAGCGATCGACCTGCTCACCTCACAGCGCAACGATGGCTTGCAGCACGCGCAGGAACTGGCGCAACAATTCGCCGAAGTGAACCTCGATGATGCATCGGCGCTTTATCGCCACGCCTACGAGGCCTTTCAGCGTGGGCAACTGGACAGTGTGCTGTTGATCCTCAGTGAAGAGAAATTGCACGAGGAATACGACAAGCTGAACGACCAGAAGGCGCGTGCGCAGGATGTGGTGAAGAAGTCGAACGAGGGGATCAGGCAACTCTTCGACAGCTATGACCTGAAATTCAGTGTGCTGGAGACATCCGTGAAGTACAAGGAAGCACGCGTTGTTATGGAGGAGATGAAAGCGATCCTCGCCGCGCACCCGGAAATTTTTCCACCAGAGGTCAGGGTGATGACGTTGAAGAACAGTGGTGGCATGTATTGGGAAACGGGTGAGTACGACCTGGCGCTGAAAGAAGACACGGCCGCATGGGATCTGGCCGCTCGCGATCTGCCTCCCGACCACTACCTCTTGAGCGAGATCCAGTTCGAGTTGAGCAGTGGACTGGTTTACACGGGGCGGGTCGATGAAGGGATCGAGGCGCTGCGAAGGAGCATCGCGATCAGCGAGGTGGCGCTCGGCGTGGATAATGATGATCTGGCCCGGAACTACAACAGTCTCGGTGTGGCACTACAAGAGAACCAGGACCACCGCGCAGGCCTTGAACAATTCCGGCATGCATTGCGGATCGGCGAACGGGATACGGTGAAACATGCCGTGGAACTGGGCGTCATCCACTTGGACATGGGTGCTGCACTGCTGGAGTTGGGAGAACCGACGCAGGCGCTCGAAGAAACGAGAAAGGGGTTGGCGATCAACCTGCGGGTTCTATCCCCGGATCATCCGGATCTGGCCGCCTCCTACAGGCAGTTGTCGACCATGCTGGCAGCCCAAGGCCAGTTGCAGGCTGCCGAAGAAGCTGCGGAGCAATGTCTTGCGATCGATCTACGGTCCCTAGGGCCCGATCATCCGCAACTCGCGATAGTGTACAACCAGTTGGGCACGCTCATGGTCAGCCACAATGACCATCGTGCCGCCCTTGACTACTTCAAGAAGGGACTTGCGCTAAGCCGGAAATTCCTGAAGAAGGCGGATCTGACCGCGGTGATGCTGTGTACGAACACCGGATACGCTTATGCGCATCTCGGCCAGCCCGATAGCGCCTTGATGTACATGCGCGAGGGACTGACGGCGGAGGAGAAGTCGCCGATCAAGGATGCTTATCTGGTCACCAACCTGGTACAAATGGCCGATGTGTTCCAGACGATGGGCCGCTTGGATAGTACGCGCTTCTATTACCAGCGGTCGCTTGACATGGCGCTCGATGTCCTGGGCAGCGATCATCCCACCACGGCCGATTGCTATTTGTACATGGCTCGCCTGGAGCGCGAGGCTGGAAACTTCGTGGTGGCCATGAAGGACTATCAAAAGTGCATGGGGATCCGTCGGGCGCTCTTTGGCGAAGACAGCCCCAAGGTGATCGAGCTGTTCCAGGATCTGTCCATCGCGTACAACTATGCGGACCGACCGGACAGTGCCATCGCCTATGCTTCAAAATATCTCGCATTGAAGCGTGAGCTGAACCGGAGCGATTCGATCGGCTTGGCGAACCAACGTTGCGTGCTCGCATGGGCGCTGGCGAAGCAGGGCGCATTGGACTCGGCGCTCGCGCTCGCACGGCAGCAATTGGATATCTACCATCGTTCCTTCCCCGGCGAATATTCCGCTGCGGGAACGGCATACACCGTGATCGGTTGGATACTGGAGAAAAAGGGCGACATGACCTCATCGCTCCATGCGTTCAGAACCGGATTGGAAGAAAACCGCAGGCAACTCGGACCGGGCCATTGGAAGATCGCGCGATCGCAGTACTACATCGGCAGGGTGTTGTACGAGCAAGGGGCGCAAGCTGAAGCGCTATCCGAACTGGACAGTTCGTTCGCCGTGAAGCCCACCCGCGACGCGGCGTGGTTCCGTTATAGGATCGCTTCAGACCAACACGATGGCGCGCATGCCGTGGATCGGCTCGCGGAGTTCATGCGCATACCGGAGTGGATGTTCGGCAAGCTGCCGGTGGATCGGGAAGAACAGAAGAACGTGTTGCGCGAACAGGCCACAAAGCTGCATCGCAAGGATCTGCTGGAGGAATTCGATCTGAACTGATCGCCATGCGCGGCATTTGTACACTGGCCCTTCTGTATCTGGGCACATTGTGTTTTTGCCAGAGCCTCCCGCTCCATGGCATCGTCGCGATCCAGAACAGCAAGTACGAAACCGGGAAGCGGAAATTCGTGAGCGGCGCCAGTGTGCGCTCGCAGAACGCGAAGCCGGTGACCACCGATCGCGAAGGCGAGTTCGCATTGGACTTCGTGGGCGTACCGAAGGGCATGCCCATCCGGGTGAACGTGACAAAGAACGGCCTCACCGTGGTGAACACGCGCGACCTGGAGCAGGTGATCGTGGGGCGCAACGACAAGCTGCTCGTGGTGATGGCCGATCCGGACAAACTCGCCGAAGCGCAGGTACAGTTCTACCACATCGCCACCGCGAGCATCGACAAGAGCTACCACGCGCGCATGGATTCGCTGCGATCGGAACATCGCACGCTCCAAGCTCGGCTGGACGCGCTGGAGAAGGAGTTCGGCATGAAGGTGAAGGACATGAACGAAGCCATCGAAGCGCTCACCAAACAGCGCGATCAGGCCATGTCGCGGGCGCAGGATCTCGCGAACGAATTCGCCACCGTGGATCTCGATGGCGCATCGGAACTCTACATCAAGGCATACGAACTGTTCAAGCGCGGTGAAGTGGACAGCGTGCTGTTGGTGCTCAACGAGGAACGCCTGCAGGAGGAATACCAGAAGGCCGCGAAGGAAAAGGCGAAGGGGAAACGGATCGTGCATGAAGCGGATACAGTGATCACCGTTACGGCGAACAGCTATCGCTTGCGCGCGGATGCCTTGTTGCGGTCCGGACAGTACGCCGACGCGTACGATCAGTTCGTGCAGCTCGCCGCAGTGCAGCGCCGTGACACGTCCCGTGCGAACAGCGAGGACCACCTTGAAGTGCTCCATCGCATCGTATGGCTGCACCAGGGCACCTCCGATGTGGACTCGCTCCTGCCGAACATCGTGCGTTCACTCGAATGGACATCGGGTGATACCGCTCTTTCGCGCATATGGGCAAACAGACTCCAGCGCGATCGCGGTCTCCTGCTGGAAGCGGCGGACCGCAAACCCGATGCGCTCGACGCGTTCAAGCTGGCCGCACTTCCGGCGCGTGCGCATGCGGACACCGTGGCGCTCGCGATCGCATTGGCCGATCAAGCCCGGATGCTCGCGGCCATCGGCATGCACCGTCAAGGGCGGGCCATCACCGATTCCAGCATGGCCCTGCGCCCGAACGCCGAGGCCGAATGGAACAAGTACCGCGATGAACTGCGCAAGGGGAAAAAGAAAAAGGCGCTGCCGCACCTGATCGCCGCCGTGCGCTTGTGGAACGCGGATGCCGAGGTTGCGCCATGGCGCAAGCAACAAGC
>JANMKC010000377.1:0-35997 GCA_031371785.1 Flavobacteriales bacterium | reverse complement strand
CGCTGCGAAGCGAGGAAGTAACCGCCGGAGTGCATGCCGAGGTTCTCCACGAAGTCGGCGTACTCGACCTGTTCGAAGCGGCGACCGTAGTTCGCGTTGCGTGGATAAGCATTGTTCACCAGCGCATCCACGTTCCCGAACGCGTTCACGCTCGCATCGATCAATGCGTCCAGCGAAACCTTGTCGGTGATATCGGTGGTCACAGCCATCACCCTGTCGCCAAAGCGTGCGGTCAATTCAGCGATGGACTTGCGCGTTTGCTCATTGTCCAGTTCGGCGATCACGACGCGACCACCGGCTTCCACCACCGCTGCGGTGAACGCGCTGCCAAGGCGGCCAGCACCACCGGTGATCACCACCACTTTACCGTCGAGCATCGCTTTCATTTCGTGATCTCCAGGATCGCCCAGTTCATCAAAAGACCACCGGAGATCTGTAAGCGACCGCGATCGGTGTGTACGGTAAAGGTGCCAATGCCACGGCCTTCGTTCGTGAAGTCAACAGCAGGTACGAACGGATGCAACCGATGCGAAGTCGATCGTCCCTTGAGCCACTCCTCCACTGTGGGCTTGGAGAACGTGTTGTAATCGTACCAATGGCCTTGCGCACCGCTGGCCCGCGTGCGATCACGCACCTGCGCGTTGATATCGACATCGTGATCCAAGTTGAACAAGGAACTGGAGTAGATGACGCCTCCCGGCTTTGTGACCCGCAGCAATTGTTCCACCGCACGCTCCGGTTCCTTGATCCACGAAAGCGTCTGCCAGCAACAAACAAGATCGAAGCTGTCGTCGGGCAGCTTTGAGAGTGAGTGAATATCGTCCTGCACGTACGCGCATCGTTCCACGCCATTGAGCTCGCTCGCGATGGCCAACGCCGCTTCATCGCGATCGCATAAGGTGAATTGCGCATCCGGGAACACCACGCGCAGATGAAAGCTGAGTGCGCCGCCACCACAGGCGATGTCAGCGATGCGCTCGAACCGGCGCCCGGACTTTCCGAGCAGCACTTCGAGGAATTTCTGCTGCTCGGTCTTCGTCACCGAGCGGCGGTGGTACGCATCGGTGTGGGCCGCGTCGTTGCGCAGGGCGCGCACGTATTCGTCGCTGTCCGCCATGTCAGTTGTGCTTGCGGAAAACAGGTTTGATCGCCGGACCGACAAGATGTTTTTCCACGCCATCGTTCAACGCGGCGGCATACACCTTCAATGCGGCGCGCGCTGCGATGAAGGTCATTTCCAACTCCGGATCACCGTGCGAAAGGGACAGCGCCACCCACGGCATCAGCACGCCGCCCTTGATCATCTCCTGCGCCCACAATGTGCGGAACGCGAGCGAGACCGCGCCATCCAGGTCCTTCGTCGTGTAGTAAGGCGAGCACGCGAAGCCATGCGCGAGGAAGTGTTCCGCAACTCCGCATTCTTTCGCCACAGCGTTCAGCCCCTCGATCAAGCGACGGCCGTAGTTCCACAAATGATCGGTGACGTGCTGTTCCTTGTAGATCTCCACCGTCCTGTTGAACGCACCGAAGGCGCTCATCTCGCTGCCGTGTGTGGTGCTGATGAGGAAGACGCGTTCAGCGCCCGCATTGCGGATGCCGCCGAGTTCCATGACCTCCTTCCTACCGATCAACGCGGCCAGCGCGAAGCCGTTGGCCATGCCCTTGCCGAAGGTGGCGAGGTCGGGCTCGATGTCGTAGACCTTCATCGCGCCGTGCAAGTCCCAACGGAATCCGGTGATCATCTCGTCGAGGACGAACAGCGCCCCGTTCTTGTGGCATAGCGCTTTCACTTGGTGCAAGAAGTTGTTCCGCTTGTTCGCGCAGGTCCCACAGGACTTGGGTTCGAGCATGCACTTGTGTTGCGTCTCGACTGCGCTCGACGTGACAAGGCTGGGATGACAATCGTAGGAACAGGGAGACATCGAAGTCGCAGGCTCCAACATCACGCAAGCGATCTTGCCCGGATGATCGGCGAACAATTTCTCGAGCGACGCGATGTCGTTGTAGTGGAACGTCAAGGTGAGCGCCTTGTTCTCCGCCGGGATCCCCTTGTCCATCGGGGTTGTTCCGATGAACCAATCGTCGTAGGTGAAGAACGGCTGCTCCACCGGAACGGCGACGTGCGTGCGGCCCGTGAAGGCGCGTGCGAGCTTTACCGCCGCAGTGGTGACGATGGATCCGTTCTTCGCGAACTTCACTTGCTGCGCCCATGGGAAGAGGCTGAGCATGTTCTCCGCCGCTTCCAATTCCGTGAGCGATGCGCGCGTGAGGTTGTTGCCCTTCTCTATCTCCGCAATGGCGGCCGCGTTCACCGCATCGTTCGCGTAGCCCAAGGTCACTGATCTTAGGCCCATGCCGTAGTCGAGAAAGCGTTTGCCATCAGCATCCCATACGTAAGCACCCTTGCCGCGCGCGAGGATCGGCGGGGCGTTCGATGGGTATTGGTCATCACCACGGCTGTACGTGTGCGCGCCTCCAGGTATGGCGGTATGCAGGCGATCGGCGTAGTTCATCGGTCCTTCAACAGTCCTTGCTGCCGGGCTTTCATCAATTGTTCGATCACAAGGAAGTCCGTGAGGTCGTCCACTTCGAACGATTTCCACTTCGGCATCTCATAGCCGAGCGTGCGGTCGTGGTAAAAAGACTTCCGCTGCGCCAGCGTGGAGGTGCGCGCGATGTACATGCTGCCTTCGAAGAAGTACACATCGTCGATCTCCTGCCTGCGCAGGAACTGGAAGGTGTCGCCCTGGTAGGGTGAAATGAGGTGATCCTGCCGCTTGTGCGCGAGGAATACGGGATGCCCGCTCTCGCTGCGACACACGCCCACGATACTTTCCGCCTGTTGGGTGGCCAGCAACATGTCGATGGCCCCGATAACATCGTTCACGTCCCGCTGCGGCGATGTGGCTTCGAGCATGCACACCAGATCGAACTGCTCGCCATGATCCGCGAACCAGTTCAACGCGTGCAGCACGACATCCATGGATAGCGCGGCATCACTCGCCAATTCAGCCGGTCGCATGAAGGGCACTTCCGCACCGCACGACTTCGCTACTTGCGCGATCGCTTCATCATCCGTGGAAACCACCACGCGGCCCGGTGAGCGCTCAGCAGCCTTCAACGCGATCTCGATGGTCCATGCGATCAGCGGTTTGCCCAGCAACGGACGGATGTTCTTGCCCGGCAAGCCTTTGCTGCCGCCGCGCGCAGGGATGAGGTAGAGGGTGCGCATCACACGGTGGCGTGCAACTTCCGCGTGTCGTGGATCGATCGCATGGCACTGAGCACGCTCTCCTGCTCTTCGCGCGTGATCATCACTGATGATGGCAAGCTGATGCCCGCTGCGGAAAGGCGTGTGCTCACCTCGAAGCGCTGGCCCGGACGGATGTACTTCACGTACGGCGGCATCTCGTGAAGCGGATAGAAAAGCGGTCGGGTCTCCACACCGTTGCGCGTCATCTTCTCCATCAACTCATCGCGATCCATTCCAAAGCCTTCGCCAAGGATGCAGGAGTACAACCAGAAACCATTGACGGCCCATGATTCCTCGGGCGGGAGCGTGACATCGCCGATCGCTTTCAAACCTTCGTTGTACACCGCGGCGAGGTTGCGTTTCGCTTGCACGAACTCATCCAGCCGCTCCAGTTGTGCCACGCCGATCGCGGCCTGTACGTTGGTCATGCGGTAGTTGTAGCCCACCATCGCATGCCAATAGCGCTTCTGCTTGTCCATGCCGTGATCGCGCAGAATGATCGCACGTTCGGCGATGGCCGCATCGCGGAAGAGCACCATGCCGCCTTCGCCGGTGGTGATCGTCTTGTTGCCGAAGAAGCTGAAGGTGGCCGCATCGCCAAAACTGCCCACAGGCTGGCCTTTGTACAATGCGCCCAAAGCTTCGGCGGAATCCTCCACAACGAACAGCTTGTGCTTTTTCGCGATGGCCATCAACTCATCCATGCGGCAAGGATGACCATAGAGGTGCACGGGCATGATCGCCTTCGTGCGCGGCGTGATCAGCTTCTCGACCTCAGCGGGATCGAGCGTCCATGTGATCGGATCCACATCGGCGATCACCGGTGTGGCACCCGCATGGATGATGGTGTTGATGCTCGCTGCGAACGTGAGATCCGGCACGATCACTTCATCGCCTTCGCCGACGCCCAAGGCCACCAGCGCGAGGTGGATCGCGACGGTGCCGTTGCTCACCGCCAACGCATGTTGCATGTTGCACCGCTCCGCGAATTGCGTTTCAAACTTCTTCACGAACGCGCCTTGCGAACTGATCCAGCCGGTGCGCAAGCATTCGGTCACATAGTTCAGTTCGTTCCCGTCGAGCTGTGGCGACATCACTTGGATGCGGTGCGCTCGTCGAGTACTCGCATAGTCAACCGGAACACCATGCTCATCCAGCAGCGGGATGTGGCGGACCGTTTCGTTCAGCTTCGCTTGAATGTGCTCCACAGACGTATTGACCGGCAGCGCCGTGAACTTGCGCTGCATAACATCCGCAAGCGGTTGGTCCAGTGTGCGGCCCGCTATCAACGCGCGGCGGATGTCACCATCGGTGATGACGCCGACGAGCTTCCCAGCGCCATCCACCACGAAGCAGATGCCTTGCGCATTGCGATCGATCGATGCGAGCGCATCGCGGATCGTGCGGTCGTCGCGGATCAGGAGTTCGGCTATCGCATTCGGTTCTGACATGGCTCCAATGTTAGCAATGGATCACGGACATGTGCGGGCGAAGACGCCCGGAATACGAGCGCACGGGCGTGGACGCCCGCGCGGGATACCCCCATCCCCAGCCCTTCCCCGGCGGGGAAGGGAGTTTCTTGGAGCGGGCGTCCACGCCCGCTCCTATGTATTCCGGGCGTCCACGCCCGCGAACAACAAACGCTCCATGCGGCGAAGTTCGGCAGCATCCGTCTTGCGCACTTCAAGAACATGCACGGCGTGCATGGTGTCCTTCATCATGGGCAGGAACCAGTAGCCTTCATCGAAGCTGCGATTGTCGTCCACTACGCTGTCGTTGTCGCTGTGATGCACGCATCGGATATGCGGTAGCAGGCGCTTGGTGGCTTCCGTAAGATCGAATCCGAGCGTATTCGCGCTCACCTTCAGGTGCGCCGTGTCGAAGAGCAAGCCAACGCGCGGATCATCGACCTCACCGATCAAACGCAACTGTTCATCGGCCTCCACACACAACAGCGGATTCGTCCCGTCGGCATAACGGTTCACTGGGGCGAGCACATTGTTCTCCAGCAGGAAACCCGTCGGCAGATCCTTTGTTCGCGCCAGCACATCGCGAACGGAAGCGATGAAGTGCTTCCAGTTCACTGATCGATCGATGTGCTCCACTTGCTCCAACTTTCTACCCAGCTCGCTCTGCTTGGGATCCACACAGAATCCGGCGTGGGCTGAAAAGAACGGCGCGCCCACCGCGTAACTCAGCTCAATGCCGCGCATACAATGCTCAATGGAACGTTGCCGCGTCGCATCGTTCGCACTGCCGAGGTTCAGAACGAAGGGTTCCCTCGGCGCCGGGAAATAGTTGTGCGCGAAACGGCGCATCGGCGCGTTCATGAAGATCCATTCAATTTCCTCGTGGAACGGCATCCCACTGCTGAACTCCAGTGCGAAGCTTCCGTCCATCGCGCACTTGATGATCGCTTCCACTGGCTGGCCCATGAAGGCGAGGGAGCTCATCACCGCTTCACGCTTCGGCATCAGGTCGATGGTGAAGAAGCTGATGCTGTCGGTCTTCTCCAGCAACTTGAAGCCATGCGCCTCATAAAGTCCGATCGCCGTTTCGTTGGTGTTGTCAACTGACAGTTTCAATGCATGCACGCCTGATCCGCGCGCGGCATCGAGCAGCAAGGTCATCATGATGTTGCCGAGCCCTTTCCCTTGGTGCTGTTCCTGTACCGCGATGCCGAGCCACACCGTATCCCCTTCACGATCCAGATGGCCGTAGGCGACAGGCGCATCCTCTTCCAACCACAACCAGGTGCAGACGTGGTCGTTGATCGCTTCCAGCGGTCGCTTCGCGAAATAGCGGAAGGTCTTCAGTGAATTGCCGGCACCGTCCAGAAAGGCCCGCAGCAGCGGATCGTTCGGTGAAGTGACGCGGTGCGATCGCATGCTATACAGGTGTCCGCCGCTGGCGGACGAATGCTTGAACCACAGATGGACACGGATGAACACGGATGAACACAGATGAACCGCAGGATGCGCCATGATCCCGGAGGGTCCATCTGCGTCTATCTGCGTTCATCTGCGGTTCGTTCAAGAAATTCACTTCGCGATCGCGTCCCAAGCGAACGGTTCATCGGCGCGCAGATCGCGTAAAAGTTTCTTGCCGATCACCTCATCGAGATGTTTCGGTGCAAGCCCGTTCGCGGGGCGTTTGAAACCGATGTGCTCCGCGCGCAGTGTTGTTCCCGCAGCCAGATCCACAGCGGCCACAAGGCTTCGACGCATGCCATAGGTGTTCGCTTTCTCACATTCGCTCGGCCGCTTGATGCCGTCGCCCAGGCAGCGCTCGATATCGCGGATGCCTTGCACGAGCTGCTTGAACGCATCGGGCTCCAACGAACTGGAATGATCGGGTCCCGGCAGCGTATTGTCCAGCGTGAAGTGCTTCTCGATCACTTCGGCGCCCAATGCCACCGCCGCGAAGCACGCATGGTTGTTCGGCACATGATCGCTGTAGCCCACGCGCACCTTCAGTTCATCGCGCATGGTGAGCATCGCGCGGATGTTCACGTCCTCGATGCGCGATGGATAATCCGTGTTGCATTGCAGGATGATGATGTCATCGTTGCCCGCGCCGCGCATCGCTTCCACGGCTTCCTTCACTTCTGCCATGTCGGCCATGCCGGTGCTCACGATCATGCGCTTACCATAGCGTGCGACCTGCCGCAGGAAAGGCAGTTCCACCAATTGACCGCTGGCGATCTTGAACGCATCAACGCCCAGCCCGTTCAGCAGTTCGGCATCCTCCGAGTTGTAGGGCGTGCTCATGAAATCAATGCCTATCCCATCACAGCGCGCTTTGATCCTTGCGAAATCCTCGCGACCGAGTTCGAGCTTCTTCAGCATGTCGAACTGGCTCTCGGCCTTGTCCGTCACTTCGAGTTGATAGTTGGCCTTCGGTGAAGAAGCGGTCACGATCCTCTCCGCGCGGAACGTTTGGAACTTCACGCAGTCAGCGCCGACCTCCTTCGCCATTTCCACCAGGCGCAGCGCCATATCCACATTGCCATTGTGGTTAACTCCGGCTTCGGCGATGATGAATACGGACTTCATTCGTGGCGCAAGTTACCGGGCCTCGCTGGTGATGATCGCCGCCAGTTGTTCCGTTATGGACCGTCGCTCGTAGCGGACATGCTTCCGATCTCGCACCAGCGGCGGATCACCGCTCGCAACGCGTTCCACGTTCGCCATGATCCAGTCCTTGGCATCATGTTCCATCGTGCGGTCGAACATTCGCCCGGCACCGCACTCGTCAATGATCGCCGCCGCATCGCCGTGCACCGGTCCGATACCGACGATCGGTCGCTGCACCGCGAGGTATTCGAAGAGCTTGCCCGTCAGGATGCGCTCTTCCCCCACTCCACCCGGGATCACGAGCAGCAGCATGTGCGCTGCGACCATTTCCTTCAACGCTTCATCGTGCGGTACTGTCGGCACCCACGAGCATATCGCGCCCAAGCCTGCTTCTTCCGCCATCGCGCGGACCTCCGCTGCGACACCGCCAACGAAACGCAATTCGAACGCGATCGCGGGTCGCGCCTTCACCACCTCGCTTATCGCACGGAAGAACACACGTGGATCGTATGATCCTGCCATGGTGCCCACGTATGTGATCCGGAATTTCTCCTTCCTCAATTCAGGCTTCGCAACGCGATCGATGTCGGCCTGGTCGTAACCGTTCGTGATCACGCTGATCTTCTTCTCCACTTCCGAACCATAGCGCTCCGCGAAGGACTTCTTCATGGAAGGGCCGACGACCACCAGCGCATCGGCTTCTTTCATCACACGCGCCTCCCATTGCGCATCCAAGCGTAGAGCGCGCGGGCCTTTGTGAAGTTCTTTGGCGAAGTAGATGTCCGTCCACGGATCGCGCAAGTCGGCGATCCAGCGCAACTTCGGAAAGCGCTTCTTCAGTTCAAGGCCGATCAGTTGCGAGCTGTGCGGTGGTGAAGAGATGACGATGGTATCAATGCGTTCGCGTTCGATGATGTCAATGGCCGTTCTCACCGCATGCCGTACCCAACCACGGCGCGCATCAGGGATCATCCAGTTGCCGCGCACCCAGCGCATCGCGCGTTGCATCACGCTCTGCCTTCCACTTCCAGCGAAGCCCGCATGCGGCACCGCGCCCTTGCCGCCGACAGCCGCGAGCAAACGCAACGGCTCGAACGACTTCGTGCGCACGACTTCAATACCAGCTAGGACTTCCGCCATCAATGAAGCATCAATGCTCGGATAGCTCGCGCTCCCCGGATCAACCGTGAGAACGATCGGCTGGATACCGAACTCCGGCAGGTACTTCACGAACTTCAACCCACGCTGCACGCCAGCGCCCCCGCTCGGCGGCCAGTAGTAGGTGATGAAGAGGACGCGTTTCATGAATGATGAACATGGAACATGGAATGATGAACGCCGAAGTGATGGGCGTTCACCACTTGTTCATTCACCATTTGCCGTACATCATTTGTCATTTTCCGGTTTCACGGTTCCCAGTGAGCCAACGCGCATCGCCATTCCCAAGGTGGCCAGCACCAGCAACAACAGCACCCACGAGCCTATCGAAGCCAACTTCGCGTAGCTGTTGAAGGCCTTGCTCACGATGTGGAAGCGCACCTCATGCTCACCGGCGGGCACGCTCATCGCGCGAAGCACGTAGTCGGCGCGCACATACGGCGCGGATTGGCCATCGATCTCAGCGACCCAATCAGCGCCGTACCAGATCTCGCTGAAGACGACCAGCCCACCGCTCGCGCTCTTCACCGTGTAGCTGATGTCGTTCGCCTTGTAGTTCTTCAACTTCACGGTCGCCGTGCTGTCGGCGTGGACTTTCGTCGCGTCCACATCCTTCGCGAATCGTTCATCCACCAAGGCGGTGCGCTTGGGATCGATCTTGCCGAGTTCGGTGATCTCCTCGTCGGCGTTCTTCACCATGCGCAGGTCATCCACAAACCAGCCCACACCGAGCGCGTGAGGGTTGCGCAGCGGTGGCTGATCGTTGGCCGCGATGATGTACTTCGTGTTGAGCATGTTCAACACACCCTCGCCCGTGAAGGCGCTGTCCAATGCCGCTTGTGATCGGGCAGTGCGCAAATGGCCGAGGAGATCCTGCATTTCCGGGGCGATGTGGAACTGGATAAGCTCCTGGTAGCGCTTGAGCTTCGCACCATGATAGCCGCCGAGGCTTTTGTGGAAATAGCTGACGCGAGAATCGTTGAACGGGTTCTGCAAACCGAGCACGCGGTAGTGCGTGGTGCGGCGCAAACTGCCGAAGCGGGTGATGATCTCCTCGTCCTTGCTCACCATCTTGTTCGCCCCGCTGCCGTTGAGCTTTTCACTCTTCAACCGTTTGATCGCCTCGGCGTAATCGGTTTCCGTGTCGGCGTTCTGTTCCTGCTGCAGGATGGCAAGATCCGCGGGTTGCGGTTTGTTGGGCAGCTTGTTCTGCGCTTCATCTTCCCAGCGCAGGTAGCGGCCCTTCTCCTGTTCGTTGTTCACGAAGCGCTTGTCAACGGTCCAGAGATCGGCGAGGATCAGCACCGCGAGCGCACTGATGAAGACCGGTTTTCCGATCATCCGCTTTCCGAAGGCGAAGACGATGCCCGCACCGAAGACCAGGAACCCGATGCTTCGCCAAGCATCACCGCTGAGCACCGACACGCGCAGGTTCTTCAATCCGTCCACATACGCTTGCGATCCGCTTGCGAGTTCACCCTTCTCCTTGTCGCTGAAGAAATTGAAGATGCTTGATCCAGCGAAGGCGATCACGAGCAACACGAACAGCAATGTTCCAGCCGTGGCCAGAAAGCGCCGCTGCATCGCACGATCCCACTTCTCTTCGCGCAGCAGGCGATCCAGATAAAGCGCCGCCAGCACTGGTGCGCAGAGTTCCACGATCACCAGGATGATGGTGACCGCACGGAACTTGTCATAGCCCGGCACATGATCGAGGAAGAAGTCGGTGAGCGGCATGTAGTACTGGCCCCAGCTCAGCAACAAGGCGAGCAGCAGCGCACTGAAGAGCGCATAAGCCAGCGTATCCTTCCATAGGAAAATGCCCGCGATGAGGTACGCGATCACCAGCACACCGGCGAGCATCGGTGAAGTGATGTTCAGCAACGCGCCGATCAACAAAAGCGATCCCGCGATCCACCAACGCGCGCGGCCCTCCGTGCGTGCGAGCATCAAGAGCATCAACAGCACCACGATGATGCCGAGGTACACCGGCCCGCTCGTGTAATCCTGATCGCCCCAGTAACTGTTGATGTAGCCACCGCCCTGGTACTTCTTCAGCACCTCGTTGCGGAACGCGGGATCAGGGATGTTCTGCAGGTCCTCCTGGCGCTGGATGATCGATCCGCTCGCGCCGCCCTTCGCATTGGGCACGATCAGGCTGAAACTTTCCTGTTTCCCATAGCTCCACGCGGTCACGTAGTCCTTGTCGAGCCCACTGGTCTTGTTGGCCGAAACCTTCGATCCGTCGGCGTCGATCGTCAGTTCGCTCGGGCCGCGCGTAGAGTCTTTGCCATACACATACGTGCTCCACAGCGAACCGATGTTGCACAGCAGCGCGAAGGCCACGCCTACCAACGCCAATGCTCCACGCGTGAGAAAGTCACCGATACGTCCTTCCGAGACCGCGCGCCATGCTTCCGCCAGAGCGAAGAGAACCATGAGTATCCCGAGGTAGTACGCCACCTGCACATGGTTCACGTAGATGAGCAGCGTGAGGAAGAGGGCGAACAGCGCCGCGCCGATCCGCTTGTCGCCGCGCAGCAACACATAGAGCGCACCCAGCACCATCGGCATGTAGCCCACCGCGTTCGCCTTGCTGTTGTGGCCCGCTTCCAGGATCACGATGAAGTAGGAGGAGAACGCGTACGCGATCGCGCCGACCAACGCGACCCACGGATCCACGCGCAAGCACATCAGCAGGATGAACATGCTGATCAGCGAAAGGAAGACGAAGCCCGCCGGAACCGGCAGGAAGCCGTGGAAGAGCTTGTCCAGGTATGTGAGCGCGTTGTCGCCCCAGCGAACGCTGATCTGGTAGGCCGGCATGCCGCTGAACATGCTCTCGGTCCAGAGCGGCTCCTCGTTGTACGCATCGCGGTGCTCCACGATATCGCGGCTCGCACCGAGGAAGTTCTTGATATCGCCCTGCGCCAGCCGCTTGCCTTCCAGCACCGGGCTGAAGTAGGTGAGCACGAGCACCATGAACGTGATGATCGCCACCGCTACGGGCAACCCCTTCTTCCAGTCGATCGCTTTCATCTTCCCTGTTGGTGCTTACTTGATCTCTTCGAAATCGGCGTCCTCGATGTTGCCCGGTGACGGTCGCCTCGCCGCTTCGTTCGCGCGTTCGATCCGCACTTCGCCCTTTGATCGATCATCACGCTGATCCGCGGAACCAACGCGGCCACGCTCCTGCACCCTCACGACCAACCGCAGGATCTGCCACACGATGAGCAGTACGAGGATGGTGTCCAGTGTGCCGGAAGCCGAAAGGAGCAGCATGGGTCGCGAAAGTAGCCGTGGGTCCGAGAGTTGGGGAGCTGGAGAGCAGGCAGTGGCAGTGGGCAGTGGCGGTGGGCAGTGGCGGTGGGCAGTGGCAGTCGGCGGCGCGCAACCGAAGCAGGCCGCGTGACAGGAACTGCCCACTGCCACTGCCTCCTACCGGGCTCGCGCATTTACTTTATGACCAGCCGAACTTCAAAGCGCTCGTTAGCTGCTTGGATGGTGGCCATATAAACGCCTTGGGACAAATGCTCAACGTGGATCAGGAGCGGGAGGTCGCGCGCTGCGAGCATTATATCCTGCTCAAAGACAAGATCACCTATTGCGTCATGGATGGCAAGCACTGTCTTCGTCCCGAATAGGCGTGGGTCATCAGCAGACAAGTACACTATCCCGTTTCCAGGGTTTGGCCAGATCACGAAGCCGGATGATCCCGCTGGTGAAAGGATGAATCCGACATGCTCCGAACCAACGCAAACGCAAGCGCTATCCAACGCATCGTTCTCCGTTGAGGCGTTCCCATCATCACAGGGTGAACCGATCGTTCCTGTGACATAGGGACAATCATCATCCGAATTGCTCACGTAGCCTGGAATGTCACAACCTATGAGGGGTTCGTGCGGGTCGCCAAGTCCGTCGCCATCCACATCCGCATACAACGGAACCCCGGCGACTTCGACAACAATGACCAACGCTGGAGGTCCGCTGCAATAGTTCTGATAGCGGAACGTACCACCGTTGAACAATGCCGGGTCATAGATCCCGCCCGGCAATTCAGAATCAAACGCGTACGACCAAGTGCCACCCGGATCGGCGTTCGATCCCAAGAACGGAAAGAGATCGATGGATGGGTCTTCTTCACAGATGGTGATCGTGCTATCGGCCCCATTGTTCAAGGCTGGATACTCGGTAATCGTGACAGGCACGTCCGGGCATCCTTCGCCGCTCGGATCCTGATAGTAGAAGGTGCCACTGCTATCCATAGCTGGATCATAGATGCCAGAATGCGGGTTGCCTTCAAGCAGCCAAGCTCCACCGTCCACATGTGGCCCAAGTGCAGTAGAAAGGTCGAAGGGTGCGTTGAACGCGCATACCACCGGTTGGTAGTTGGCTTCTCCGCTAATCACGATCACCGATACCCCACTTGTCGAATTGCCGCAAGCATTGGTAACAGTCAACGAATAGAAGGCCGTATGGGGATCCGCTATCGTGACCATTGGTGCTTCATCCGTTACCGGATAGGGTCCACCTGGTCCGTATCCTATCCAGTGGAAGGAAACCGTCTGAAGTGAGTCTGCTACTTGTGCGAACAGATGAAGCGTATCCCCCGAACAGATCGGGCCGTCACTTGATACAGCAAGGATCAACGGCAGGTCACAACCGGTGTATAGCGCCACGGCTTCGGTCAGGGTGTCGCTCCCGCAAGCATTGGAGGCCACAAGTTGATAAAGTCCTGGAACAGCATTCTGCACGGTAGCGCTCTCAGCACCATCGTCAACGGCGACCGGACCTGTCCAAGTGAATTCCGGACATACACCTGTCATCTGCACCGTGGCGTTGAGATCGAAACTGCACCCTGTGCAAGTCAGTGGGGTATGATCGATCGTGAGTATTTCGGGCACCACGCAACTGGTATCCTGCGCAACGACCACATACGCTGTGTCAGTGCCGCAATCATTGACCGCCACGGCGATGTACGTGCCCATAACCCCGTTGGCCAATTGCAACTCCGGCCCATAGCCGACCATGGTCGCCGCTCCTTGAAGTACCAAGGCAGGAGGACCATACCATAGGTATTCCACTGCATCACCTGTTGCAGTGGCGAACAGATCGACTTGCCCCACTGTGCAAAATGCCACGAGCGTATCCGGAGTGGTCTGCACAATATCAGGGAGCTCACAGGGCGAACAACTTCCAGAGGCAATAGGTCCAGTGGCTATTCCCCCTGTCAGGTCCACCCCTCCCACGGAGATGTAGTAGTCGCGATTGTTCTGATCCGTATAGGCGTCGTTCACTATTCGCACATGCCTGCAACCGGTCAATTCGCGGATATGGATCCCACCCGCAACGACACCTGCTGGAGTGATGGCGCACTCTTCATTGTCAGGATGCAAGGTCAGTACGTTCAATGTAAAGTATGTATGCGTTCCCGACGTGACCAGTCCACCCACATTGATCATCTGTAATGCGCTGCAATTCGACGCCAAGTCACTGTTGTTGACAGATCCGTCCGCCACAGCTTCCCATCTCAATGTCAACGTCATATTCACGATGCCCGTGTAGTCGCTGGCATCACTCGTCAACCTCACTTCAAAACTGTCAGGGACGGCCGTGGGGTAGAGCCCAACATTGATGTATTGACCATTGGCTGTTTTGGAAAGGGCAGCGACCACGAGAAGGACGAGCAGGCAAGTAAGGCGATGCTGATCGTTCATACGGTCGGATAGGTTGTGATGCCAAGATAGGGCGGGCCCTCTACGCTGGCTCATCGGGTGTTCACCGACAACTCTCGTCGCGTTCGGCTGCGAACTGCCAACTCTCGAACTCTCTCCCACAGCGCCTCCATCGCATACGCGTTACATTCGCGGTCCTTTTTCCCACAGCACCATGTCGACGTTCACTGAGCTCGGTATCCGGGCCGAGATATTGCTTGCCCTCAACGAACTGGGCTTCGAAACGCCCACGCCCGTCCAGGCCAAGGCCATTCCGCACCTGCTCACCAGCGAGAAGGATGTGGTGGCGCTCGCGCAAACCGGCACCGGCAAGACCGCCGCTTTCGGCATTCCCCTGCTGTCACGTATCGAACCCAATGAGCGCAACGTGCAGGCACTGGTGCTCGCGCCTACCCGCGAACTCTGCGTGCAGATCACCAAGGACTTCGAACGCTACGCGGCGCACTTGCCGGGGATCAAGTGCGTGCCCGTGTATGGCGGCGCGAACATCCGCGAGCAGATGCGCGGCATCCAGCGCGGGGCGAACGTGGTGGTGGCCACGCCGGGCCGCCTGATCGATATGATCGATCGCAAGGCCATCGACCTCAGCCATGTGAAAGTGGCCGTGCTCGATGAGGCCGATGAAATGCTGAACATGGGCTTCCAGGAAGACCTCACGACGATCCTGGAGAAAACGCCCAAGGAGAAGAGCACTTGGCTCTTCAGCGCCACGATGAACGGCGATGTACGCCGCATCGCGAAGAACTATATGCGCGATAGCGATGAGCTGAGCGTGGGCCGCAGCAATGCCGCCGCCGATGCCATTCAGCACAAGTACGCCGTAGTGATGATGCGCGATCGCTACCTCGCGCTGAAACGCTTCGTGGACGCGGAGCCCGATCTCTTCGCCATCGTTTTCTGCCGCACCAAACAGGACACACAGGAACTCGCCGAGAACCTAACGCGCGATGGCTACAACGCCGATGCGATCCACGGCGACCTGAGCCAGCAGCAGCGCGACCGCGTGATGGAGCGCTACCGCAGCAAGAGCTTGCAGATGCTCATCGCCACGGATGTCGCCGCGCGCGGCATCGACGTGAGCAACGTGAGCCACGTGATCCATTTCGACCTGCCCGGTGAAGTGGAGAGCTACACGCACCGTAGCGGACGCACCGGCCGCGCGGGCAAGACCGGCATCTCGCTCAGCATCATCGGCAGCAAGGACGTACACAAGATCCGCAACCTTGAGCGCCAGCTGAAGTCGCACTTCGCCTTTGTGCGTATTCCGGGTGGCGCGGAGATCTGCGAGCGGCAATTGCTCACGTTGATCCAGAAGATCAAGGAAGTGGAAGTGGACGAGGAAGGCATCAGCCGCTTCATGGACGCGGTGGAACTCGACCTCAAGGGCTTCAACCGCGAAGAGCTGATCAAGCGCGTGGTATCGCTCGAATTCAACCGCTTCCTGGAGCAGTACCGCGATGCCCGCGACCTGAACGTGGACCTCGCCCGCAAGGACCACAACCCGCGCGAACGTGTTCGCGAGAAGACCGAGTTCAGTCGCGATGGTGGCGGACCGACGCGCTCGATGTTCATCAACCTTGGCACCGCCGACGGATTCGACAAGGGCAAGATGCTCGGCTATCTCTGCGGCATCACCGGCCTCACGAACCAGCACATCGGCAAGATCATGCTGAAGGACATGTACGCCTTCGTGGATATCGACTCCGCGCACTTCGATGAGGTGCTCGGGCATTTCAAGGCGGCCAACTACAAGGGCCGCAAGATCCGCGTGGATGAAGGCAATGGAGGCGGCAACAGCGGCCCACCGCGCGGTGGCGACAGGCCCACGAACGGCTACACCGAAAAACCGAAGAAGAAGTTCCACAAGGAACGGTACTGAGCGGGCATGGCGATCGCCCAAGGCCGTTACGTACATTTGGTCATCAATACGTAACTGCGATGACCACCAAGCTCACTCTCTCGGTCCCGCTGAAATTCAAACGCACGGCGCGCATCCTCAGCCGCAAACGGAAGAAGAGCATTTCCGCGCTCTTCGTGGAGTTCGTTGAGCGCGAATCCAAGGCACAGAAGGATCCCTTCGCCGGGATCGCCGGGATGTGGAAGGACTATGACATTTCCGCCGAGGAACTCCGGAAACGCGCATGGAAACGCTCTTGATCGACACGAACATCATCGTTGGTCGGATGCGCTTGCAACCAGCGGCACTGTCCGCATTGGAGCGCGTGCAAGGTCATCCTTTGGCGATCTGCGACGCTGTGCTGGCAGAGATACTCACCGGTGCCAGGAACCGCGCTGAATATGACAGGCTGCTCGGCGAACTGAACACGCATTTCCATTCGCTTCCAATGGTGGCCGAGGTCTCCACGCACTTCCGCACCATCATGGCCACAACCGCGCGTGAACAGGGCGTCCATTTCGCTGACTACCTCATCGCCGCTACGGCTCTCGCGCATGACTGCGCCTTGCTCACGTTGAACTAGAAGCATTTCAAGCCGATCAAAGGGTTGCGCTTGGCTTGAACGGCTCTAGCGCCACCGGTCCGGCCTGCGTTCCCGGGGCAGGTAGTTCGGGTCCGCTGGGCCTTTGTAGGGGATGAAGATGTATCCGTAGATCACCTTCGAGTACGCGTATACCAGCGGCGCGGCGAGCAGCACGCTCCCCGCAACGATCGCGATCCGCCACGGAAGAAAGAGCGAGGGCAGCAACCACGTCGTCAACAGGAACGCCGCGAAGCCGATGATGATGGACATGCCGTACGAGAGGTACATCGCGCCCATGTAGAATCCGTATTCGATGTTGTAGTCGCGGTGGCAGACGGGGCATTCATCGAGCACATCGCCCGCATGTTCCAGATCGTAGGGATGGGAGACGTAGAACCGACCTTGGCGGCAATACGGGCAACGCATCCGCACGATGCCTGAAAGAGCGGAAGGCTTTCGTTCCACGGCAGCAAAGGTGCTCATTCACGTGGCGGTTAATGGATCGTTAACCGGATGCGACGCTCCGGGGTGGCTCTTCTATTTTAGCCCCCATGCGTTCCATCATCTTCGCCACTTCCCCGCTCCTGCTCTTCGCCACGATCGCATGCGCGCAGGAGAAACGGCACCTTGAATTCCACATCGCGGGTACCGCGAGAGACAGCCTCTACCTCGCTGGCTATTACGGCAACAAGCTCTTCTATACGGATACCGCGGTGGCCGATGCCAACGGCACCGTTGTCTTCCAGCGCGCCAAGGGATACACGAGCGGCGTGTATGCCGTGGTATTGCCGGGATCGAAGTTCTTCGAGTTCCTGGTGAACGAATCGGAGGTGGTGATGGAGACCGACGCCATGAACCTGAAGGCACACCTGACGGTGAAGAACTCGCATGAGAACCAGGTGTACCTCGACTACCTGCGCTTCCTCGACCCGCAGAAGAAAGCCGTTGACCAGCTCGCTCAGAACCTTGAAGCGGCCTCGGACCCGGGGATGCGTGCCTCCCTGAACGAAAAGTTCAAGGCCGCCCAGAAACAGATCACCGACCACCAGTTGGACCTGATCGCGAAGAACCCGAACACGTTTGTGGCCGCCCTTGTGAAGATGGGCATCGAACCCGACAAGGCAGAGATCCGCAGCAAGGATGGATCCCTCGATTCAGCTGCCACCGCTTACCGCTACCGTGGGCACTTCTGGGACAACACGGACCTGCACGACGAGCGCATCCTGCGATCACCCGTCTTCCAGAACCGTTTTGAGGAGTACATCGGCAAAGCGGTTCCGCAACAACCCGATTCCATCAACAAGTGCGCGGATGAACTGATCCACCGAATCGAATGGTCCGACGATCTTTTCGCCTTCGCGGTGAACAACATCACGCACAAGTACGAGACCAGCAGCATCACGGAAATGGACGCTGTGTTCGTACACATGGTACAGACCTACTACTGCCCGCCGGATGGCAAGCCCGGCCGCGCCAAGTGGGTGGCCAAGGACAAGCTCGATGCGCTCTGCGATCGTGCGCGAAAGGAAGCCCCCTTGGTCGTCGGGGTGAAGTCACAGGACCTCATACTGCCCGACACCACGGAGCAGAAATGGATCGACTTGTACAAGGTGCCTCAGGAATGGATCTACATCGTGTTCTGGAGTCCGCACTGCGGCCATTGCAAGGCCTCATTGCCCGATCTGTACGACCAGTACGTGAAGAAACTGCGGCCGCTCGGCGTAGAGATCTTCGCTGTGGGCGAATCCAGTGACAGCGTGCTCTACACCGACTGGAAGGCCTTCATCCGCGAGCACCACTTGGATTGGGTGAACGTAGGCGTGCCTTGGCATGTGTACCAGGACGTGAAGAAGAACCCCACCAAGTACATCCCGGGGATCACCAACAAGGAAAGCATGAACTACACGAACGCTTGGGACGTGTACGCCACGCCGAAGTTCGTGCTGATCGATGGCGATCGCAGGATCGCCGGCAAGCAGATCACCCCTGATCAAGTGGTGCAACTGATCGCCAAGCGCAAGAAGGAAAAGGCCGCGCAAGCCGCGAGCCCTGGAGCGAAATAGTTCCCGATGGACCGGCCACTTCTTCAGGTGGTATCGTGACACGCGGCTCCGCGTGTGATCGAATTGTCAGCTTTTCGCCCGCACCTGTCTTTGGCACTGGATCGGCGGCCCGCCAACTACTATGGCGATCAAGGAAACTACCGTACAACGCACCGTGGTGATCGACGCCCCGGCTGAAGTGATCTGGAAAGCACTCAACCAACAGGGCTTGGACCATCTCCAATTGCTCACCTCGCACGACGGCATGCAGCTCAAGGAGGGCGGCACGCTTGAATGGTTCGATCGGGAGGGTGTGGGCGAGGTTCCGCGCATCAAAGGGCGCATCACGGTGATCGCACCACCGCGTCGCATCGTGTTCATGGCCTTCATGCCTTCATCGAAGCTGGAAGACATCCCGGAGAACTACACCGCTGTGGACATCTCGCTACAAACTGAGGAAGATGGTCTCACCACGGTGACGGTGGACCATGGCGATTTCGCAGCCCACCCGCACGGGACACGACTGGCCCGCGAGGCCGGCGACCACTGGGTGGAAACACTGATCCGCCTGAAGAACCTCGTGGAGCGGGAACTGGCTGCGTGATCGAGGCGCTTATTCGACCTCAATACCATACTTCGCAAGCAACCCCAGAGCACCTTCAACGGAGAAGCGCGCACCTTTCAGGGTATTGCGTTCGGGGTCGATGCGGTAGTTGAACGCGGTGGAGAGGTCCGCACCACATAGTTGCGTGCCCGCGATAACCGCATCCTCCAGATCGCAGGTGTCGAAAACGGCTTCGTTCAATTCCGCCTGTTCGAGATCCACGCCCTTCATCGAAGACCTCGTGAACATGGTCTTTGGCATTTTTCTCTTCGCGAAGACGGAATGGTCCAGTGCGCATTGCTCGAACCGCACACTGAACAGCATTTCAGAACAGGCCGAGAAGTCGACCCCGAGCAGCTTGCACTCGATGAACACCGCTCTTTGCAGGCTGGCACCGCGAAGCTTGATCATCGTCATGTCACAGCCAGTGAACGTGCAGTCCATGAACTTGCTCTTGGCGAAGTCGCTGCGTGACAGATCGCATCGCGTGAACGTGCAATGCTCGAAGGTGCGTCCATGAAATGCCTGGCCGGGCAAGGTCAGCTTCTCGAATGATCGGTCCTCGTTGATCAGGGTTTCCATTCGATAGGTCGATCGGCAAGGTTAACCACAACGATCGTGGCCCGGATCTGGATCGCATCAGGAAAACCCGATCACCCTCTTGCCCATGCGCTCCATCTTCCTGTCGGCCATGCTCCTCTCCACCGCCCTCCTCGCACAAGGTCCCTACATGGGTGTGAAAGGCGGGATCAACTTCAGCAACCTCCATGGCGCCGATGTCCAAAGCAGCAACAGCCGGTTCGGGTTCAATGCCGGTCTGATCATGCGTGCGCTGGCCGACCGCCCTGTCGGTGCCCAAGTGGAACTGCTCTATTCCACCCGGGGCAACAGATCGCACTACCAGGGTTTCTTCGGGTTGTTGGACCAGGATGTGGACTTCAACCTGGAATACATTGAACTGCCCGCACTTGCCGCCTTGCGTTTCGCGGACAACGCGGTAGAGATCCAGGCCGGTGGATATGCCGCTTATCTCATCCATGCCAAGGTGAGCACTTCGGGAGACCTCGGCAACGGCGTGCATGAACTGGACGCGGGCAACTTCAACTCCATTGATGCAGGTCTCGCTGGCGGTGTGGCTTTCAACGTGGGTCCCTTGCAGATCGGGCTGCGGTACGACTATGGGCTGTTGACCATCGCCAATAGCGACGCTGCCAAATTCCTGCTCGGCGATGCGAAGAACTCCTGTGCCCAGGTGTATATCGCCTTCGGTCAGGAGGTGGAATAAGGATCCCGCGGAAACTCACAATTGATGTGGATCTCGCAGTCACTTCACGGGATCAGTGGACTTTTGCGCCAAGGAACCTCTTACCATGATCCAACTCTACAAGAAATACAGCAACACGCTGCTGGTCTATGCCGTTTACTTGGCCATCCTCGCCTTCGCGCTCGCTTGTGCCATGAATGTGATCTGAACGCGCGTTAGCCTCCACCCTGCCCAACCAGCAAAGAGGGCCGTTCTTCCGGATACGAGCCGTGATCTATTTTATGCGCAGCGGCCGATCCCTATTGTTGAAGCCCGCTCATTCAACATCAACACACGATGAGCCTGGAACGGAAAGAACCGCGTTACCGATACTGATCGCTATCTGCTTCATCGGGAACTTCGTTCTCGGCGGTATCGATCAGGCATTCTCCACGAACTCGTTCGGGCAGTTGTTCGCTTGGTAATGGAGTTCCTTGTTCTTCATGGCCGGGACATCACTTTACGCGGCCAAGCTGCATAGGTACGGTTGGCTACTTCGTCATCCGGCCTTACCGGCACACGAAAGCGCAGCGCCAGAGGTGAGCTGTGCCACAGCCCGCTATCTATCCGGCATCGCCACATCGAATTCGCGCCCGACATCGCACCCGCTCCTATCGTCCTTCAGCTTCAGCGACCGGATGTGCAGATGATCCCCGCAAAACTGGAGCGACAGGTAGTGGAACATAGGTGAGTAATCGCTGTCCACATTCTCCAAAGCCACCTTCTTCTTCCGGCGCAACGGATGGTGCAGACCTCCTCCGCCACCGATCACCAAAAAGTGTTTCGCTCCTTGTTTGAAATGCTCGAAGATGTGCGCATGGCCGCTGATGAAAAGCGAAGTGCGTGCGGCGCTCATGAATGGCCGAACAAAGTCGCACTGCACGTCGGTATTGGAGCCCACGATCCTGCTGTCACTGTATGGTGAATGATGACAGCACACGATGATGGTGCGCACATCGGGCGCGGTGTCCAACGCGGCCAATGTTGTCTCGTACCATGTTTGTTGCATCGCGCGGGCCGCTTTGTCCAGTTTCTTGAAATTGCTGTTGAGCAACACCACAGCGATGCTGTCCCTCTGCACGACGTAACCGGTGCGCACATGATCCGGGAAACGTTTTTGGAATATCCGCTCGCCTGCTTCGGCGTTCCCCATCACCTCATGGTTGCCTAACAACGCGTGTACCGGTGATCCGTGCGTTCTGATCCGCTGGAGGTATGTGTCCATCTTCGTCCAGCGCTTCTCCTTGCAGCTCAGGTTCACCACATCGCCCAGTATGAAAAGATCCGCGGACGGCCTCGCTTCCATGTCGGTGAAGAGCGCTGCGGTCGCCTCGACATTGTGATGCGGCTTGAGCCAGAGGGTTTCGATACACATCGGCGCTTGTGTGTCGCTGGCGAACAGCAGCACACCGCCGCACTGCTGCACTTGGGCGACGCCGAGCGAAGGGCCAAGGAGCGCAAGGAAGACATGCGTTCGGGGGAGACTGGACATGCGCATCGATGAGACAAGGCAAAGATGCGAGCAGACACGGGAGCCCTGCCTACCGCCCACAAGCCCGCGCACGCCTGACCCCAACGCCAGCGTTTTCTGGAAGTCTCGCGACAAGTAGGGGCAGTTCAAACGCACGAAGTGATGTGCGCTACGGAAGGCCCCAGTCGCCCCGCCCTATTGCCGCAAATTCCTCAATGGCGGGAAGACATTGCCAGCGGGTTGTGCAACTTCAGGGTTCACGCATGGCTTTCTTCTTCCGCAGGTCCAGGTTCCACAATAGGGCAATTTGCAGGGTGGAGTTCACTTCCATCAGATCCGCACCCGACGCCGCACCGGGGCGCTGCAGGTTCTGCACCAGATAGCCCGCCATCACTTGCACGGGGGTGCTCAGCTGGTAGCCGAGCAAAGCCGAGATCCGGTTCTGGTTCATCAGGTCCAGCCGCTGGGAGTCGCCGAAATTCAGGAACAGTTCATCGTACAGGTTGGCGGTGAACACACCGGGTCCCACCTTGTTTCGCTTACTGAGCGGAAGTGTGAGCCAGACGCGATAGCGGAATCGATCCTGGTAGAAGTAACCATCCAGCACGCCCATGCCCGGTCCGCTTTCGCTGGCCCGAATGCGCGCCAGATATCGTTGCTCAAGCCGGAACCGATGGGCGATCTTCAAGCGGCCGATCAGCTGGCTGAGCTGCACCTGTTCATAGACGTTGTGCTCCCAACCAGGGTAGGCGATCGGGTACCTGCCGTAGGGATAGTTGCGGTAATAACTGTAACCAATGGTGAAAAGAACCTGTTCGTTCAGGTGGAAGTTCACCGCGGGCCGCACCAGTAATTGCTGCCAATGAAGCCCCATGTCAGCGCGGCGCACATGCCCTTCCGTATGTATGCTCCAACGATCGCTTACCCGATGATCGCCCCAATGGGTGATCCATAGGTTGCTGTTCGCATCCGTTACCCGTTGCGTCTGGCCGCACACCAACGTACTGCCCAACAGGACCGTTGCCAGCAGGCCAAGGCGCAGGGGCATTCCCACACCTGGCCTGCCAGCGGTCGCGACCACATTGTTGGTGCCGCACGCGCTATCGCTTCGGGTATTCACGGAACGATGAACCGCACCACACCGGTCTGAACATCGTACATCCCACCAACGATACCGATATCGCCACCGCTCAAGAGCTCCTTCAGGATGGGGCTGCGTTGGGTGATCTGCTCGACGGCCAATTCCACATTGCGCAGTGCCACGTTCTCCACGAACTCAGCGTTGCTGCTCTTGCGCTCGCCTGTTGTCGGCGTATCATCCACGGCCGGGCGGATCTTGTTGAGCAACGTGGTAAGGTTGCCCATGCGCACATCGTCGCACGCACCTTTGACGGCACCGCAGCGGGTGTGGCCAAGCACCACCACCAATTTGGCACCGGCCACTTTGCAGGCGAACTCCATGCTACCGAGTATGTCCTCGTTCACGCAGTTGCCCGCGATGCGCACGCTGAAGATGTCGCCCAGCCCTTGATCGAATATCAGTTCGGCACTGGTGCGCGAATCAATACAGCTGAGGATCACGGCGAAGGGGTGCTGCCCATCGCTCGTTTCATTCACCTGCTTCAGAAGGTCGCGGTTCGCCTTCAGGTTGTTCACGAAGCGGTCGTTGCCTTGCTTCAGGATCGTCAGAGCGGCGGCGGGCGTAAGGTGGGTCTGGGTCTCTTTCGTTTGGGTCCTCATGGTTCATGGCGCTTTAGCGCTGGTTGTTGAAGTTGTTGTCAGTTGATCTTCTATGCGATGCACGGGGCGATCGCCTTGGTCATTTCCTGCGGAGCGTTCGTTGGGCAGCGCCCACCACATCGGCGGTAAGCGTGTGCGTGCGCTTCGCCGGGCGTTTCGCGAAGCCGACGAGCTCGATGCGGATGCCTTGTTCCTTCCTGCGCACTATGCACTCCTCGATGATCTCCAACACATCGGGATCGAGGTTCACGGTGCGGTGAGCATCGATCACCACATGCGTACCGTTCGGAAGCCCGGCCAAGGTGCGCTGGATGCTCGCCTTGTTGAAGAAGGTGACTTCCTCGCTCAGCTCAATACGTATCGGATGCCCGGTATCCGCCACATCGCCATCAAAATGGAACGGCGTGAGGTAGTTGTTGCGCAGCACGATGAAGATGCCCACGCCCATGCCCAGCAGAACGCCGGTGAGCAGGTCGGTGAACACCATGGCCACGATGGTGACGATGAACGGCACGAACTGGGTCCAGCCCTTTGCCCACATCTGCTTGAACAGCGTGGGCTTCGCCAGTTTGTAACCCACCACGAAGAGTATGGCCGCAAGACTCGCCAGCGGGATCAATTCCATCAGGCCTGGTATCAACAACAGCGAGAGCAGGATCAATATGCCATGCAGGATCGCGCTGAGCTTCGTGCGCCCTCCTGTCTGGATGTTCGCCGAACTGCGCACGATCACCTGTGTGAGCGGCAGACCACCGATCAGCCCACTGACGATGTTCCCCAAGCCTTGTGCGCGTAGTTCGCGATCGGTAGGGGTGATGCGTTTCTGGGGATCGAGCTTGTCGGTGGCTTCCACGCACAACAGCGTTTCCAAACTGGCCACCACGGCGAGGGTCAATGCCACCGTCCAGATACGCATGTCGGCAAGCGCGGACCAGTCCGGCAAGGTGAACGCAGCCAGGCCCATGGACAGGTCCGGCAGGTCCACATAGTGCTCCGCACCAAGACCGTGCGGGCCAAAGCCACCTTGCAGCCCGCCCAGAACAATGCCTGCGATCACGGCCAGCAGAGGCCCTGGAATGAGGGACAGCACCTTCGATCGCTTCACCCAGGACGTTTCCCACAGCACCAATACGCCGAGGCAAACACCTGTGATCAGCATTGCGCCGGGTGTTACATACCCCAGCAAATTGCCGAGTTCAGAAAGTGTCGTCTCCTTGTCCGGCTGGAAGAATGAGAAGTCGCCCTCGAAATCCTTGTCGTATCCCAAAGCGTGCGGGATCTGTTTCAGGATGATGATGATACCGATGCCGCTGAGCATGCCCTTGATCACGCTATTCGGGAAGTAGTAGGCGATCACCCCCGCTCGCAGCACACCCATGATCAGTTGGATGATACCCGCGAGCACTACCGCGACCAGGAACGCTTCATAGGAGCCGACCTGTGCGATGGCCACGGCCACAATGGCCGCCAATCCTGCTGCCGGGCCGCTTACTCCCAGTTGTGATCCGCTGGAGGCACCGACGATCACCCCGCCCACCACACCTGCGATGAGGCCCGCGATCGGGGGCGCACCGCTGGCCATGGCGATGCCAAGGCATAAGGGAACAGCTACGAGGAAGACCACCAGCGAGGCGGGCACATCCTGCTTCCAATGGTTGAAGAACGAAGTCGGGTTCATGGAATGGAACGTTGAGACCGAGTTGGACAGAGAGGTGAACGTGACCGATCGCGGGAACGAATTCCCATCGCGATCTTCCGGGGCCGCACGCGGCCCGGTATCAGGGTTTACAGCAACCGCTTGGGCGGCCTCAGCTGCACTTCACCGTGTGGTGAAGGCAGCAACCGGTCGTTCGTGGCGCGTGCCACCTCGATCAATGGCGAGCCGGGATCCGCGTCCCCTGGGTTCGCGGTCGCGTATGGTAGCGCGTTCTTCACCTCGTCCTCTTCGCTCGTCGGTGCCGGCCTTTCCCCGTTGCCGGTGCCGCCCTGATCCAGCCCGTTGAAGAGGATGCTGGCTGGCAGCAGGCTCATCACGAAGCAGAGCAGCAGCGGAACCACAAGTCGTTGACAAAGAGTGATGGGGTACATGACGGGGACAAATGTAGTAATACATTCAACATGTATAGCAATACTACATTTGTCCATGTTCGCCGAAAACACCCACGCGGAGGTGAACGCACATGGCACACTATCACCTCGACCTGGATCCCTCGCTCAGCCTGCGGGATACCAGCAGCCACATGGGCAGGCGGATCCTCTCGGAAGGATTGGACCTCATGAACGAGATCGGCCTGGAGGCGTTCACGTTCAAGAAGCTCGCCGAGCGCATCGGATGTACGGAAGTCACCGTGTACCACTACTTCGCCAACAAACAGCGGATCCTCCAGTACTACTTCCAACTGTACTGGCTTTGGCTCGGCATACTGGGCGAACAGAGCGGCAAGGCGGCAAAGGATCCATTGGACCGGTTGCACAGCACCATCCGGGCGCTCGCCGGGTTATGGCCCAGTGAAGTGCTCGCCGCGCAACTGGATCCATCCGCGTTGCGTAAGCTCGTGATCAACGAAGGCTCCAAATCCTTCATGCACAAGAACGTGGATAGCGACAACGAGCTGAAACTCTTCAAACCCTACAAAGACCTGTGCGCACAAGTGGCATCGGAACTGAAAGCCTGCTCGCCACGCATCAAGTCGCCGCGCTCCTTCGCCACTACGCTGGTGGAAATGGCCCACTCGTTGGAATTCGCCATGCTCCACCTGCCAGCGCTCACAGAACTGAGCGGAAAGAAGGACCGTAAGCAGCTCGCAGCATTCCTAATTGACATGACGGACCGTTACCTGGGAGCGAAATGAGCGCCGGGAACGGAGTGCGGTCGCAGCAACGGTTCGCATGGCGCACTGTGGGCGTGACCACATTGCATGACAAGGCGTATTGCTCAGAAGCCTGGACCTGAAGAATAAGTTCAAGCGCAAGAAGTGATGTGCGCTACGGAGCGCACAAGTCGCCCCGCCCTGTTGCCGCAAGTTCCAATAGAGGCGGGAAGTCTCGCGACACGTGGTGGAATTCTTACGGATCCCTCACGCAACGAACCGAGTTTCCATCCGCCTTGTTCATGTAGCCCACGCCCGTGGCATTGAATTCCCGTATCAAGCGGCCGCACCAAGCCTCGCTGACACTGCCCTCCGCGGAAGTCCAAAAGACAGCGCTGAGACCCATGCGACTGAACGTTCCGTTGTCCGATCGCATGCCGCCCGGCAGCCCTGTGAAACCACTGCTGTTATCGGCCGCCGCGATCGGATCGAGCCAAAGCCCACCACTCATCTCCTTCATTCGACTTCCGGCGGTATCGCCACCCAAACACGTTGTCAATACGCTCCATTCGGTATCGGTGAGCACATGCCATCCGTTTGGAGCCAAGCCTCTGATGTCGTTCACCGCGTACCAATTGTAGAGCCTTCCATACGTGGCGGCATAGGAGGTCGAGTCATTGTCGTACCAGCACCATCCTCCAGTGGTCAAGTTCACCCATGCGGTCGGATCGGTCACGTGGGGAATTGGATCGCCGTTCCTATAGGTGGCAACGTCCAAGTTCCTGGTCATCCAAGTCTGGCCGCAGATCGCAATGAATGAAGGAGTGGACTGGGCCGCTTCGTTCATGCTCGCCCCCACCTGCGGGAAATGCGAACGATCGGAACAGGACAATGCGAAGAGTAGAACGTAGCCGATCCTCATGTGCTCAGGTTGTCTTCTACTTCCGCAAGGTGCGCATTGCATACGTCACCAGTGATCCGTACGCCAGCTCCGCAACGCGATCGGGGCACTTGCGACAACTGGGGCTTCGACGCGTGCATCATGCACGAGGTCCATTTCATGCAACCGCCAGACGCAGCCACGATGCCTGGCGATCGGCAGATTCTTCACCTCCCTCTTGAGCCGAACCTGCCTGCCGAAGGCATGGCGTCGGAAACTTCGCATCCGAGCGCGGGTCGGGGACAAGGTCACAAGTGTTCCGACCGCTTGCTCCGCTGCGCGATCGGCACACTTGCGACAAGAAGGGGCCTATTGCCACAAGGTATCCAGCACGAGTTCCGTTGGCCCGCTGCCGATGGCGAACCGCAGATGCCGATCATCCCGCCCATCGGGCCAATGACGCATGCCGTGCGTGAAGTTGACCACATAGAACTCCGCCTGGCCTGTGGCGAACCAGCCGAAGATGTTGAGGTAGGCGAAATGCTCACCTTCCTTCAACGCCTCGCCCTCCGCAGGTGTCACGATCCGGATGAACGTGTTCCCGATGGTGTCCGGCAGCTCGATCCCCGGGAACTCCGCATGCCTGCCGATGTACACCGTGTCCGGGAACGAAGCATCGCTTTTGCGAAAGACCTTGATGTACTCGGCGATGGCCGTGCGGTAGGCCGCAGCCGTATCAAGCACCGGAACCGTGAAGGAGGTTGGCGACGGCGCTACCGGTACTGCATTCTCGGGTGCTGGGCCACACGCCAGCAGAAGTAGAAGGACAATGGGGTAAAACAATGCTGATCTCATCGGGCACCAAACCTATCGCCAACCGCCTTGATCGCGGATGCGCACATGCGGGGCTCCGAGCCCCCCCAGTTCGCGCTCGCGTGTTTCGCGAGTGCGGTGCAGTATAGGGCCTCTGGCCCGCCGAAGCGGATCGATCGTTAGTACATGTGCTTGCAACAGGCATGGGAGGACGGCCTACAATCCACAAGCCCGACGCACGCCTAACTCCCGCGCCAGAGTTTTCTGGAAGTCTCGCGACAGGTGGAGGCCATTTCATGGAACCGCCAGGGGCGGCCGCGATGCCGGGCACTCGGCAGACTCTTCACATCCTCTTGAGCCGAGCCTGCCTGCCGAAGGCACGGCGCCGGAGACTTCGCACACGAGCGCGGGTCGGGTGTGATGGTTCAGTAAATTCGCGCGATGTCCCCCAAGTCCAAGCCTTCACGCAAACCGAAGCTCTCGCAAGAGGACCTCTTGCGCTCGGTGATCGCGTCGTTCAGGATCGAAGGGATCGTGGTCTCGTTGGAAGAGGCCCGAGCCATGCTGCGCAAAGTGCAGCTCAGCTTGGGAAAATAGACCGGATCAACTCCTGCATTGATGCGCGGTCATCTACTGCGGCGCGTTGTACCGCATGCACGTACTCGTCGAATCGCTCACGGCCTATCTGATCGAACCGCAGGCGCTCATGGCCTTGTTTCATCGCCATCATGTCGGCCAGCAAGCGAGCGGTGCGTCCGTTGCCTTCGCGGAAGGGATGAATGAACAGAAGTTCGCCATGCACGAGAGCGATGTCACGCACAAGTGTGTCAGCATCATCATAGCGCGCCGGGAGTTTGCTCAGGACATCCGTGTTGAACGCGCGCATAGTGTCTGAAAGGAACTTGGCGGCCGGGAAACTGAAACCACCTTTCGACACGTTCACCTCGCGCAGCTTTCCAGCGAACGCGTAGAGGTGGCCCAGCGCTGTGTGATGGATGCGCAGGATATAGTCAGTATCGAACACTGTATCGTCATTGAGTTCCTCGAAGAACACCAGTTCCGCTTTGAGGAAGCCTTCCAGTTCGGACAGTTCGATCGCGCGCTGATCCGTCAAGCCCAGCAGGTTCGGCAGCACTTCGCCTTGGTCGCGCGGCAGTTCGTACTTCATCCGCGAACAAGATAGAACGGGCGGGCCATTTCAGGGAACCGCCAGAGGCGGCGGCGATGCCTGGCACTCGGCAGACTCTTCACATCTTTCTTGAGCCGAGCGCCGGAATCTTCGCACACGAGCGCGGGATGGAGGTCGTATTTTTCAGCGATCATGCCCGCCGACTCCTCCAATGACTATTGCTACAACCCGCTGCTGAAAGCGAGGGCCAGCGAGTTGCGCAAGAACATGACCAAGGCCGAGGCATGCCTGTGGAAGTATGTTCTGAAGGCTGGTGGTATCAACGCGTATGGCTTTCATCGTCAACGACCTGTGTTGAATTACATCGCTGACTTCTTCTGTTCTGAATTGATGCTCATCGTTGAAGTGGATGGCCCAACGCATGATGGTGATGAAGCTCAGGCCTATGATGCGCATCGTACAGAACAGTTGGAGGAAGTCGGGTTCCGCGTAGTGCGTTTCACGAACGAGGAAGTGCTGACAGCGATCGATGGTGTGCGAGCGGAAATGGAATCCCTCGTTGCTGGGATCGAAGCGACGCGCGGAGATCTGTCACGCAAGAGTTGGAAGGAGAAGCGGTAGAAGATCCGGTTGGCGCGGATCGCGTTCCTGCTCCCCGTGGCCCCTCGTGAGAGGGGCACAAAGCGGAAGCGATCCGCGCTGACCATGTTGGGCACTACGGTAGGCGTTCGCACAACATCGCGGATCGCGCGCATTTGTCCCCGTCACTGCGGTTCGCAAGGAAGGCGCATGGTTCAAGCATTGAGGGGGCAGGGGAGCGAAGATCCGGTTGGCGCGGATCGCGTTCCTGCTCCCCGTGGCCCCTCGTTGTTGCCGCCGAGACGGCGGCGAGGGGCACAAGATCGAAGCGCCCGCGTTGACCATGTTGGGCACTACGGTAGGCGTTCGCACAACATCGCGGATCGCGCGCATTTGTCCCCCTCACTGCGGTTCGCAAGGAAGTCGCATGGTTCAAGCATCGAGGGGGCAGGGGGAGTTGCGCACATCACGCATGAGCTCCATTTCATGGAACCGCCAGAGGCGGCCGCGATGCCCGGCACTCGGCAGACTCTTCACATCCCGCTTGAGCCGAGCGCCGGAGACTTCGCAACAGGGCGCGGGCGGAAGTCCTTGAGCTTGGCACCGAGCATAATAGAAGAGCTATGCCTTCGCTGTAAGTCGCGAAGCCTCGCGCGCCCGCTTTGCACGTGCGCTGACCGCACGCACTCGAACCGATGTGGTCTTCAGCTTCGCCTTCTGCTTTGCTATCATGGCACGCAGGAGCCTGCGATCCTCGGCGGTGAGCTTGCCACCTGCGATCACGAGATCGACACCGAGGGGTTCATGGATGCGCGGCTTACGGGCCATACTTCGGATGGGGTTTGCGGCTGGTGTGCCGTACTTGATACACGGTGATGACATCGCCATCAAGGGTGTAAACGATCCGGTACGTCGGAAAACCCTTGATGTACCCGTACCGGTATATCTCCTTGCGCACCTCACTGTGCGGGCTCATCCTGATCTGCTTGTATGCCGCTTCCAATGCCGCTACGAAACGCTCACCCAGACCAGGACTCTGCTCCTCGTACCAGAGTCTGATGCCGTCCGTCTCGTCCTGCGCCTCGTCGCGGACCAACAGAGTGAAGACCTTCATTTTCCGGCTTTGCGGAGCTTGGCGATGGACTCCTCGAGCGTGTAAGATGTTCCTTCTCCGCGCAAGTGCCGCGCCCGGCGGCGCTCCAACTCGGCCCAATCCTCATCGGTCATATCCATATCCGCTTCTGGCACCTCAGCCTCGATGGTCTTTGCGATGCGTTGCAACGTAGCCTCGTCCCATACGTGCATAAGGCGCTGGATCAGGTCGAGCTTTTTCAGTGCGATGTCCATGACGGTGCGGGTTCGTTTCCACCGGCCAAGGTACATCGATGGCTCCCTATACACCTGCCGCTTGCTCCGCCGTGCGAGCGGAAAAACTTGAGCCAAGTATCGCTTCGACGCGTGCACCATGCACGATCCCATTTCATGGAACCCGCTTCTTGTCGCAAGTGTTCCTGCCGCACGCGTGAGCGTGCAGAGTAGGCGGGGCCACTTGTGACTACCAAACTCTCAACGTGATCTCTCGCGAAGTCTCATGCCTTCGCCAAGGCTACGGCAGAGGCGCTGTGTCTTCGCCATGATCAGATCGGCTCCAACTTCAACAACCCCGGTTTGCCTGCGATCAAAAATGCTGACGAGTACACATAGTCCTCCGCATTCTCCACATATCCTTCCTTCACCGGGTTCTCATGCAAGTAGTTCAAGTACCGTTCGATCATCTCGTTCGAGAAGAGTTCGATCGGCTTGTTGTCTTGCCGCCAGAACTGATAGGTCTTGTTGTTGCTGTTGGCCTCGCCAGCTTCGCGGAACATCTTCAGCATCCATTCGCGTCGGCTTTCGCCCGGATGTTCTTCGATGGCCTTGATGATCTGCTTGCTCGTGAACTTCTTCAGGTCGCGGATGATGTCCTGAAGTTTGAAGCCATCGGCCGCTTCGGCGATGAGGTGAACATGGTTGCTCATGATCACCCACGCGAAGAGCAATAGACCCTTTTCTTTCTGGCAGAACTTCAGGCTCTCGACCACGATGTCCTTGTAGTCGCGACGTGTGAAGACATCGATCCATTGCACCGTCGCGAATGAGATGAAGTAGAGACCATCCGGCTTATGGAATTTGTAGGCGCGGCTCATGCTCCACGAACATAGCTCGTTGTTGCTTTGGCCGGGCTTTGTGCGGCCAGTCACAGACTGGCAACGAGATCTGCGCGTTGGCCGAGGTCGTTGAGGTCAGTCACAAGTGGCCCGCCTACCCGCACACAATGCCCACGCGCGCGGAACACTTGCGACAAGGAGGGGAACACTTGCGACAAGGAGGGGAACATCTTCAACATCCACTCGCGCCGGCTTTCGCCCGGATGGTCTTCGATGGCCTTGATGATCTGCTTGCTCGTGAACTTCTTCAGATCACGGATGATGTCCTGCAACTTGAAGCCTTCAGCGGCTTCGGCGATCAAGTGGACATGATTGCTCATGATCACCCACGCGAAGAGCAATAGACCCTTTTCTTTCTGGCAGAACTTCAGGCTCTCGACCACGATGTCCTTGTAGTCGCGACGTGTGAAGACATCGATCCATTGCACCGTCGCGAATGAGATAAAGTAGAGACCATCCGGCTTATTGAACTTGTAGGCGCGGCTCATGCTTCACGAACATAGCTCGTTGTTGCTTTGGCCGGGCTTTGTGCGGCCAGTCACAGACTGGCAACGAGATCTGCGCGTTGGCCGAGATCGTTGAGGTCAGGTTAGTACATGTGCTTGCAACAGGCACGGGAGGACGGCCTACAACCCACAAGCCCCACGCACGCCTAACTCCCGCGCCAGAGTTTTCTGGAAGTCTCGCGACAGGTGGGGCCAGACCGACCGGATCCACCCGCTGAGCCCTGATACGTTCATCGTGGAAGTCAACCTGAACGGGAAGGAGGAAGTGATGGTGAGAGTAACGATGCACGACTGATCGTGCCCTTTCAGACTTGCGCACCATTTCTGCCGCGAGCGTCCACGCTCGTGGCTGTTTGCGGGCCTGCTACAAGGAAGCAATCGTCTGGCCTAAGTCGCTCGCTGGATTGCTATGGATTCCGCTTACGATTGCTCTTCGTAGACGTTGAACGTATGGAGGAAGTAGCAGAGCGCAGACGGCTACAGTTTTCTCATGAAGCTCATTGGCATGCACGATTGAATTCCGCTGACCATAAGCGCGAATCCATGTTCGTTCATTGTCTTGTACGAAGTCTTGGGGTCGCATCTTTTGAATGCCTCGGGCATATGCAATCAGTCGGTTTACAATCGGCACGTTGACGTTCCTTTCGATCCAATCCATCATCTTCAGATGATCATTGCCCAATGCATAGAGTTCATCGCTCCGCTCCTCCGAGAGTCCGAGCATCATGCGACTGGTGTTCATTGGGGAGGTTATCGTCCAAATGCGGGCAGCCATTTGAAGAAGAGCATGCACGTGCTGATCAATTGAACTGAGTTGAGATAGTCGCTCAATACGTTTGTCGGTGCTTATGCCCGTGAGCATTACCTCGCCATAGATCCAGTAATCGCTTGGCAAGGATGAAACTGCCGCCCGACTGAACACCTTCTCATGGCGCAAGAAGTCCTTCTTGGCATGCCCAGTGACTTTTTCGAGCATAACGAATGGAGTGAGTGCGAACTTGTCAAGTTCCAGTTTGGTGACGCGCGTGACTCCGTCGTTGAACGAAAGCCTCCATCCCAAATCACGAAAATTCGAAGTCGTCAAGTAACTGGAGGAGTCAAGATGAAAGCCCTCACCTATTTGCGCTTTCAGGTATTCTACTCCGTCACGCACTTTGGCCAAGGCAATGCGCTCACCTGCGTCGCGACTGTTGTGCTTCGTTCGGACTATGGCGTAAAGGCAGTCTTTGGTCTGGAAAAAATCATTCGCTCGTTCCCTCTTTGCCAAGGTCGCTTTCAGCCGATCGAAACGGACGTTCTCCCCATGCAAAAATTGGATGTCTTCGAACGTCGCAGAGAACTCCTTTGGAGACCTCACGCCGAAACACCGAAAAATGAAGTGCTCTGTGCGCTTTGGTCTTTGTCGTATGTATCGCACTGATCGGAATTGCTCCTTGAACGTTAGCTCTGACAGATATCGCTTCTTCTCCGCAGTTGGGCGATTTGCGAGACGCTTGGGAAACGGATAGGTTTTTGGATCGCGGGTGATGATGCGTTTGAATAGGTCGAGCAAGTCATTTTCATGCTGACTATCCAAAATCAAGATGGAGACAATGATGCGGATGCATTCACTCATCTCGTCAACGTGTTGGCTTAGATCATGTCTACAGCCTAAGTAGCTGATTAACTCATCCACTTTCTTCACCAAGAACCAGCGATTGACATCTCGATGAAGTGCCTTTGACTTACCCAATAAGCTCTGGCTATTCGCGGCGAGCCATTTCCTCTTGGCCTTGTGTGTCGCAAGCCTTATGAAACCCGTTCGACATACCTCGAACAAGCTGTGATTCTTGAATGTCCCCAGAACAGAGACATCATTCCAAAGCGGATGGTTCAGTATTGAGTCCACATATCGGAAACACTGGTCAACATTGGTCGACAGGTGAAAGCAGAGTTCTCCGAGTAGGAGCTCGGGATTGTCCGGATGAAACTGAGGTGTTTGCCCGAAGAGCTTAACGCTAGCGTCAAAGTAGTCGCACAGGTATCTGACCTTCTCCTGTATTCTTGGGTCCGGGTGGGTAATTCCGGAGAGCGAACTCATCTGCTCAAGTACATACTCCTCTCCGCATACACCTCCCTGAAGAACGGATCCCGCAGATCCTTGATGAAGTGGATGGCTTCGCCGGTGCTCTTCATCTCAGGCCCGAGGCTCTTGTCCACGTTCGGGAACTTGTCGAAGCTGAAGACGGGCACCTTGATCGCATAGCCATCGAGGCGCGGCTTGAAGGCGAAGTCCTTCAGCTTCTTCTCGCCGAGCATCACCTTGGTGGCCCAGTTCACATAGGGCTCGTTGTAGGCCTTGGCGATGAAGGGCACCGTGCGGCTGGCGCGCGGATTGGCCTCGATCACGTACACCTCCTCGTCCTTGATCGCGAACTGGATGTTCACCAGGCCCTTGGTCTTCAGCGCGAGGGCGATCTTGTGCGTGTACTCGCGGATCTTCTGGATCACTTTTTCGCTGAGATCAAAAGGCGGCAGCACGGCGTTGCTGTCGCCGCTGTGTATGCCCGCCGGCTCGATGTGCTCCATGATGCCGATGATGCGCACCATCTCGCCGTCGCAGATGGCATCGGCCTCCGCTTCGATGGCGCCATCCAGGAAGTGGTCGATGAGGATGCGGTTGTCGGGCATCAGCCGCAGGATGTCCAGCACCTGGCTTTCCAGTTCCTCCTCGTTGATCACGATCTTCATCTTCTGCCCGCCGAGCACATAGCTGGGCCGTACCAGCAGCGGGAAGCCGAGGGTGCGGCTGGTGGCGATGGCCTCCTCCGCGGTGTTCACCCCGGCGAACTTCGGGTAGGGAATGCCGAGATCGCGCAGCAAACTGCTGAAGCGCTCGCGGTCCTCGGCCATGTCCAGCGCCTCGTAGCTGGTGCCGAGGATGGGCACGCCGTACTTGCTCAGTTTCGCGGCGAGCTTCAGGGCGGTCTGCCCGCCGAGCTGCACGATGATGCCTTCGGGTTTCTCGTGCTGGATGATGTCGTAGATGTGCTCCCAGAACACCGGCTCGAAGTAGAGCTTGTCGGCGGTGTCGAAGTCCGTGCTCACGGTCTCCGGGTTGCAGTTGATCATGATGGTCTCGTAGCCGCATTCGCGCGCGGCGAGCACGCCATGCACGCAGCAGTAGTCGAACTCGATGCCTTGCCCGATGCGGTTGGGGCCGCTGCCGAGC
>JANMKC010000376.1:0-8084 GCA_031371785.1 Flavobacteriales bacterium | reverse complement strand
TTCACGATCGCGCTCAGATCCTGCTTCTCCATGCACCGGAAGTGTCCCTTCGGGCAATGATCGAAACCGATCTTGGAGCATGGCCTGCATTCGAGCCCCTGCACTTCCATGATGTGCGCGCGCTCCGGATGCTGCGGAATGTAAGGTCCCATGCCGAAGGCAGGCACCGTGTTGCCCCAGATGCTGACGACGGTCAGAGCAGGGTCACCGATTCGGGACCCTGCGAAAGCCGCCGCCACATGCATCGCACCGCTATCGTGTGCGATCACGCTCTTCGCCTGCTTGATCAATGACGCGCTGCCGAGCAGGTCGTATTTGCCCGTGGCATCGAATACACGAGCACCGACCACATCCGCTATTGCGCGTGCGGTGGCCTGATCTTCCGGTCCGCCAATGATCACGATGGGGCCCTGCAACAGTTGCGCGAGTTCAATCAGTTTGTGCGGCGGCAATCGTTTCGTGAAGTGCGCCGCGCCGATGCAGAGCGCGGTGTATCCGTTGCGGTGCGCTTCAGGCAAAGTGCTCATCGGCACTTCCCGTTCCGGTGGAATGAAAAGGTCCAGCCCAGCGTTGTCGTTCTTTACGCCGAGGTGTTCCACGGTGCTCATGTAGCGATCCACGATATGAACGCGTGGCATGCGATCGCGCTTCAGGTTCACGAGCATCCACTTCTCGATGTTCAGTTTCGGGAAGCTCTTCGCGGGCACGCCGAGCGCGGTCTTCACTTTCCATGTGCGCACGTTCTTGTGCAGGTCCACGATCAGGTCGAACTTCTCTTTCTTCAATGCGGGGATCGCTTCGCCCACCGCATCATCGATCGTATGCACGCGATCCACGTAAGGTGAATGCGCGACGAGATCCGCGAAGCGGTCCTTCGTGAGAAAGTGGATCTCCGCGCCGGGCACCTGCTTCTTCAAGCAACGGCTCACCGGTGAAGTGAGGATGATGTCGCCGATGGAGGAGAAGCGGATGAGGAGGATCTTCATGCGTTGGGCGCCGAAGCGTCTTCGCGAAGGCGGCGGGGGCGCAAAGTTGCGTGTTGATGTGTTATGTGTTACGCGTTTGGCGCGCATCGCGGCCGGGTTTGAAGGTGCTCTACTTTCGCGCGGCATGTTCATCGACACCCACGCGCACCTCTACCACAAGCAGTTCGACAGCGACCGGAAGGACATGCTCCAACGCGCCGTGGACAATGGCGTAACGAAGCTCTACCTGCCGAACATCGACCACGAGAGCATCGATGGCATGCACGCGATGTGCGATGCGCATCCGGAGCTTTGCTTCCCCATGATGGGCCTGCATCCCTGCCATGTGCCTGCGGAACCCGCGAAGGACCTGGCGGAAGTGGAACGCTTGCTGAGCAACGGTCGCTACTATGCCGTCGGCGAGATCGGCATCGACCTCTATTGGGACAAGAGCCTGCTCGCGCAACAACAGGACGCTTTCCGCACGCAGGTGCGCTGGGCCAAGCAGCTCGCTCTGCCCATCGTGATCCATTCGCGCGAGAGTTTCAACGAGACTTTCGCCATCGTGGAGGAGGAGAACGACAGCAGTTTGCGCGGCGTGTTCCATTGCTTCACCGGCACGGCCGATCAAGCGCGCATGATCATCGATCTCGGCGGCTTCAAACTCGGCATCGGTGGTGTGATCACGTATGCGAAGAGCGGTCTGGCGCAAACGATGGCGCAGGTGGGAGCGGAGCATTGTGTGTTGGAGACGGATGCGCCTTACCTCGCGCCGGTGCCGCATCGTGGCAAGCGCAACGAGAGCAGCTACGTGCCATTGGTCGCGCAAGCCTTGGCCACTGCCACCAGTCGTTCAGTGGACGATATCGCGCGCATCACCACGGCCAATGCAGAACAACTTTTCCAACCTCCTACGCCGAAGGCTTCGGCGGTCAACGAGTGAGCGATCGATCCCGCGTACTCATCATCTACACCGGCGGCACCATCGGCATGATGGCCGATGCGCGCACCGGTGCGCTGCGCCCCATGGACCTTGAGCATTTGGAGGAACACGTTCCCGAGCTCGAACGCATCAACGTGAAGCTTGATGCGGTGTCCTTCGAGCAACCGATCGACAGCAGTGACATGCGGCCTGCGGACTGGATCCGCATCGCGCGCATCATCGGTGAGAACTACGAACAGCACGATGGCTTCGTCGTTCTGCACGGCAGCGACACCATGGCTTACACGGCCAGCGCATTGAGCTATTTGCTCGAAGGCTTGAACAAACCGGTGATCCTCACCGGATCACAATTGCCCATCGGCACCATCCGCACCGATGGAAAGGAGAACCTGCTGACCGCGATAGAGATCGCTGCGGCGAAAGAGAATGGACAACCGCTGGTTTCCGAAGTGGCCATTTACTTCGAGTACAGTTTGTACCGCGGCAATCGCACAGTGAAAGTTCACGCCGAGCGCTTCGAGGCCTTCCGCTCACCGAACTGGCCCGTGTTGGCGGAGGCCGGTGTGCGCATCCGCTATGACCGACAAGCGCTTCTGCCCGCGCGCTCCGGTCCGCTGCATGTTCATCAGCACTTGGATGATCACGTCGGCGTTATCCGGCTCTTCCCCGGCATCGGTGCTGAATGGGTGAAGCACGCCCTTTCCACGCCCGGTCTGCGTGCCGTTGTGCTCACCACGTTCGGCAGCGGCAACGGTCCCACGTATGCGGCTTTTCTCGACGCGTTGCGCGAAGCACACCAGCGCGGCATCGTGCTGGTGAACGCCACCCAATGTGTGGGCGGTCGTGTTGAACAAGGCCGTTACGTAACGAGCAAAGCCTTCGCGGAGATGGGGGTACTGAGCGCGTATGACATGACGGTGGAAGCTGCCATCACCAAGTTGATGTTCCTCTACGGGCAAGGGCTTTCGCCGCAGTTGGTGAGCGGGCGTTTCGGCGTGGCGCTTTGCGGGGAAGTAAGCATAGCCTGAGCCGTTGCGGCCTTTCATACTTTCGCCGCCCATCTGGAGAGATGGCCGAGTGGTTGAAGGCGCACGCCTGGAAAGTGTGTTTACCTGAAAGGGTAACGGGGGTTCGAATCCCTCTCTCTCCGCCAAGCCCCGCCCCGCGCGGTCCTTGTACTTTCGCGCCTGCCTGCCGTATGGCAGGGACCCATGCCCCGCATCGGCCCCATACAACTCCCGGAGTTCCCACTGCTCCTCGCGCCTATGGAGGACGTGAGTGATCCGCCGTTCCGCGCGTTGTGCAAGAAGCACGGTGCCGACCTGATGTACACGGAGTTCATCAGCAGCGAAGGGCTGATCCGCCATGCGGCCAAAGGGATGAAGAAGCTGGACATTTTTCCGGAGGAGCGGCCCATCGGCATCCAGTTGTTCGGTGGCAGTGAGGATGCGATGGAGGAAGCGGCGCGCATCGCCGAACGCGCTGGGCCTGAACTGATCGACATCAACTACGGTTGCCCCGTTCACAAAGTGGTGAGCAAGGGCGCGGGCGCGTGCCTGTTGCAGGATATCGACAAGATGGTGCGGCTCACGGACAAGGTCGTGAAGGCGGTGAAGCTGCCCGTGACCGTGAAGACGCGGCTGGGCTGGAACGACCAGACGAAGAACATCATGGAGGTGGCGGAGCGCTTGCAGGATGTGGGCATCCAGGCATTGAGCATCCACGGCCGCACACGTGCGCAACTCTACAAGGGCCCGGCGGATTGGACGTTGATCGGTGAGGTGAAGAACAACCCGCGCATCCACATCCCCATCTTCGGCAATGGCGACATCGACTCGCCGGAGAAGGCGCTGGAGTATCGCAACCGCTATGGCGTGGACGGCGTGATGATCGGACGTGCGAGCATCGGCTATCCGTGGATCTTCAACGAGATGAAGCACTTCTTCGCGACCGGCACACACCTCGATCCGCCCACGCTGGACGATCGTGTGGACGCAGCGCGCGAACATCTGGAACGGAGCATCGCTTGGAAGGGTGATTTCGAAGGTGTGGTGGAGATGCGTCGGCATTACACGAACTATTTCCGGGGCATCGCGAATTTCAAGGAGCACCGCATGAAGTTGGTGACCGAGCGCGATCCGCGTGTGTTGTTGGAATTGCTGGAGGCCGCACGGTCGCTTTACGCGTTGGCGGCATAGGGATCAAAGACCGCTTCGTCGCGGGGCCTCCTCGCAGTGACGAACCGCCTTTCCTGAATTCAACGTCATCGCGAGCCTGTCTTACGGCGAAGCGATCTTTGATCTCCTCACCGATCCGCGAGCAAGTACCGCCTGCTCAATCCGCGCAACGGCACCCACGTGGCGAGCACGCCGATGGAGATCACCGCGAGGAAGATCATCGCCAGATCCCCGCCGAGCACCTTCACGGGATAGCTGTCCACGACGGAATCCTGCAATGAGATGAAGCCGGTCCATTGCTGCAGGCCACAGATCAGCAGGCCGACCAGCAGCCCCACCACTGTGCCCACGGCTACGATGAGCAGGCCTTCGGCGAAGAACACTTGGCGCACGAACGACGCGCTCGCGCCCATGCCCGTGAGCGTACGCATGTCCTGTTGTTTCTCGATCATCATCAGCGTGAGCGAGGCGATGATGTTGAAGGCGCCGATGAGGCCGATGAAGGCGAGCACGGCGAACGTGAACCATTTCTCCGTGGCGTTCGTGCGGTACATCAGCGCGTTCTTCTCGTATCGCGTCTTCACCGTGAACCGGTCGCCGGCAATGGCGCGCACGTGTGCAACGAGCGATCCGGGATCGCTGTTCGCGCGCGCATGGATCTCCAATGCGTTCACTGCGCCGCCATAGTGCAGCAAGGAATCCACGAGATCGATCGGCGCGATGGCGTACTGCTGATCGAACTCCATATTGATCGTGAACGCACCCGCGACCGCCACGCGTTCCTGGTTGAACGCCTGCTCTTTGTAGCGCAACAGTTTGCGCCCACGCACCGGCGCGCTGATCACCAGCGGCTGGATCACGCCATCATCCTTGGGTACGTCCAGTTCATCCTTCAGCGCGGCTCCGAGGATCACCAGTGGACCGTTCTTTCCGCTGAGCGATGCCTTGCCATCGTACATGTGGTCGGCCATCCCGCTCATGGTGAGATATTGCGGTTCCACGCCTTTCAATGTGGCGACCGCTTGCTGTTCACCGCTGCGCAGGAGCACGTTCTCCTCGATCGTCCAGCTCGTTGTATCCACATCGGGCAATGCTCGGATGCGGTCGATTGCGAGGCTGTCGCGCATGAAGGTCTTGCCTTCGGCCGGCGTTATCGTGATGTCCTGATCGAACGGACTGTAGAGCTTGTCCACCAGATCGCTGATGCCGTTCAGCGTGCTGAGGACCACGACCATTGCCGCAGTGACCACGGCCACCACGATGATGCTGATGAGCGTGATGATGTTGATCGCGTTCTTCGATCGCTTGGCGAGCAGATAACGGCGGGCGAAGAGAACAGCCAATGCCATGATCAGAAGATCAGAATAACCCCACCCCACGTGGATCGCATGCTGAGGTCGTGCATCCTTGTGGTCGGCGTCAATGATCCCTGTTCAAAGATCGAATGTGGCGATCACCGAGAGAGGCGTCTGGAATACCGTCCGGAAACTGCCCGTTCGCTGTCGCGTATCGGGCAAGGGTGGATAACCATCTACAATGGGAACGGTGTAAGAGTGCAACTCCGAATCGCTCCGCATGAACGCAAAACTTGTTTCGGTGTGCAAGCTGAAGCGCTTGGTGATGTGATAGCGTAATCCCAACAGCGGTGCGAAGGCCAGATCCTGTTGCCGCGAATCCGACCCGTACCGATAGCCACCATTGCTATAGTGGTAGTCATTCTGGGAGTATTGCCACGAGGGCCGGAAGTCCAATCCATAGAATACCTGCCATCGCTTGCTCAACTCCTGGTATCGCTCTGCACCCACACGCAGGTCCAGCTCCGTCTGTTTACGGCGAGTGGTTTCCGTAGGATTGGAATAGGAATAGTCCGGTTGCTCAACATCCGAGATCATACCGCCGACACCGAAACGCAGGTTCCAGTGCTTGAGGTGATAACGATAGCTCAGAACCCAAGGAGACAAAAGGTAGTTGGTGTTGTCCCCGTTGGGGACACCCCAAGAAAGGAACTGCCTTAAAAAAGCCGTTACATCAACCCCGGCTTCATGGTGATGCACATGCAGCAGAGTGTCTGACCGGGCGCTGCTCGCAGTGCCTACCGCAAGCATCACAACGAAAAGAGGGGTGCGCATGGCAAGCGATTGTATTTATAGACGCTCGAATGTAGCCGGTTATTTCAGCTATCCTACGGTTACGGCTTACTTCCACGCCTTCACGATCAGTCCTGTGCCGGTGGCATGTGTCGTGTTCGTGTCCACCCAGTTCAGCACAAAGGCGAAGGGGTAGGTGATGATGTAGTAGAACGGCAGGAGGATGAAGAAGATCTTGCTGGTGTTCAGCGTCAGCGGCGCTCACTTCATGCTTGGGGTCCATTTATCCACGCTCACACCTTCGCCAACTCGCTCCCCGTTTCATGGGACTTGCAGCTTCGCGAATTCCGCGTACACGCTGGTGATGCCGTCGCGCAGCCCGATGCGGTGCTTCCAGCCCATGTCGTGCAGGCGCGAAACATCCATGAGCTTGCGCGGCGTGCCGTCGGGTTTGCTCGTGTCCCAATGCAGATCGCCTTTGAAACCGACGATCTCCTTGATCATTTCCGCGAGCGCCTTGATGGTGAGGTCCTCGCCCGTGCCGATGTTCACATGCAGTTCTTCGTTGTAGTTCATCAGCAGGAAGAAGCATGCATCCGCGAGGTCATCGACATGCAGGAACTCGCGCATAGGCGATCCCGTGCCCCAGCATTCGACGCTCGGCGCGTTCGTGACCTTCGCCGTGTGGAACTTGCGGATGAGCGCTGGCAGCACATGACTGTTGTTGAGGTCGTAGTTGTCGTTCGGCCCATAGAGATTGGTCGGCATCGCACTGATGTAGTTCACGCCGTACTGCCTTCGATAGCTCTCGGCCATCTTGATGCCCGCGATCTTGGCGATGGCATAAGGCTCGTTGGTCTGCTCGAGCAGACCGGTGAGCAGGCTTTCCTCTTTCAGCGGTTGCGGCGCGAGCTTCGGATAGATGCAGCTTGATCCGAGGAACAACAATTTCTTCACGCCGCTGGTGTATGCGGAGTGGATCACATTGTTCTGGATCATCAGGTTCTCGTATAGGAACTGTGCGCGGTAGACATTGTTCGCTTGGATGCCGCCCACTTTCGCCGCAGCGAGCACCACCACATCCGGTTTCTCGCGCGCGAAGAAATCGCCCACGGCCTGCTGGTCCGTGAGGTCCATATCCTTGTGCGTTCGCGTCACGATGTTGTTGAAACCGTCCTTTTGCAGGCGGCGTGCGATGGCGCTGCCCACCATGCCACGGTGGCCTGCGATGTAGATCTTGTCTGACTTGTTCATCGTTGTTGGTTGTTGGTTGTTGGTCCTGACCAGCCGTCGACCGTCGCCGAACAACCATCAACCAACAACTATCAACTATCACTCCTGCTCATGCAGGATCTTGTGCCCTCCTTTCTTCAGGTAAACATCGCGCTTGAAGAGATCGATATCACTGGATACCATTTCGCTCACCAGCGCCTTCAGGTCGTACTTGTGCTTCCAGCCGAGCACGCGCTTGGCCTTGCTGGGGTCGCCTTCCAGGTGGTCCACTTCCGCCGGGCGGTAGTAGCGCTTGTCGATGGCCACAAGGGTTTTGCCGGTCTTCTTGTCGATGCCCTTCTCGTGTACGCCTTTGCCTTTCCAATCGAGCTTGATGCCTACTTCCGCGAAGGCCAGATCGATGAAGTGGCGCACGGTGTAGGTCTTACCGGTCGCGAGCACGAAGTCATCCGCCTTCTTGGCTTGCAGCATCAGCCACATGCCTTCCACGTAGTCCTTCGCGTGGCCCCAATCACGTTTCGCGTCGATGTTGCCGAGGTAGAGCGCATCCTGCAAGCCGAGCTTGATCTTCGCAACGGCGCGTGTGATCTTCCGTGTCACGAAGGTCTCGCCGCGCAACGGGCTCTCATGGTTGAAGAGGATGCCGTTGCACGCGAAAATGCCGTAGCTCTCGCGGTAG
>JANMKC010000325.1:0-1599 GCA_031371785.1 Flavobacteriales bacterium | reverse complement strand
GGTCTTCACGCCCACCATATGCGCCACACCGTCCGACGGCACGCTGAAGGGCGCATCAATAGAGAACTCCACCGTGGTGGTCCGGGCGATCACCGTGTTGTCCACTTCCGTTGTGGCGGGCATCTCTTCGTAATTCTTCCGAGTGCTTTCGTCGTCCATCGCAGTGCTCGGTGGCATGGCCCTTGGCGCTTCATCGCGAGCGCCTTTCATTGATACACCGTTGAGGTACCTGTATACCGGCTGATCGAGGATCCATTGCGCGAGCGTGGGCATCACGCCACCCTGTGTTGGGTTGCCACTGCTGAGTGCGAGATCCACCTTGTTCCAATCCTCACCGGTGTTGTTCACCACCTGTGCCTTCATCAATAGTTCGATCGGCTCGCTGGTGTTCTTCGCACGCAGATCGTACGCGGGCGTCCATCCCGCGCTGCCCACGAAGTAAGTGAGCGTGAAGCTCGCCGCGACCTCTACCGGTGCATCGATCTCCACCACGATCTCGCCCGTAGGCTGGGGCTGTTGGGCTTGGTATTGCGCGAGCTGTGCGCGCAGTTTGTCGGCCTCCTTGCCGATCTCCGTGAGTTTCTCTTGTTGCGCCTGCCATCCTGCCTTCACCGCTTTCATCCGCTCGCGCACATAGTCGTTCACCGCTTGCAGCTGCGCGGCCGTCAAACCGCTCTGCTGTCCACCGACCACGGAGTTCTTCAGAAGGAGTTGCTCCTCGTTCTCCCACACCTGTTGCAGTCCTTTCTCGATGTTCCAATCGTGCTCGTATTTCTTGATCCTGTCCTGCAGATCCTCGATCTCTTTCTTCTTCGGGCTCTCGGTGAGGTAGTTGATGCGTTGGTTCACGCTGAGGATGCTGAAGCCGCCCTTGCCGTGTACCTGTATGCTCTGCGGATCGAGCTGCTGGCTGAGGCCGGTGAAGATGAGCGTGGTGTTGCCGGCGGTGATCGATGCGCTCGCGCTGCGGGTGACCTGCGCGCCGCTGAGGAAGACCTTCGCACCGGTGACATGGCTGGTGACGGGCTGTTCCTTGGCTTGAAGGGTGAGAAGGTGGGAGAGCAAGAGAGCGGATGCGAGAAAGCGCAGGTTCATAGGGATGGTGGTTCGTTCAACAAAGAAAGGCCGCGATGGGTCGTGGTGGTGCGCTCCAGTACACGTGCGACAGCCAGTGGTTCACGTGTCGGTGGATCCACCGCCCGCGTTCTTCCAATGTCCGAGCATCGTTGTAGCCATCAACAGGAGCCACGGATACATCGGCACGAGATAGCGCCCTTCGCAAAGACGTAGAACGAGCGGAAACACGAATACTCCGGTCAGCACAAGTATGGCGTGCCATACGCGTTCGCGCGGGATGCGCCTCCACTTCGCCAGCGACCAGAAGGCCGCGAACAGGCCAGCGATCAAGGCGCACCAGTGCCAAGTCGCATCGAAGAGATCAAGGGCGTGTGTCCACCATGCGTGGATATGCGGCGGATAGCCGAAGACGCCGCGCAGCCCCGCCCGTTGGAAGAAGAGCCTTGTCAACCGTGCTCGCGCCACCACTACATACTGCCACGGTCTTTCGCGTTGGTAAGTGTAGATGAAACGATCGCAGCG
>JANMKC010000307.1:0-2960 GCA_031371785.1 Flavobacteriales bacterium | reverse complement strand
AGCAGTTCACGCACATGATCACCTGCCCGGAATGCGAAGGCACGCGCTTGAAGAAGATCGCGCGCTACTTCCGCATCGCGGATACGGACATCACACAGCTCACGCACATGTCCATCGCAGCCCTGCACGCGCACATGATCGCGCTGCCGGAAAAGCTCGATGAGAAGCAGGCCGTTATCGCGAAGGATGTAGTGAAGGAGATCGCCGGGCGGAGCCAGTTCCTGCTCGATGTGGGCCTCGAATACCTCACGCTCGATCGCAGCGCGCGCACGTTGAGCGGCGGGGAGGCCCAACGCATACGCCTGGCCACGCAGATCGGATCACAGCTCACCGGCGTGCTCTACATTCTCGACGAGCCCAGCATCGGCCTGCACATGCGCGATGACCAGCGCTTGATCGGCAGCCTGCGCCAATTGCGCGATGGCGGCAATAGCGTGCTGGTGGTGGAGCACGACCGTGAAATGATGATGAGCGCCGATCACATCATCGACATCGGTCCGGGCGCGGGCGTGCATGGTGGGCACATCGTTGCGCAGGGCACGGCGGCGGAGCTGATGAAGAGCGGTTCGATGACAGCGAGGTTCTTGCGTGGCGAAGAGCGCATCGCCCCGCCGAGGGATCGTCGCAAAGGCTATGGGCATCGCCTCACATTGAAAGGCGCCAGCGGCAACAACCTGAAGAACGTTGATGTGGACTTTCCGCTCGGCACCTTCATCTGCGTGACCGGCGTGAGCGGCAGCGGCAAGAGCCCGTTGATCGGCGACACGCTCTATCCGATCCTCAGCAAGACCTTCTATCGCAGCGATGCGCATCCGTTGGCCTACAAGAGCATCGAAGGGTTGAAGCACATCGACAAGGTGATCGAAGTGGACCAATCGCCGATCGGTCGTACGCCGCGCAGCAATCCCGCCACGTACACCGGGCTCTTCGATCATATCCGCGAGCTCTTCGCGCGATTGCCCGCCGCGAAGATCCGCGGATACAAGGCCGGCCGTTTCAGTTTCAATACCGCGGGTGGCCGCTGCGAGACCTGCAAGGGTGCGGGCGTGCGCACGATCGAAATGAACTTCTTGCCAGATGTGGACGTGCCTTGTGAGACCTGTCGTGGAAAGAGGTACGATCGCGAAACGCTGGAAGTACGTTTCAAAGGCAAGAGCATCGCCGATGTGCTCGCGCTCCCTGTGGAAGAAGCGATGAACGTTTTTTCGGAGATCCCGCAACTGAGCATGAAGCTGAAGACGCTGCTCGATGTGGGGCTCGGCTACATCACTCTCGGCCAGAGCAGCACCACCGTGAGCGGGGGAGAGGCACAACGCATCAAACTCGCCACGGAACTCAGCAAGCGCGATACCGGCAGCACCTTCTACATCCTCGATGAACCGTCCACCGGATTGCACTTCGAGGACGTGCGCCAGTTGATCAAAGTGCTGGACCGCTTGGTGGACCAAGGCAACACCGTGCTGGTGATCGAACACAACATGGACATCATCAAAGTAGCCGATCACATCATCGATCTCGGACCGGAAGGCGGCGATGGGGGAGGCCGCATCACGGCGAAGGGAACGCCCGAAGAAGTGGTGATGATGGGACGGGGACATACCGCGCGCTACCTTGAGCGCGAACTTTCCAGCAAGTAATTGGTTGCTGGTTGGTGGTTGTTGGTGAATGCCCAGCGATCAGCGATCAGCGATCAGCAATTACCGAGATCAGCGATCACCGATCAGCAATCAGTCCCGAATGGCCAAAACCACCAAGCCCGCCGAGCACACCAACGGCCACGACGAACACGAACGCCGCATCAAGAACGCTTTCAAGCGCAAAGGCTGGAGCGAAGTGCGCGCGAACGACAGCTGGGCGATCTTCAAGATCATGAGCGAATTCGTTGAGGGCTTCGAGGCCATGCAACGGATCCGTCCCTGCGTGACAGTGTTCGGCAGCGCGCGCACCGCGGCGGAAAAGCCGGAGTACAAATTGGCCGAGGAGATCGCCTTCCTGCTCACGGGCCATGGCTATGGCGTGATCACCGGGGGTGGCCCGGGCATCATGGAGGCGGCGAACAAAGGCGCGCAACGCGGCGGCGGCACCAGCGTGGGCCTCAACATCGAGCTGCCCTTCGAGCAGCAACCCAACCCCTACATCGACAAAGGCAAGAGCATCAACTTCGACTACTTCTTCGTGCGCAAGGTGATGTTCATCAAGTACAGCCAGGGCTTCATCGTGCTGCCCGGCGGCTTCGGTACGCTCGATGAACTCTTCGAGGCGCTCACGCTCATCCAAACACAGAAGATCGCGCGCTTCCCCATCATCCTCATGGGCAAGAAATACTGGGCCGGCATGATGGAGTGGATCAAGACCGTGATGGGCGAGCAGCACGCGAACATCAACCTCAACGACCTGGAGCTGATCCAGATCGCCGACACCGCGCAGGAAGCCGTGGACGCGATCGACAAGTTCTACAGCAAGTACATGCTGAAGCCGAACTTCTGAGGAGGGCGGAGTATGCCAGTGACGCAGGGTCCCGAAGCGGAGACCCTGCGAAAGGAAAAGGGACGCAGGGTCCCGAAGCGGAGGTCTGCCGATCGGTACAACTTATTATAGATTTGGAAGCCAGCTTGTCCTGACAGGCCAGTTGCATCAACCAATGGATCCATGAAAACCATCCTGACCCGACCATCGCGTATCACGGGTTGCATCCTGGCCGTGATAGCTCTTGTGGCAGCCTGCACCTTACACGCCCAACCCGGTACCCTGGATCTCTCCTTCGACCCTGGTTCGGGAGTGACCGACACGCTCGGGACCTCCGCTATCAGCGTTTCCCTGCAGCCGGACGGCAAGATCATCATCGGGGGAGATTTCGGCTACTACAACGGCAATGTGCGCAAGAACATCGTCCGGATCAATGCCGATGGCAACGTGGATGCCTCCTTCAGTTCCGGAAATGGTGCGTGGAGTTCCGGTAC
>JANMKC010000300.1:0-7951 GCA_031371785.1 Flavobacteriales bacterium | reverse complement strand
AGGTATTTGCGCAGGCGGCTGATGAAGACATCCAGTGAGCGGCCGAGGAAGTAGGTGTCGTCGCCCCACACCATGTTGAGCACCAGCTCGCGCGGCAGCACCTGGTCGCGGTGCATGCAGAGGAGCCGCAGCACTTCCGCTTCCTTCTTGGTGAGCTTGCGCGTTTCCTCCGGGTGCTTCAGCTCAAGGTTGCGGTAGTCGAAGCTGTAGCTGGCTATCTCGAAAAGATCGCGCGAGGGCGCGTTCTCGTCCTTGCCTTTGGTGCGCCGCAGTATGGCCTCGATGCGCAGCAGCAGTTCCTCGTGGCTGAAGGGCTTGGTGAGGTAGTCGTCGCCACCGGCCTTGAAGCCCGCGATGCGATCATCGGTCTGGCTTTTGGCAGTGAGGAAAACGATCGGGATCTTCTCGTTGGTGAGGCGGATATCCTCCGCGAGGCGGAAGCCGTCCTTGTGCGGCAGCATCACGTCGAGCACGCAAAGGTCGTATGCGTGTTCGTTGAAGTACTTCAGCCCTTCCTTGCCGTCGCGGCACAGGTGTACGGTGTAGCCCTTGCGCTTCAGTGCATCCTGCACCACGAAGCCGAGGTTCTGATCGTCCTCCACAAGAAGGATGGTGGCTTTGTTGTCGCTCATTGTACAAGTACCGGAGGTATTGGGTTGGCTTCGGATCACTGACTGCATGCCATAGGCATTGGGCGGAGGTTCTTGGAAGTATTGGTCATTTCACATTGTACATCGGGCTGATGCCTTGACCCATGATGATGCTCACGTTCTGCTTGTCGCGCACGAGTTCCACCTTCTCCTTCTCGATCTCCAGTTGGCGCAATTGCAAGTACTCCTGCGTGGTCATGTTCATCTGTGCGCGGTAGGCGTTGTCCGCTATCGCCTTGTTCACCTCGGCCTGCCTGCGTGCTATTTCGGCGTCCGCCCGGGCGTCCTGTGTCAGTTTGTTCTGGTTCTGCGCGGCGGTGCGTCGTGTTTCCTCCAGCACTTCCTGCGGTGGCGTCACCGCGCCGATGGTCACTTGCATCACCTCCACCGGCATGTTCAATCCCATTACATAGGCCGTGATGTCGTTGAAGACGCTCTGCTCGATGGTGCTCAGGACCTCGCGCTGGCTGGCGAGTTCGAACATTTTGTGCGCGCTCGCCTTGTCGCGGATCATCGCACGGAAGGTGGGCGAAAGCGAGTTGGCATACCAGGTGGCGCCGAACCGGCGATAGAGCTCGGGCGTTTTTCCTGGGATCACACGCACCTTGAGGTAAGCACTGAAATCCACCGGCGTGTGATCATCGGTGATCAGGTCGTCGAACTTCTCCGCGGACGTTATCGGTGTGATGGCGAAGTGGATGTCGTCCGTGGAAGGCGCGCACCATGTAAGGCCGCTGGTCACTGGTATGCTGTCCACACCGCCGTGCCCGAAGATCCAGGGTTTCATCACGAGCACGGCTTCCTCATCACCGTTCACCCGCACGCCGTTGCAACCGGCGAGGAATAGCGCGGCCAGCAGGCCGCTAATCAAGAGGTGGGGTCGAATGCTCATGGTTGATGGTTGATTGATGGTCCTGCGGGTGCGCTCATGTCAACGGCAATTCCAATGTGAACGTACTGCCCTTTCCGAACTCGCTCTTCACGCTCACGCGCCCGTGGTGCGCTTGCGCGATCTGTTGCACGTAGTGCAGGCCCAGGCCGAAGCCTTTCACGTTGTGTACGTTGCCGGTATGCACGCGGTAGAAGCGTTCAAAAATGTGCTTGATGTCTTCGCGCTTGATGCCGATGCCGTTATCGCTCACACTGATGCGCACCCGGCGTCCGTCGCTGGCCGTGCTGATGTCGATGCGCGGTTTATCCGGGCTGTACTTCACGGCATTGTCCACCAGGTTGAAGACCGCGTTCGCGAGGTGTACCGGATCGCCCTGCACCATGGCCGTCGCGGCGTTCGGCTCCACGCGCAATTCACCCCTGTGCTCGGCCAGCTGCACCTGGAAAGAGGAGGCCACATCGCGCAGCACCTTGTGCATGTCGACCCGCTCGTTCTTCAGGCGGAGCTCACCCTTGTCCAGCGTGCTCAGTTGCAGCACACGCTCCACCTGCGTGCGCAGGCGCTCGTTCTCCGTGCGGATGATGTTCGCATAGTTCCGCAGGCGCTCCGGCTCGTGTACGATGGCAGGGTCGGCGAGCACTTCGCTGCTGAGCGCGATGGTGCGGATGGGCGTCTTCAGCTCATGCGTCATGTTGCCGATGAAGTCGTTCTTCATTTCGCCGAGGCGCTTCTGCCGCAGGATCACCAACACGCTGTATGCGAAAAAAGCGAAGACGATGAGGGTGACGATGGCCGGGTAGATCCAGGTGACCGGTGTGGGCTGCTGCGGCTCCCACGTGCTGCTGGTGCGGCGAGGGAAGTACACGCCGAAGTAGTGTCCGTCCTTGTTCAACTTGAGCAGTTTGGTATGCGTAGCTACCGTGGGCGCGGTGTCGCTCATGCTCACGTAGTTGCCGTACACCATGCTGTCGGTGAAGCAATCGTAGATGCCGTACTCGAAGTTGTCGGCGATGTTCAGCCGCTTGAACTCGCGGCGTAACAAGGACTCCAGCAGGTACGGATGGATGGTGTCGTTCATCGTAACGGCGAAGTAGTTCGGCCGCTCCTGTTTCACCGCATCGAACAGGTCGCTGCTGTCCTTGTTGATCGAGAGAATGCGCTTGGTGACATACGTGAGCGCGATGGTGACGTGGTCGTTGAACTGCTTGTCGAGCTGCTGTTGCTGCACCTTCTGCAAGGTGATCTCCTCGCTCTGGTACCGCTGCGCACGGTTCAGCCAGATGTATTGCGTGAGCACCACGCCCCCCATGCTGAAGATGGCGAGCAGGATGATGGTAGCCAGTGTGCGGCGGCGCATGGTGCAATGTTAGCCGCCAGCCGCAGCGCACCGCATCCGGGTTAACGATCCTTTTCAGCGCTTTGCAGGCAGGCGCTTTAGGGTATCAGGGGGTTCAGGGTTCGTATGGTCCGGCACCGTGGTCAGGTTGAGGTCCTTGCGATATTGCGGATCCTCGTGGCTCTTCGGCCAAAGTGAATCGGGGCAGGCCAGGTCCAGCCAGCGAATGAGCTCGCCCAGTTCCATATGCGTATCGAGTCGCTTGTCCATCCGTTCGCGGGCCTGTCTGCTGATGGCCCAACTCATCGGGTAACTCTCACGCTCCGCACCAGGCCGGTAGAGCTGCAGATCCAGATAGTGCGGCCGGACCTTGCCGTACTTGCGTTCCAGGAGCGTCTTCAGCCGTTGATCGTTCACGTCGGTCTGCATGCCATACGCGCCGATCAAGGTCTTGATCGGCGCGGCAAGGTCGTTCACGAAGGGGGAGACTTTGCCAGGGGCGGGTATCACCATGCCGGAGTTGCCGATGTGGATCACATACGGTTCGATCTTGTTGAGCAACGCCGGGTCCATGCCCACGCTGTCCTGCAACAGCTTGCCGGTGAAGAAGATCTGCGCGATCATCTCATGCACGATGCCCGCTCCGCTATTGTCGAAGTAGCCGCCGTCAACGAAATAGTTGTCGCCCTTGCCGGGTTCATCGCTATGGATATGGCCCGCTGGTGAAACGTAGGGGAAGCGTGCGCCCATGATCACGGCGGTGGCGAACTGCATGTCCATGTCGCGTGGCACCTTGTCGAGAACATCGATGCGCCCGTTGTAGAAATCCTCGCGCAGGTCGATCGTGCTGATCACCGCCGGCCGTCCGTCCTGCATGCGCGTGGTGTTCAGGCAGAGGATCGGCAGCCGGTCGCGCTCACCGATCTCATCGCGCTGGGTGACCATCCAGCGCAAGGGATGGCTGAACACGGAGGAAATAGCGGAGGTGTCATCGGCATGCTGCAACGCACGCTCGAGCGAGCGGGCGCGATCGGTGAGGTTGACCACGGGCAGCAGCAGGTTCGCCACATCGGGCCCGAGCATGGCCGCCAACGTGGGGGACAGCAGGTCCTGCCGCAATATCCCACATCCTTCATCGTGATAACTCCTGATGCGCGCATGCAACGCGTGATCACCATAGAGCAACGCGAAAAAAGTACCGTTGCCGACACCGCCACCCGAGGCGCCGGAGAGGCAGAAGAGGTGTTTGTCGAAACGCGCGCTATCGATCCGCACGGTATCCTGCAAGCGCCCGAGCACACTGGCCACCCAATAGCCGCTGCGGCTCGCACCGCCATCAGCCAGAACGAAGATCATCGGATACTTCCCCTTCGTCCGTTCGAGCGCGGGCTCCCGCTCGGTGCACCATTGCTTGAGATACTCCTTCAATTTCATCCGGTCGTTGAAGTTCCGGGCCTCTCCGATGGGTGCGGGGAGGAGATGCACGTCGTGCGGATCGGCGAATTGCCCGAGCACGAAGGCCACGATCACCAGCATGGCCAGTAGATGCACATGCTTGATCGCGTGCACCAGGTCGCAAATGCACAGGAAGGCCAGCACGATAGTGAGCCCCAGAAGTGTGATGGCCATGGATCCGAGCTGCACGGCGAACGCGACCTTCCATGTGGCGTAGATGAATACCACGAAGGAGAAAAGGCCGAGCACGCTGAAGAGCGAGAAGAAGCCGAACTCCAGGGTGAAGAGGCCGCCGACCTGGTCCGTGGTGCCGTGGATGGGAACGCGGTCGAGCTTCACCAGGATCTCTTTGTTGTTGGCGAGGTATTCACGGTATGCCGGCTCGAAGAATTTGTTGAACCACTTGAACGGCGGCCGCTTGCCCACCCACGTGAACACGGGCCAATCGCCCTGCATCGCCTGCATCAGGTCATAGCGCGAAACGATCCACCACTGGAAGATGAGCTGGGTGAGCAGGTGGAACACGATACTCACGATCGCACCACCGCGCGCGGCGATGAGCGCGGCGCCCAGCAGGGCGATCATCGCGAAGAGCAATGTCCAGCGCACGGGCCAAGGCCCTTGGGGCCACCACGGCTTGGTGATCAGAACGATCTTTTGCCCGAGCACATACCAGAGCGGGCCACCGATGGCGAAGAGCGCCAGCGCGGCCCCACTGCCGATCGGTGGACCGTAAGCCCCGGCGCGCAATTGCGCGATGAGCACCACGTTGAAACAGGACAGCCCGAGGAAGCGGGGCAGGTGCAGGCGCATCAGCAGTTCCCTGCGTACCGCTCCGTCGTAGGCGATCGCCAACAGGCGCGAGAAGAACCACATCACGAAGGCGGCCTGCACCATGAAGAGGTTGCACCACACGCGCGGATCGTGCAGTACGGGCATTGCCACGTCAGCCTGCTCGTTGGTCATCCGTACCACGTCCACGCCTTGCTCCAGGCACCAGAAACACATCATCCACACGCCGAGCACACCGATGGGGTAGGTGAAGAGGCGCATCACGTGCAGCCATGATGTGATCTTGCGCAGCAGGTCCATCAACGACGTTCTGAAGGGAGGGATCGGTTCCATGGTGGTTGGAGATGAAGGCGCACGAAAGTCGGGCTCGCGTTATGCGCCCACAATACCGGGAAACCGGTATTTTCCGTGGGGTCGGATCACCTGCTCAGAAGCCTTCGCCCTCGGATCCCCCTGCTCCGGGATCGCGCCGCTGCTGCTGCTTGCGCCGGAAGAGCGACGCGTCCTGTTCGCCGAATTTCCAGGTGAGCGCTCCGCGCACGAAGCGCATTTCGCGGCGGCGTTCGGTCTCCTGGTACAAGGTGGGCGTGTCCAGCACCGTGCCCCAGAGGCGCGAGTAGAACACGTCGTTCACCGTCAACTGCAAGCTCCAATGCTTGCCGAAGTCTTTCGCCGCGCTCACATCAAGCCCGCCGTTCGGAATGGCATAACCCTGGGGTTGCAGCCGCCTTCCCTCGTATTCGCCGTTGATCTGGAAGCTGAAGTCTTTCGGCAACCGCACGTTCAGGTTCACCTTCGCGTTGAACTGCCATCCGCTGTTGTGAACGGCTGAGGAACCACTGCCTGCGGAGATCTCCACGTATTGTCCCGTGCCTCCGATAGTGAACTGGGCGGTCCGTGCGATCTCCAGTTTCACGGTGTTGTCCCAGCCGTAGGTCCAACTATCGCGACCGTTCACGAAGGTGCTCACCAGCACGCGCGGGTCCGTGGTGGATGGATAGGAGAAACCGGTGATCACGCCGGTGGTGTGCCGCAGGAAGATCGAGGTGAGCCAGTTGCTGCGCGGGTTCTTGAAGGGCAGCAGGTGGTTCGCCTCCGCCACATCGATGAACTCCGGCGCGAGGGCGGGATTGCCGATGCGGATGTTGCGCGTATCGCTGAACATGATGAAAGGCATCACCTGGAAGAAGTTCGGGCGGTTGATCTTGCGTGAGAAATTGAACTGCAGCTCGCGCGTGCCCTCCCATTTGCGGCTGAAATAAAGCGCGGGGAACATCGCCTTCAGGAGATCGTCCGTGCCGTTCGGGTAGCGATAGCTGAAGCGCTGCCGTTGTGCGTCGAGTGATCCGGGATCGGCGATGTCCGCTTGGAACCAGGTCTGCTCCATGCGCAACCCCGCTTGTACGCCCCAGTGTTCTCCGAGCTTGCGCGTCCAGTTCACATAGGCGGCATTCACCAGGTCGGTGATGCGGTAATCATTGCTCAGGGCGGCATCGCGTTGCACAGCACTGGTATCCGTACCGGTGAGCATATCGAGCAGGCTGTGCTCGATGCGTGTGTTGCTGCGTAGCCCGTATTCGAGCTTCGCGCTCTCGCTGCGCGGATCGGTCATGTCGAACTGCCAGGTGAGCTGATCGCTGTCCGTGCCACCGGTGCTGTGCTGCGTGCGTGCGCCTCCGATCACGGATGCGCTGGTAGCATCGAACGCGGAGGTGATATAGTCCGAGGCGCTGGTGCGGTGCGACCGGTTCCAGGTGAGGTCGGTGCTCCATTCACGGCCCTCCTTCGGTGTCTTGTGTTTGAAGCTCACCTGCGCTCCGCCCTCGGCACCATTGTTCTCGCCATTGTTCATTTGCGTGCCCGTACCGGTGATCGCACCTGCCCCATCGAGTTCGGAATACCGCAGCGTTTCATCGGTCGTGTAACCGCGCCCGCGCATGCTGCCGCTCAGGCTGACGGTGCTTCGGTTGCTCACGCTGTAGTCCGCACCAACGCGCCCACCATAGTTCCTGCGTTCGTTGCCCGAAATACCGTCCTGCTGGAAATGCCCTGCGGACGCTGCTTCCGCGAAGAGATCGCGACGTGTGCTGGTGGCCGTGCGATTGTCGGTGAGGTTCCCATTGCCGCTCAAGGTGATCGCCCAGCGTCCGTCCTTCACGTTCAGGTTGCCATTGCCGCCATAGCGACCGTTGCTGCCCACGTTGCCTTGCAATTGACCGGTGTAGCCGGGGCGCGTGCTCTTCTTCAACACCACATTGATGATGCCACCGCTGCTGCTCGCATCGAAGACCACGCTCGGGTTGGTGATCACTTCCACGCGTTCGATCTCGTCCGCCGGAATCTGTTCCAACGTGAGCGCCGTGGGCCTTCCATCCACCAGGATCTGCGGCGTGGTGTTGCGCAATTGCACGTTGTCGTCAGCATCCACGCTGAGGCCGGGCACGTTCTTCATCACGTCCAGTCCGGTACCGCCGCGCACGGCGAGATCCTTCTCCACGTTGTACACGCGCCGGTCCACTTGCAATTGCGTCTGGCTGCGGTCCGCCGTTACTTCCGCAGGCTTCAGCACCACCGCATCAACGGTGAGCAGCAGGTTGCCAAGGTCCTGTTCGATGTGCTCCGGTGTTACGCGCACCTCCTGTTCCAACTTGCCGTAACCGAGGAAGGCGACGCGCAAGTGGTAGTCACCGAAGGGCAGCTTGTCCATCGCGAAATCACCATTGGCCGCCACGAGCTCACCGCTGAGCACCGTGTCCCGGTGCGCGGACAGCAAGCTCACCGTGGCGACCGCCACTCCCTGTCTCGTTGTGGCAGCGAGCACGCGGC
>JANMKC010000288.1:0-1663 GCA_031371785.1 Flavobacteriales bacterium | reverse complement strand
CCTTCCCGTACCGCACCTTGCTCACGTCCTCGACGTTGTCAATATCCACACCGACGGCCCCGATGAGCGCCGCGATCTCGTTGTTCTCCAGCAGCTTCTCGAACTTCGCCTTCTCGACGTTCAGCACCTTCCCCTTGAGCGGGAGGATCGCCTGGTAGTGCCGGTCGCGCCCGCTCTCGGCGCTGCCGCCGGCGGAATCACCTTCGACCAGGAACAGTTCGTTCTGTTCGCGCTCGCGCGAGGTGCAGTCGTAGAGCTTGCCCGGCAGGCCGCCGCTGAGCGCGTTCTTGCGGTTCTTGAGGGCGTCGCGGGCCTTCTTCGCGGCCAGCCGCAGTTCGGCGGTCAGCGCCACCTTCTGGCAGATCTTCTTCGCTTCCTTCGGGTTCTTCTCCAGGTAGTCCGACAGCACCTCGTACATGACCCCGGACACCATGCCCTCGACCTCCGGGCTGGTCAGCTTCACCTTCGTCTGCGACTCGAACCGCGGCTGCGGGTGGCTGATGTTGATGACCGCGGTCAGCCCCTCGCGGAAGTCGTCGCCGCGCAGCTCCATGTCCTGGAAGAAGTTCTCCTTCTTCCCGTAGGCGGTGATGGACCGCGTGAGGCCCGCGCGGAACCCGCTCAGGTGCGTGCCGCCGTCCTTGTTGTAGGCGTTGTTGGTGAAGCACATTTCCAGCTTGGTTTCGCCGGTGATGTACTGGAGGCACACCTCGACATTGACCCCTTCGACCTGCTTGTTGATGTAGATCGACGGATGCTCGACCGGCTCAGTGCGGTTCAGGAACTCGACGTATTCGGCGATCCCGCGCTCGGAGTAGAACGTCTCGTTCTTGTCCGTGCGCTCGTCCGAAAGGGTGAGCCGAAGCCCCTTGTTGAGGAACGAGATCTGTTGGAACCGCGTCGCGAGCCGGTCGTAGTCGAACACGAGGTCGCCGAACTTCTCGGGATCCGGCTTGAACCGGATGGTGGTACCGCTCTGCCCCTTCAGAGTCGGTCCGATGTCTTCGAGCTTACTCCCTGGGGTGATGCACCCGCGCTCGAACTCCATTTTGTACACGCGACCGTCCCGGCGCACCTCCGCCTCGCACCACTCCGAGAGCGCGTTCATGGCCTTCGCGCCCATGCCGTGCAGCCCGGCGGAGGTCTTGTAGGCGTCGTTGTTGAACTTGCCCGACGAGCCGGCAATGGTGAGCGCCTCTTCGAGCGTGGACTTGCCCGTATCGGCCTTGGTCCCAACCGGGATGCCGCGGCCGTCGTCGGCGATGGTGATGGACTCGTCCCTGTGGACGATGACGTTGATGTTCTTGCAGTACCCGGCGAGCGCTTCGTCTACGGAGTTGTACACGACCTCCCAGACGAGGTGGTGCATGCCTTCGATGTCGGTATTGCCGATGTACATACCCGGCCGGTGGCGGATGTGCGCCGCGTCCCGCAGCGTCTGCACGTTGTCCTCGCCGTACTCAACAATCCCCAGCGTCTCGGTGCTCATCGTGTTGGTATCCTTCCGTTACAGGTATTCGACGTCGTTCAACATTTCGTCGGGCGTCATCGCACCGTGGACAATCAACAATTCGGCCGCGAGGCGAGTCGGGTTCTGGCTGTATCTGTCGGGCCGGCAGTAGACGACCCCGGTGAACGTCTCGTTGGCCGCGAGGAACTCGAC
>JANMKC010000280.1:0-1707 GCA_031371785.1 Flavobacteriales bacterium | reverse complement strand
AACAGGGAACGCGTAACAGCGGACGCTCCTTGCAAAGGTGCGGACGCTTACTCCTTGTCAGTTCGACATTCCATGTTCTTCATACTTCTGTTCTATCGAGATCCTGCCCGGCGTAATAGCCCGTATCGATATCGAGCATCAGCTTGGTGTGCAGGGTGATCTGGCCTGTGTGATAGCTGAAGTGTTCGACCACATGCAGCACGATGTCCATTCCACTTTCGGTGAAGCCCTGCACGTTCCATGTCCGCACAAGATCCGCATCGCCCAAGCCATTGATCACCTCGAACGCGTACGCGAGCGTGCTGTCAAGCTTTTCGAGCAATGCTCGTTTGTCCACCGGCCCACGCTCGTTGAACTCACGGTCCCGTTCGCGGTGATCGGGGCGGTTACCCAATGTGCTGTTGATCCATTGCCCCACGTTGCCACAGAGGTGCAGCACGAGGTTGCCGACGCTCACGACATGTACGTTCGGTCTGTGCCATAGCCGTGCATCGTCCAGCAAACGCACGCATGTGTGGATACGTTCCTGCCCTTCGCGCAGGCGACGGAGCGATGCCTGTTTGAACTGTTCGGTGGTCGTGGTCATCGCATCAGGATGGAACGTTGCTTTCGCTCATTTCCGAAAACGGTATACCCACACGCCTTTGTCCGGTTCCACGGAATCCACGCGCGACGAACGTCGCCGCAAGTCCGCTTCTGTTTCGCGCGCTCCGTTCCGCCCTTCGGCATCCACAACGATCACGCACGGGTTGGTCGTGTCGCGCGCGGATGGAGCACCTTCGCCTTCATGCCACTCGCTGCTGAAGTAGTTCGTCCACGGCGGCGGTGAGAGACGCGTTTTGTCCGTGTGCCATTGGAAGGTGAGCTTGTACCAGTAGGGCGTGATCAGCACGGGTGCCTCCCGCGCAGGATCCTGCCATGCGCTTACCTGCGCGGCCACACGCGAAGGATGGAGCCCGTTGCTTTTCCACGGCGCGAAGGTGATGGCCATGGCTGCCGCTCCGGTCACTGGTGCCATCCATCTCCACTTTCCGGCACGGGCCAGGGAAACGAGCGCATGAGCAGCGAGCAGCGCGAAGCCCGGTGCCGCGTACACGAGGTACCGATCAATGAACATCGGCACCTTGAGCGAGACCAGATACATCGCGATCAAGGGCAATACTCCCCACAGGAGACCGATGATGAAGGTGCCGTTGCGAGCGGTCTTTCGGAACGCGCACACAACGATCGCGATCAACAAGCCGATAGCCACCACGGGTTGATTGCTCCATCGGCGCACCATATTGTAGATCTCTTCCGGCGGAGGCACCTGGATCCATGTGCCGTGCACCGCCGTCTGTCCGAAACGTTCCAGGAAGACCACGAGGTAGGGCGTGTAGGCGAGCAGCGTGATGCCCGTCGCGATCAGGAAAGGTCTGCGGGCCGCGCGCAGTTCGATCACCCACCACGCGCATAACCCGAGCACGCCGATCATCAACCATCCGAAGAAGTGCGTGTACACCAGCAGCACATTGATCAACGCCCACGCGACGATGGACGGGATCCCCGCTTTCGGTGCATGGGCCGTGCGGATCAGCAGCCACATGCTCATCACACTGAGCAGGCAGAAGAGCGAATACGCCCGCACTTCATGCGCGAACCCGAAATGGTAGTTGCTGAACGTGAAGAGCGAACACGCGGTGATCCCGAGCAGTTGCCCGCCGAGTC
>JANMKC010000279.1:0-1707 GCA_031371785.1 Flavobacteriales bacterium | reverse complement strand
AACAGGGAACGCGTAACAGCGGACGCTCCTTGCAAAGGTGCGGACGCTTACTCCTTGTCAGTTCGACATTCCATGTTCTTCATACTTCTGTTCTATCGAGATCCTGCCCGGCGTAATAGCCCGTATCGATATCGAGCATCAACTTGGTGTGCAGGGTGATCTGCCCAACATGGTAGCTGAAGTGTTCTACCACATGAAGCACGATGTCCGTGCCGTTTTCGGTGAAGCCCTGCACCTTCCATGTCCGCACAAGATCCAGCTCGCTCAAACCGTTGATCGCATCGAACGCATACACGAGCGTGCTGTCAAGTTTTTCGAGCAATGCGCGTTTGTCCACCGGCCCACGCTCATTGAACTCACGGTCCCGTTCGCGATGATCGGGGCGGTTCCCCAACGTGCTGTTGATCCACTGGCCCACGTTGCCACAGAGGTGCAACACGAGGTTGCCGACGCTCACGACATGCACGTTCGGTCGTCGCCAGATCTGTTCATCGTCCAGCAAACGCACGCATCTGTGGATGCGCTCCTGCCCTTCGCGCAGGCGACGGAGCGATGCCTGTTTGAACTGTTCTGTGGTCGTGGTCATCACATCAAGAGGGATCATTGCCTTGGCTTATTTCCGGAACCGATATACCCACACGCCTTTGTCCGGCTCCACGGAATCCACGCGCGACGAACGTCGCCGCAAGTCCGCTTCTGTTTCGCGCGCTCCGTTCTGCCCTTCGGCATCCACAACGATCACGCATGGGTTGGTCGTGTCGCCCGCGGATGGAGCACTTTCGCCTTCATGCCACGCACTGCTGAAATAGTTCTTCCACGGCGGTGGGGAGATATGCGCTTTGTCCATGTGCCATTGGAAGGTGAGCTTGTACCAGTAGGGCGTGATCAGCACGGGTGCCTCCCGCAAGGGATCCTGCCATGCGCTTACCTGCGCGGCCACACGCGAAGGATGGAGCCCGTTGTTTTTCCACGGCGCGAAGGTGATGGCCATGGCTGCCGCTCCGGTCACGGGCACCATCCATCGCCACTTTCCTGCAAGGGCCAGGGAAACGAGCGCATGAGCAGCTAGCAGCGCGAAGCCCGGTGCCACGTACACGAGGTACCGATCGATGAACATCGGCACCTTGAGCGAGACCAGGTACATCAACAGCATGGGCAATACTCCCCACAGGAGACCGATGATGAAGGTGCCGTTGCGAGCGGTCTTTCGGAACGCGCATACAACGATCGCGATCAACAAGCCGATGGCCACCACCGGTTGGTTGCTCCAGCGGCGCACCATGTTCCAGATCTCTTCGGCAGGAGGCACTTGGATCCACGTGCCGTGCGCCGCCGTCTGTCCGAAACGTTCCAGGAAGACCACGCAGTAGGGCGTGTAGGCGAGCAGCGTGATGCCCGTCGCGATCAGGAACGGCCTGCGGGCCGCGCGCAGTTCGATCACCCACCACACGCACAACCCGAGCACGCCGATCATCAACCATCCGAAGAAGTGCGTATACACGAGCAGCGCATTGATCAGCGCCCACGCGACGATGGACGGGATCCCCGCTTTCGGTGCATGGGCCATGCGGATCAGCAGCCACATGCTCATCACACTGAGCAGGCAGAAGAGCGAATACGCCCGCACTTCATGCGCGAACCCGAAATGGTAGTTGCTGAACGTGAAGAGCGAACACGCGGTGATCCCGAGCAGTTGCCCGCCGAGTC
>JANMKC010000251.1:0-1983 GCA_031371785.1 Flavobacteriales bacterium | reverse complement strand
CCGGAGAGGTTCCATTCCGTAGGATGATCACAAGATAACGATGGGTTGAAAGATGGCACAGGCAAAGTACTACCGCACCGGAACCGCAACCGCGACTACGGGCCAACCACTACCGGAAAACCGGTAGAAAACGCGGCAGCTTGTGCGTAAGGCACCAAAAAATACCGGAAAACAGGTATTGATTCGGCCACTGCCCGAGCATTGTTTTGGTCGGTCAGTGGTTCATCCAAATGACCGGGAGCACGCCGAAAATCCCGCGCAACAGAGTAGGCGAACAAACCCTGAAGATCATGTCGAACTTGAGCCATGTGCGATCGAAGATCGCCCTTATCGGCAGCCTCGTCCCCGAAGCATGGGACGCGCTGCATCCATCCGGAAGCGCTTTCATCAGCGATCATTTCATCGAGCTGATGGTGGCCGAAACAGTGCGCGATGCGAGCACACATATCAGTGACAAGAAACTCGCCAAGGCCGCCCGGCATCTGTCCGCGACCATGGCAGGGATCGCCACCGCAGGCCTCGTGAACGGCTGGGAGGATGGCGACCCCATCTGCCCACCGTACCCATGGGAACGGTTCCCGAAAGGTCCCGTGTTCGGCCCGTTCCCCCTGCCTTGGCCGGAGCCATGGCCCGGTCCCGTGTACAGCATGGATGGTGGCATCGTCCTGCAACCTGTGGCCCAGCTTACGCAGTTGGAACTGAGCAGCGCACTCGTACAACTATCATCGCTCACTTACAACGCGGAAGCCAACAAGGGTCTGGTAACCATCGCCGGAGACATCACACGCGGTATCTCGAGCAAGCTCGGCGATGAGGTGGATCCCTGTGGCACGGTGCCGCGCAAATTGAAGAAGCGCCCACACGTCGGACCCGGACCGCTCACACAAGCCGGTGCGCTCGCAGGCATCGGCAACTGAGCCGAATGAACAGGACGGGGCGGAACATCACGATGGTGCTCCGCCCCGCACGTTCTTCTCCGTGAACGATCGATCCCGACGCCAAGTCCCAAGCAGCCTTCGCGAGGCAATTCAGCTACCGAGTAGCGCGGACCTGCGTGAGCAAAAAGCCGGAACGAGAAGTCGCGATGCCATTCCTTCGCGCGATGCCCGCACCAGCGCCAGCCCTGCTTCCCGCTTTCACTGCAGAGGTCCACATCATCGGCGTGAACCCCTACGTGTTCCTGCCGGAAGCCACGTTGAAGAAGCTCTTCACCCAAGCGGGCAAGGAGAAGGGCAGCATCCCGGTGCGCGGCACGCTGGACGGCTATCCGTTCACGCAGACGCTGGTGAAGTACAGCGGACATTGGCGGCTCTACCTCAACGGACCGATGCGCAAGGCCGCAGGCAAGGATGTGGGCGATCCCGTGCGCGTGCGGATCGCTTTCGATCCCACGGACCGCAGCATATCGATGCACCCGGCATTGGACATCGCACTGAAGGAACACCCCGAAGCCGCTGCGGTTTTTGTTGGCCTGAGTCCTTCACGGAAGAAGGAGATCGTGCGTTACATCAGCCGACTGAAAAGCGCTGAGGCCCTTGAGCGCAATGTGGCGCGGGCCATCGGCTTCCTGCTGAAGAAGGAACGGTTCGTAGGGAGGGACAGGCCGTAGTAGATGCAACTCCAAGCCCTATCGTGGGATGGTATGGGCGAAGGGTCGCGAGAAGCCTTCGCGAGGAGCTTCGGCTTCCAAAGGACGCAGACCTGCGCGAAGAAAGAAGCTCACGAAGGATGGAGCCTTTCGAGATAGGATGGCGGAGCTATAGTTTCAAGATCGGTACGCGCACTGACTGTCCTGAACTCGATAGGAGAAGCACGTACTCTCCTGCGTCCAACCCGTCCATGTCGATAGCTTGGAAGTGCTTACCCTTCGCATAATGAGCTTGAGCAACGATGGATCGAACGTTCCTGCCCATGGCATCCAGAAGCCCTATACTCAGGACTTCATCACGGCCGAGATCGTATTCGAGCGATGCGCTTCCGGAC
>JANMKC010000250.1:0-3448 GCA_031371785.1 Flavobacteriales bacterium | reverse complement strand
GTGCGGCCGGCTCACTTCTGCGGTTATACATTCCTGGTTCTGCGGTTCTGCGGTTTCTTTGCCCGCCCATGTTCCAAGACCGCCTTCAAGCCCAACTCGTTCCCGCGCTGCAAGCCGCTTTCCAGCAGCTCTTCAACGCTGCCATCGATGGGAAGCAGTTCGCCTTCCAGCCCACACGCCCGCCCCGGACTGGATCCGGGGTCGAGGGTGATGTGACGATCAATGTCTTCCCGTTCCTGAAGCTCACCGGCAAAGGCCCGGAGCAGACCGCAACAGCGATCGGTGAATTCCTCCAACGCGAACTGCCCATCGTCTCGCGCTTCAATGTGGTCAAGGGTTTCCTCAACATCATTATCGCCGACAGCTACTGGCTGGGCTTCTTGCAGGAAGCGGGAACGAGCGACATCCTCCGGTTCCCTTCCACCGGAAAAAAGGTGATGGTGGAGTACGCTTCGCCGAACACCAACAAGCCTCTGCACCTCGGCCATCTGCGGAACATCTTCCTTGGGCACAGCATGAGCCGCATCCTGGAATGCGTGGGCAATGAGGTGGTGCGCGTGCAGGTGATCAACGATCGCGGCATTCACATCTGCAAGAGCATGCTCGCCTGGCAGAAGTTCGGTAACGGTGAAACGCCGCAGGACAGCGAGGTGAAGGGCGATAAGCTCGTGGGCAAGTACTACGTGGAGTTCGACAAAGCGCTCAAGGTGCAGGTGCAAGAGCAGGTGGCAGCCGGGAAGTCGAAGGAAGAAGCCGAGAAAGAGGCGCCGATCCTCATCGAAGCGCAGGAGATGCTGCGCAAGTGGGAAGCGAACGATCCCGACGTGCGCGCGCTGTGGGAGAAGATGAACGGTTGGGTCTATGAAGGGTTCAACACAACTTACAAGCGCATCGGCGTTGAATTCGACAAGCTCTATTACGAGAGCCAGACCTATGTGCTCGGGAAGCAGGACGTGCTCGATGGCTTGAAGAAGGGCGTTTTTTACGAGAAGGACGGCGCGATCTGGGTGGACAACACACCCGAGGGCATGGATGAGAAAGTGCTGCTGCGCCGCGATGGCACCAGCGTGTACATGACGCAGGATCTTGGCACGGCGATCAAGCGGTTCGAGGAATATCCAGGGCTGTCGCGGCTCATCTACACGGTTGGCAACGAGCAGGACTACCACTTCAAGGTGCTCTTCCTCATCCTGAAGAAACTCGGCTACGCATGGGCCGATGGCCTCCACCACCTGAGCTACGGCATGGTCGATCTGCCTAGTGGCAAGATGAAGAGCCGCGAAGGCACCGTGGTGGATGCGGACGACATCGTTGAAGAAATGGTGGGGGAAGCGCGCAAGACCGGCGAACAATTGAGCAAGCTCGATGACTTCACAATTGAAGAAAAAACGGACCTCTTCGAACAGATCGGCCTCGCTGCGTTGAAGTACTTCCTGTTGAAGGTGGACGCCAGGAAGCGCATGCTCTTCGACCCCGCCGCGAGCATCGATCTGCAAGGGCATACGGGGCCGTTCATCCAGTACACCTATGCGCGGATCAAGAGCCTGCTGCGCAAAGCCGACGTTGGAGCAGCCGATAGGCCGATCGATCCATCAGCCAATGGACTTCTGCCGGAGGAACGATCGGTGATCAAGTTGCTCCACCAATTGCCAGCGGCATTGGATGAGGCATCGATGCGCCTCGATCCGAGCGCGCTCGCCAACCACACCTATGAACTGGTGAAGGCCTACAACAGTTTCTACCAAGCGGTGCCGGTATTGAAGGAAGAGGATCCGCAAAAGCGCGACTTCCGGGTCGCGTTGAGCGCGGCTGTTGCCGGTGCGGTGAAGAAGGCCATGTGGTGCTTGGGGATCGAGGTGCCGGAGCGGATGTGATCTTTTTCTACCGTCATCGCAGCGTCTGGCGCGGGAGTTAGGCGTGCGAGGGCAGGCGGGCAGCGGCCGTCCTCCCGTGCCTTGTTTACATGCCACACCGATCTGTGATGCTGGCTCTGCGATCTCCGATCGCCAACCTGTTTACCTTCCCGCATGAGCCGCAAGTACAAGTTCCACGACCCGGAAGGCCTCTACTTCATCTCCTTCGCCACGGTGGGCTGGATCGATGTCCTGACCCGATCCGAGTACAAGGACATCATCGTCGACAGCCTGCGCTACTGCCAGGAGAAGAAAGGGTTGCTCCTGCACGAATGGACGATCATGACCAACCACGTTCATCTGTTGGCATCCGCAAAGGAGGGTTCATCCTTGTCGGATATCATGCGGGACTTGAAGAAGTTCACCAGCGGAAAGATCCACACGGCGATCAAGGAACATCACGGGGAAAGCCGCCGGGAATGGATGCTTGACCTGCTCATGAAGGCAGGCGAGGCCAACAAGCACAACGCCGCGTTCCAGCTTTGGCAGCAGAACAACCAACCGATGCAATTGACCACACCGGCCGAAGTGGACCGCGTCGTGGACTACATCCGGATGAACCCGGTGAACGAGGGCATCGTCGACCATCCGGAAGCGTATTGCTACTCCTCGGCCTACGAACAAGGCATGTTGAAGTTGGCGGAGTTGTAGTGGGAGACGAAGTCTCCGCCGACGCGCTCGGACTACATTGGCTCAATGGCACGAGACGCCCGCTCGCCCACGCACAAGGCCCGCGCGCGCGGAAGTCTCGCGCCAAGATGGGGGCGTATGTGCAATGGCTTGGGCATCTTCGGCAGCTTTCCACTGTACAGCGTCTCGAAGCGGAAGCACATTTCCCGATCGTCCCAGAGAATGTCCACGTTGCGGTGGAGCTTGAACGTGCGGAAGCGCGTGACATCGAGGTACTGGCTGTTCATCGGGTTCTGGCCCGCCGCGCTGAGGAACGGATGGAAGTCGATCTCGCTCACATGCCCATCCGTGAACGCAAAACGGATCGTGTAGTCACCGAGGTAGGTGGCCTTCTTGATACGAACGTCGTCGGGGATCCTCATTTCACGCGGCGTGTTACGCGCAACGGTTTGATGCGCTTGTGCTCAAGATAGAACGCGGTCCACTTCTCCACGATGTCGTTCTTCATCGCGCGCACGAACTACTCCGCCTCGCGCTGTTGCTTCTCGTTCAACATGGCCGCGCCTCGCTTCGCACGCCAACGCAACTCGACCAATTTCCCTTGCACGATGATGAGCATGACGATGCCTTCGCGGTCTCCATGTTGCACATGCAAGTGCATCGGGTCGTGTTCATCACTGTAGAAGAGGAAGATGAGACCGAACTATTCATAGAGCTTGGGCATCGCGGCAAAGGTATCGGCCGGAACAGCGGCGACACCGTGTTCAGAAGTTCATTCGGCGTCCGCTGCTCCTCCGCGCCTCGGCGTTTCTCTTCCACATCCTAGAACTTCGGACAAGGCACCATGTGGTACTTGCGGTTCCGTGAGCGCTTGGGCCATTCGTAGATCAAGCTGATCTCGTGCG
>JANMKC010000100.1:0-9708 GCA_031371785.1 Flavobacteriales bacterium | reverse complement strand
GATACCGATAGCGACAACGATGGCACCGCCAACTGCAATGACTTGTGCCCCAACGATGCGAACAAGATCGCTCCGGGTGTGTGCGGTTGTGGTGTAGCGGATACCGACACCGATGGCGACGGCACCGCTGATTGCAACGACCTCTGCCCCAATGATCCCAACAAGACCGCTCCAGGCCAGTGTGGTTGCGGTGTAGCTGATACCGACGCCGATGGCGACGGTGCCGCTGATTGCAATGATGAATGCCCGAACGATCCGAACAAGGTTGTCATAGGCCAATGCGGATGCGGCGTGGCTGATACCGATACTGATGGGGATGGCACAGCGAATTGCAATGACCTGTGCCCCAACGATGCGAACAAGATCGCGCCGGGCATCTGCGGTTGCGGTGTGGCCGATACCGACAGCGACAACGACGGCACCGCCAACTGCATCGACGGTTGCCCCAACGATCCCAACAAGATCGCCCCGGGTGTGTGCGGTTGCGGTGTGGCTGATACGGACAGCGACAACGACGGCACCGCCAACTGCAATGACTTGTGCCCCAACGATCCGAACAAGATCGCTCCGGGGATCTGCGGTTGCGGCACAGTGGATGTTGACAGCGATAATGATGGTGTAGCGGATTGCATCGATAGTTGCCCCAACACGCCGGGACAGGTTGGCTCGCCGTGCAATGATGGAAATCCGTTCACCGACAATGATGCGCTCCAGGGCGATTGCAGCTGCGCCGGTGTTCCGGTGGCCTGCGACAACTGGACGCTGACCATACAGACCGATGGTGCGGGCCATGAGACCACATGGCAGATCGTGGACGCCGGTTCACCGTACCTCTTGGCCTCCGGTGGACCCTACACGAACAACAGCACCGTTCCGGAGACATTCTGTGTACCACACAATGCCTGCTTCAACCTGACCGTGTTCGATGCCAGTGGCAATGGTTGTGGGAACGGTGGCTACAAGTTGACGGACAACCTGGGCCGTCGTGTGATCGATAACGTCGGCAATGGCGACTTCGGAAGTCAGAGCCGGATGGACCTGCCCTTCTGCTCTTCCGTCGGCAACGACCACCTGATCACGCTGCACCAGGACCGCGAGGACTGGCTGGTCAGCGAAGTGCTGATCGCCAGCGCGAACCCTGCGGTTACCGCGCAATGGGGCGTGGGCAACCAAACGGACGACGGCTACCAGTTCTGGTTCTACAACCCGAACGGCAACTACTCGCGCCGGATCTTCCGCGATCATGCGACCAGCGGTGGCAATGGGCCGGCCAATGGTTTGCGCGCCACCAAACTGGCGTTGAGCACGATCGTCACGAACCCGCTTCCGCAGAACGCACTGCTGAACGTGCGCGTGCGCAGCAAAGTGAACGGGGTATACAGCGACTTCGGACCGGCGACGCGGTTCCGCATCAACCCGGTGGCCGCGAACTGTCCGGCTGCCCACCTGATCAACACACCGGGCCCCACCTTCAGCTGCGGAGTGAGCGGCCTTGTGCTGGACGGCTCCGACAGGATCTGGGCGCAGCCCGTGACACGCCCAGCAGTCGGTGGCGGGGTACAGGTGGCCAACAAATACCGCTTCCACTTCGAGATCCCGGGTGAAGGCTACGTGCGCAACTATACCCAGCCCGGCTATTGCGTCGTACTGGTGCAATGGAACACGCTGCCGCTCCAATACGGCATGACCTACAACGTGACGGTGCAGGCCAGCTTCGACCATGGCGCTACCTGGTGCCCTTATGGCGACATGTGCCAGATCACCTTCGCCGCAGTGCCACCGGCATACCAAGGCGACCATCGCATCGCGGCCGCAACAGAGGACAACGTGCTGCACATCTGGCCAAATCCGAACGATGGAAGTGCTTTGCACCTTGCCGCAGATGATCTCGATGAGGACCTCGCGGTCGTGCAAGTGGACATCTTCGATGCCTTGGGCAACGTGGTCTTCCATCGCGCGTGCCCGGTCTCCAATGGCAGCCTGAACACGGTGATCGCATTGGGCGATGAACTGCCGGGCGGCCTGTACCTGATGAACATCGGCATGGGCGATCGCACGCACACCGAACGACTGATGATCCAGCGCTGACCTGATCGACCAGATGATGCAGGGGCGCTTCGCGATCGCGAAGCGCCCCTGTGTCGTTGGGACGCGTTCGTCGACCGTTCAAGCAGGTTGAGGTGTACGCTTGCTCGGGTGGGCCACATCGGTTGACCATAGCTCCATCGGGTGCATAGCTTCGCCAACCGATAACCAAGCAGTGATGAAGATCCGGTCCCGAACCCTCGTACCAGCGTTGCTCATAACGCTCTCTTCGGCCGTGCATGGCCAGCTGAACGCGCTGTACGGTTTTGCGGCGAGCAGCAGCGCCTACACACCGATCACCGGTGGGACCGTTCTGGTGTCAACGTCTTTCGATGATGCGGTGATGGCCATCGATGTGCCCTCCTTCTTCTTCAACGGCAGCTATTACACCACGGCCGCTGTTTCCTCCAATGGTTTCCTTTCGTTCGGCACCGATCCGCTCATCACGTTGTACACGCCCATCAGCAGCTCAACCGCGGGCTATGCGGGGGCCATCAGCGTATTCGGTGCGAACCTGAAGAGCGCCACCACGGGGTCGCCGGAGATCCGCTACCAGCAGGTCGGCAACGAGTTCGTGGTGCAATGGCAGGACATGGCGCGCAGCACGGGCGGCGTGGAACGGTTCAGTTTCCAGGCCCGATTGCAATTGACCACGGGCGCGGTGAAGTTCAGTTACTCCGCCGTCACCAGCTTGGGTTCGGCCACCACCCAGTTCCCGGAAGTCGGTTTGCGCGGGCCCACCGCCACCACCACCAACGTGAAGAACCGCAAGGTGGGCACCGGCACGGGCGCGTCGGATACCTGGGCCAATCCGCCCGGTGGCACAGCGGTGACCGACAAGATGCGGTTCACCTCAACACCGGTGGTGAAGTCACCCGCAGGCACGGAACTCTACACGTTCACACCGGGATGCCTTTCGCCCGTGGCCACCACGAGCATCTCCTCCGATTGCCTCACCAACTCCTTCAAGGTCACCGTGAACATCAGCTCGCTCGGCACGGCAACGGCGGCGAACATCGTCGCTTCGCCGGGCGGTACGCTCTTCAGCGCAGTGGGCACCGGCAACTACATCTGTGGTCCATTCACCCTCGGAACGCCGGTGACCTTGAGCGTGGTACACACCACCAACGCGGGCTGCACCAATGCGCTGGGCGTGTTCAACCCCGCCACGAATTGCGGGACCATCGTCAATGGCGATTGCATTCCCGATCCCTTCCTCACCATTCCGGACAATGGTTGCGGGAGCGGTGCGGACCTGCAGGCGATCATCCCCATCAGCGGTTACAACACCACCCTGGGAAGCGCTCCCGGACAAACCTCCCTGGTCGCCGTGATGTTCACCATCGCCCATACCTATCGTGGCGATCTGCAGGTGCGGCTCACCTCACCCTCCGGGCAAACGCGCGACATGCTGTTGCAGGAACCCTCGCCGAATTCTTCCGCCAGCAACTTCGGGAATCCCGGCGCCTGCCCCGGAGGCCCGCTCCAGATGCGTGATGCTGCCGCGGACCCTGTCAGCGCGATCGATCCCGACCTCAACAATGTCATCGGCTCTTACCGGCCCGAACAGCCCTTGAGCGGATTCACCGGGAACGCGAACGGCAATTGGGTGATGCGCATCTGTGATGCATCGACCGAGGATATCGGCACACTGCAGTTCGCGAACCTCTTCCTGAGGAACGTGGACTGCGCCGGTGTTCCGGGAGGCACCACGCTGCCGGGAAGCGCATGCAACGACAATGATCCGAACACCACCGGCGATGTGTACGGCACCAACTGCGTATGCGCCGGCCAGGCGGCGGCCGGTGTGAGCATCGCCGCACGCGTGCTCCTTGATGGCCCCTACGATGCGGGCACCAGCCTGATGCACGATTCGCTGCGCACCCGCAGCCTCTTGCCGCTCATCGAACCGTACACCGGCCTGGGCTTCCCCATCACCGGTGGTGGCGGCGAAACGACCACGAACACCGTGCTCACCACCACGGGCAACAACGCCATCGTGGACTGGGTGCTGCTGGAACTGCGCAATGCCACCACCCCTACCACCATCGTGCGTTCGCAATGCGCCCTGGTGCAACGAGACGGTGACGTTGTGGCGCCCGACGGCGTCTCGCCGGTGCTGATGAGAGGTGCTGCCAACGGCAGCTACTACATCGCGGTGCGGCACAGGAACCACCTCGGCGCGATGACAGCGGCCGCGATCCCCTTGAGCAGCACGGCCACGAACGTGGACTTCAGCGCACCGGCCACAGCCACGTTCGGCACACAGGCCCAAACGGTGAACGGGAGCAAGAACCTGTTGTGGGGCGGCAACGTGGTATTGGACAACAAGCTCGCCTACACGGGCACGAACAACGACCGCGATCCCATCCTCCTGCGCATCGGCAGCACAGCGCCCAACAACATCGTCTCCGGCTATTTCCAGGAGGATGTGGGCATGGACGGCTATGTGAAGTACACCGGATCGGGGAACGATCGTGACCCCATCCTGCTGAATGTGGGGAGTACCATCCCCAACAACACGCGCACGGAGCAATTGCCGTGATCGCCGCGCGGCCCAGCGCCAGCGCGAGAGACCCGGATCGCCCGCGCGATCGGTCGGGATCTTGTTCATTACTTCAACAGCGTCGGCAAGAACGATCGCGCGCTATTGACCTCTTTTGCCCATCCGGACCAGAGCCGTTCTGTTCATGCGCACGAGCTGATAAACGATCAGAGGATGACGATCACCTGCACGATCGCGATGACGAGGAACTGGATAGCACGAAGCGTGGCGTCGTCCATCATGGGTGCGGTCATCGGCACCGCTTGCATCGCGCAGAGCCCTTCGGAAAAGGCCAGCGTGCAATTGTTCGGCATGGTGCAGGTATCGCCCGCGCGCATCACGGTGAACTGGACCGCGTATACCGGCGCGAGCAGCTATGCGATCTACCGCAAGTTGCACACGGCGACCTCTTGGGGAAGCCTCTTTGCCACGGTGGCACCACCGGCGACCAGCTATGCGGACAACACCGCGGCGATCAACACGCTGTATGAATACAAGGTGGTGCGCACCGCAGCGGACGGCACCGGCTACGGCTACCTCTGTGCGGGCATCGAAGTGCCTGCCACCGAGTACCTGGGGAAGATCGTGCTGCTCGTGGACAACGCGCTCACCTCTTCGCTCACTTCCGAACTGCAGCAATTGCAGAACGACCTGAAGGCCGATGGCTGGGCGGTGATCCGCCATGATGTGGCCACCGGCACCGCCGTTACCGCAGTGCGCAACCTGGTGATCGCTGATTACAACGCCGACCCCACGAACGTGAAGGCCGTGTACATCGTGGGACATGTGCCCGTGCCGTACAGCGGCGACGTGGCACCGGACGGCCACACAGCGCAGCACAAGGGCGCGTGGCCGTGCGACGGGTACTATGCCGAAGTCACCGGCACATGGACCGATAACATGGTGAACAACACCACGGGATGGCTCAACAACCAGAACGTGCCGGGCGATGGCAAATTCGACCAGAGCGATTTTCCGAACACCGTGGAACTACAGGTTGGACGCGTGGACATGCACGACCTGCCCGCTTTCACCAGCACCGAAGCGCAATTGCTCAGCACCTACCTCACCAAGGCGCACAACTTCAAGATCAAGAACTTCACGCCCACCACGCGCGGCATCATCTGGGACCACCTCGCGGACAGCCCGCTGCCCGAAGCGGCCAGTAGCTGGATGAGCATGCCGACGCTGGTAGGACCCGCCAACATCACCGCCATCCCGTTCACTGGCACCACCTGGCTGGAGGACCTCGTGAACAACCAGAGCTACCTGTGGACCTACGGCAGTGGCGGCGGCCTGGTCGGCAACGACAACGGCACGCTCATGTTCTACTACACGGACAGGATCGCGCAGACCAGCGTGCTCGCGGCGGGCTCGGCATGGGGCGGCGTGTTCAACATGACGATCTCCAGCTATATCGGCGATTGGGACAACCGCAACAATGTGATGCGCGCGGTGCTCGCCAGCGGCAAAGCGCTCACCAATGTGTTCTGCGGGAATCCGCACTGGTGGTTCCATCCGATGGGCATGGACAAGAGCATCGGCTACTGCACGCGGCTCACGATGAACAACCGGGGCGCATCCACGATCTATCTCCCACAGAGCGGTGGTGACGACAACCCCGCCACGACCGTGGCCCTGGGCCTCATGGGCGATCCGTCGCTGCGCCAGATCATGGTGGCACCGCCAACGAACCTGGCGGTAACGAGCAGCGGCGGCAACGCGGCTTTCTCTTGGAGCGCCGCTACTGGAAGCCCTGCGGGTTACCACATCTACTCGTTCGATGCGAACGGTGTTCCCTCGCGTGTGAACGCGAGCCTGATCACCGGTACCACCTTCACGAGCACGCAGGCTTACGCGGCCGGTGCGCAATACATGGTGCGCGCCACGAAGGTGGAAACCACCAACAGCGGATCCTACTGGAACCTCTCGCTCGGGGCATTGGCCACCGCACCGACGGTATCGACCGTTCTCGCTTCTCCGCTCATGATGCTCGCAGGCCCCTATGACACGAACACCGGACTGATGAGCGATGGACTCCGATCGGCGGGGCTGATCCCCTTGACCGAACCCTACACCGCAGGGGGGTTCTCCCAACTGGCGGGCGGTGGTGGCGAAACCGTGGCGCAGGCCGTGCTGAACACCAGTGGCAGCAATGCGATCGTGGACTGGGTGCGGGTCGAACTGCGTTCTTCAGGTGCGCCGGCCACCGTGGTGGCCACGCGCCAAGGACTTTTGCAGCGCGATGGCAATGTGGTGGCCACCGATGGCACATCGCCGCTCACCTTCAACGTTTCGCCCGGCAATTACTACCTCGCTGTGCGACACCGCAACCACCTGGGTGCCATGACCGCTGGCGTGATCGCGCTCTCCACCACCACCACCACGGTGAACTTCCAGGCCACAACACTTCCCATTTACGGCACGAACGCCTTGACGACCATCGGGGCGGTGCGGCTGTTGTGGAGCGGCAATGCGCTGCGGGACACCATCCTGAAGTATACCGGGACCAGCAACGACCGCGATCCCATCCTCACGCGCATCGGCGGCACCATCCCAACGAACACGGTATCCGGGTATTTCCCGGAGGACGTGAACATGGACGGCGTGGTGAAATACACCGGCAACAGCAACGATCGTGATCCCGTACTGGTGAACATCGGTGCCACCATACCGACCGGCTCGCGGTTGGAGCAATTGCCCTGAGCGGCGTCCACGCAGGGTCACGCCAAGACGGACCTGCGGCAATGAGCGGACCCTGCGGAAAGGCGTCCACGCAGGGTCACGCCAAGACGGATCTGCGGCAATGAGCGGACCCAGCGGAACGGGAACGCGCAGTGATCCAGCGGGCCAGCATCAGGGTTCGTCGTAAAGTGCGCGTCTCTTTCCTGATCCACCGTGCCGCTCGCGCTATTCAGCCCCTGCTTTGGGGGTGTTCCCGATCCTTCTCCCCTCGTCTTGCGGGCAAGTGAAGCATCCGTTCACAGTGTCGATCCAGCCTGATGTTATGAACGATCACCGAATGGTTATCAACGATCCCGGTCGATCGACAGGAACAGGCAACGTGCCTGATTTGTCGCCGATCGCAACGATACTGTCGCCCGATCGCGGATACGCCCCACGAACGGATCGGATCGATCAGACTACCGTTGTTCATAACCTTGTTAATTACTCACAGCGCCTCCCTGGCAAAGGGACAGCCCTCTATTTTTCGCCGTTCCAACGCCGGAGGTCCTCCTCCCCGGCACGCTTTCCAAAACCCCTTTCAACCCTTTTGCTCCCATGAGAAGGTCAGTACTCTTTTTGTCCAAAGCGATCGTGATGGTCGCGTGTCTGTGTGGGCTTACGCGAGAGGCGCAGGCGCAAACCACATTGATCAACCCAACGGGTGATGGTGGATTTGAGACAGGCGTTACTCCTGCGTTGAACAACTGGACCGCGGTGAACTCAGCAACGGACGGTTGGTTCGTTGGTGCGGTACCTGTGGTGAGCGCGGGTGCACGGTGCGGTTACATTTCATCCACCGCTGGCACTACTTGGGCCTATTCACAGCTAAGTGTTATTCAGCATCTCTATTACGACGTCACGATCCCTGCTGGTCAGAGCAAACTCACGTTGACCTTCAAGTGGAAGGCCAACGGGGAGGGAACAACGACAAGCGACTTTGACAACTTGAAGGTCTTCTTTGGTCTCAGTTCCTCTATTGGTGTTCCCGTCGCCAACACCGCAATTTCATCTGTCTTTCAGTTCTCAGGACCGGGAGCAACAAGCGGGATGTACAAGTTGAGTTCGGCCGCATACAATTCGGAAACGATCACACTGGTCGGTACTCCGGGTTCAACTTATCGCTTGGTCTTTAGTTGGAAGTCGGATTCTTCCACCCTTGGCAACCCCCCTGCGGCGATCGATGAGGTTTCGCTGGTTTCATCAGTGCCTGCGAGCATTACCTCCAACGCGGTTTCGGGCAACTGGAGCGCCGCAGCCACCTGGGCCGGTGGAGTGGTGCCAGCGGGTGGAGACAACGTGACGATCGCGAACGGTGCCGTTGTTACCATTGATGCTGCTGCTGGCAACCCTACCGTTACCAACCTGACCGTCGGTGGCGGCACATCCGGACAGCTCGTTTACAATGCCACGGCGGCGCAATCTCTTACAGTTGGGGGTGATCTCACAGTGAATGCTGGAGCCACACTTGCAACTGCGGCCACTGGCACAATAACCACACACAATCTGGATGTTAATGGGAACATCAGTAACGCCGGGACGATCGACCTGAGCACGAATACGAATACAGCGGGAGCCACATTGAAATTCTCGGGCGGCTTTAGCTCGACTTACTCGGGCGCAGGTGCTACGAACGACCTGTTCATTTTGCTGATGAACAAAAGCTCCCAGGCGCAGGTAGCAGATATCAACCTGACCAACTTCACGGTTCGTGGCCTCTCGTCAGCTGCAACGGGTGCGCTCTTGACGTCAGCTGCTGGTTCCGGTACGCTGAAATTCAGCGGGACGAATACGTTCAGCGGCGTGTTGTGGAGCTCAACAGGCTACACTCTCCCCGCGACCATGGGCCTCTGGCTCAACAACCCGAACTTCACGGTTACGGGACAAGCGGCGTCGCCGACCATGTCTGGTCTGTTGCGGATGACTTCGGGTACTTACAACGTCGGAACGGCTTCGGGCAACGCGATGAGCGGTGCCACTACTTCGAGCTTCATCATGGAGGGCGGTACGATGAACTTCAGTGGAAGGCTAAACATCACCTCATCCGGCGCCCAATTCAACATGTCCGCTGGTGTCATAAACGTCACCACTGTTGGTAACGCCTCCAGCGCTACCGCTGGTTTCGGTTTCACGAGCGCTACGTCGGTATTCACGATGAGCGGTGGGACGATCAATCTGGTCCAGCGCAGTACTGGTGCAACCGTGCTGGATTATCAGGTATCCACGACTTCCCCGACCATTACAGGTGGAACACTGAATGTAGGAACTGCTGCTACAGCGACCAACTTCAACTTCGGCATTCAGGGTGCGGTTCCAAACCTGGTCATTGACAATACAACCAATAACAAGACCGC
>JANMKC010000213.1:0-2045 GCA_031371785.1 Flavobacteriales bacterium | reverse complement strand
GGTGAACGAACAGGACCCCAACGACGAGAGCAAGTGGTCGCCCAAAGCGTTCAGCAGCGCTGCGCACTACACGGTTACCCGGCTTGCCTCAGGCAAGTTCTACTGGTTCCGCGTGGTGGCGCTCGGCGCCGCGGGGCCCAGCCCGGCGAGCGACCCGGCGAAAGGCCTTGCCGCGTAAGCGGCGTGGATGACGGAACGGCCCTGCGGTGCGGGGCCGTTTCTGTTTTTCCATACGTCATCGCGAGGGCGTCCTCGACCGAAACGATCTGTAATTGCACGATGGGTCGTGGGAGGGATCAAAGATCGCTTCGTCCGCCATCCGGCGGGACTCGCGATGACGGTAGGGTAGGGCTTACGCCGCCTTCGTCCCCGCGGCATCCGGCCGCCACACGGTGCAGCGCATCTTGTCGCCGAACACGGGGCTTTTGAAGATGCTCGTGCCGAGCAGCATGCGCGCGCACTCCTGCACGCCTTCGGTGATGCTGGGGTGCGGATGCACGAGTTCGGCGAGTTCGCGGATGCTCATGTTGGTACGCATCATTAGCGCGACGGCTTGGATAGCGCTGCTGGCGTGTTCGCCCACGGCGCGCATGCCGAGCACGCGCATGTGGTCATCGTCGGAAACGATGAGCTTGAAGAATCCGCGCGTGCGGCGCATGGCGATGGCGCGCGCGAGGCAGGCATAGTCGATGCGGGCCACGCGGTGCGCGAGGCCTTGCTTGATGCATTCCTGTTCGTTGAGCCCCACGCCCGCTACCTCGGGATCGAGGAACATGATGCTGCTCACGTTAGCATAGGTAAGCGGGCGTTCGGCCACCCCGGCCATCAGTTCCACCGCATGACGGCCTTCGAGCTCGCCAAGGTTCACCAGCATGTTGTTGCCGGTGGCATCGCCCACCACGTGGATGTGCGGCACGCTGGATCGTGTGTCCTCCACGCGAAGATTGCCGCTCATCGGATCACGTTCGATACCCGTGTGCTCCAGTCCGAGATCATCGATGTTGGCGATGCGGCCCACGGAGAGCAGCGCTTTCTCCACGCACACGCGTTCGCGCTTTCCGTCCGGATAGGAGAGTTCGTACTCCACGCCGTGCGGCAGGGCTTCGATGTGTTCCAGTTTCGCACTGCGGTGGATGATGACACCCTTGCGCTCCATCTGTCGTGCGATGAGTTCCGTGATGTCCTCATCCTCGCAGGGCAGGATGCGTTCGGCGCGATCGATGAGATGCACTTTGGTACGACCGAAGTTGCTGAAGATGGTGGCGAACTCGCAGCCCACCACACCGGCACCGACGATCACGATGCTCTTGGGGAGGTCGTCGATCTGGAAGATGCCATCGCTGGAAAGGATGCGTTCCTCATCCACGAAGATGTTCGGCATGGTGCGTGGGCGACTGCCACTGGCGATGACGAAGCGGTCTGCGTGGATGGTGAAGCGCTCACCGGCGCGGCTCACGGTAACATGGTGTGGATCCTGGAAGCGTGCGGTGCCACGCACGTGATGGAACTGGTCGCCGCTGTTCTCCAGCAATTGCATGTGGCACGCGTAGAGGTATTTGCGCTCGAAGACCGCTTCGTTGAGCGTCTTCGTGATCTCTTCCCAAGAGAGCCGGAAGGGTTCACGACCGCGTTCCCGCACCACCTCGTTCGCACTGGTAACGCGCTGACTGAGTTCCCACAGGGTCTTTGAGGTGAGCGCGCCGTTGTAGATGCCGGTGCCTCCGATGCGCTCCTTCTCGATGAGCGCGGTGCGCATGCCGAGGTCGATGGCGCGCATGGCGGCGGCGTAGCCTGCGGGCCCGCCACCGATCACGCAAAGGTCGAAGTGTTCCATTCGGAGGTCGCTTTCATACGCCGGGCGGATCGAATGGTTCTTCCGGATGGTGCCGGTATCCTTTGAACGCGCGATGGCGTAAAGACGTGCGGGAAACTCTGCCCAATGACCGTACGCGCACTGACCGTTCCGTGTCTTGCCGCCCTGCTCACGCTGGGCGCACGGGCGCAGTGCCCCCAGTTGTACGACTACTACGGAACGCCGAGCGACA
>JANMKC010000125.1:0-2093 GCA_031371785.1 Flavobacteriales bacterium | reverse complement strand
CCTCTCCCCATTCAGCAATGAGCGCTTCTTTTTCCCCTGGCGGCCCATACGCGTTTCGCCCATCAGCATCAGCGGCTTCTTCACCCGGCATGGCTTGGCGGTGTTCTCCAGTGAAGTGCTATGGGTATGGATACCATCCCTGCTGCTGGTCGTTCCTGCGAAATTCATGCGGCGGTCGTCCGCGAAGTGAAGCGCCGCGCATAGCTTTCGGCTTCAAGCCCGACAACATGCGATCGATCTTGCTCACTGCATCGGCCATCACTTTCGCTGCTCTCCATGCCCAATGGACGAACAACACCGCCATGAACACGCTCGTGCGCGACGGTGCGGGAGTTACCGCCGCCACACCGATGATGTGCGATGGCCCGGATGGCAGCACCTACATCAGCTGGTTCGACGGCGGGTCCGGCGGATATCAGTTGCGTATGCAACGGTTGGATGCGAACGGCAATGCGCTCTGGGCGGCTGGCGGTATCGTCATCAGCGATCATCCGCAGAACAGCGCGCTGTTCCGCTATGACATGAAGACCGACCACGATGGCAATGCGATCGTGGCCTTCCAGGATGAGCGCACGGGACATCTGGACATCGTGGCGTACAAGATCGACCCATCGGGACAAGAGCTTTGGGGTGCCGACGGCGTGCAGCTCACGGACCCGTCTTCGACCGAGGGCCTTGGCCCCGTGATCGGCATACTCAGCTCGAACGATGCGCAGATCGCGTGGAACGCGGATGACGCTAGCGACAAGTGGGTGGCCGTGCAACGGATCCAGGCGAACGGCACTGTTCTGGGCAGCTCGTCCTATCAGATCACCGGGCCTGACAAGTATTCGCGACCGAAGATCATCGCTAACAACGACGGCAGTTATCATGTGCAATATGTGAAGGAGGTGGGCAGCTTTCCCTACACATGCACCTTGCACGCTCAATGGTTCGATGCTTTAGGGCAAGTAATCGATACCTTGAACCTTTCCAGCAAGACCATTTCAAGCTTCTATTTCCCCGAACCCGTATCCGACGGCTACACTGGCTTTTACTTGGCGTTCAACACGAGCAATCCGAACAATGCCTCGCTCTCGGATGTATTTGCCCAACATGTCGGACCATTCGGTGAATTCTGGAGTGCGGACGGTATTGAAGTGGTTACCGGTGCCACCGTTCAGAAGTTCACACCGGGCTGCACCTTCATCTCGGACGATCTGGGTATCATGGTGCCGGTACAGGTGACCAACAGCGGCCAGACCCAGGGTGGCATTTGGGTGCAACGCATCGACACGGACGGCATTCTGCAATTGCCGGGCGAAGGCGCTGTGGTGGTGCCGAACAGTGCCAACCTTCCATCGCCGGATGGTATAGCCGCCAGTGCGGACGGTGCAATCATCGTTTACAGCGAAGGCGGGTTCGGGGATGAACACCTGAAGGCCGTGCGGCTCGATGCTGAGGGCGCTCCGGTATGGTCGCCAACCTCGCGCACGCTCTGCTCGGTGAACAGCAACAAGGATGACGCAAGCTGTGGGACGATCATGAACGGACAATTGGTTTCCGTTTGGCAGGACGACCGCGTGGGATCGGGGATCTATGCGCAGAACATCGATCTGGATGGTGACCTTGGCGTTGGCATCGCGAGCCATGCGGATCTCCTTGGCGATGCTTGGGCAACCATATCGAGGGCCGGGGAAGGACGGTATGAACTGCTGACCACGGGAACATATTCGGGGCCTGCTGACCTACGGATCATGGACCTGCAGGGACGAACGCTATTCAGCGAGCGCGTCACACTTTCAACAGGATCGGATCGGCACGAACTGCCCTCGCTACCCCCAACCGCTTATCTGATGGAGGTGCGGGCCGGGTCGCATGTTGAAAGGATCCGCTATGCGGCCTTTTGAGCGGATGATACTTTCGCGCACCGCCATCGCAAAAAGCGCTTCGGCGGCAGCAGCATGAAATTCTTCATCGACACCGCCAGCCTCAGCCAGATCAAGGAAGCCCAGGACCTGGGCGTGCTCGACGGCGTGACCACCAACCCCAGCTTGATGGCCAAGGAAGTTCGGGTAACAGATACATGATGATTATTTTTCAAATTTTCTAAC
>JANMKC010000075.1:0-6197 GCA_031371785.1 Flavobacteriales bacterium | reverse complement strand
GTTGCTGAAGTCCGCCTCAGCGTAGGCGGCGTCCACCTGGCGGAAAAGCATCCGCCATAGCCGCGTGTCCGTCTCGCCAACCAACTCGGCGACCTTGCTCATGGGCGCATGATCACCACGCCCTTTCCGATCATCTCCGCATAGGGCAGTTCTACGCGATACGACAGGTCCAGCGAGAACTCCTCCTGCGTCCACCAGAACGGTTCGGGCCCGATGTAGGTGAGCTTGGAGAGATCCCAATGAACGGTGCGAGCCGGGCGCAGTTCCACTTGTCCGCGCAGCGGATCCCTGCGCAGGTCGCGCACGCGCAGCCAGCGATGCGTAAGCCGACCGATCGCCTGCACCAATCGGAACTTCGCTTCACGCAGCATGCGCACAAGATCGGTACGGAACCCGAAAGCGCCCAGGTCCGGACAAACTACAGTTTCGCGTTCAGCAACTTCCCGCTCGCGATGAGCTTGTGCAGGTAAGGCTCAGTGAGCGTGGCCTTGATCGCCTCCACATGGTTCATGCTGTGGCAATCACTGCCGAGCAGCTCGTACCAACCCAGGTCGATGAGCTTCTCCGCGGTTTTCTTCACCACTGGACCATAAGCGCCCATGAGCGCGATGGTGTTCAATTGGAACAGGACGCCGCGATCCTTCATGTTCTCGTACCGCGCGAAGTCGGTATGCCAGAACTGGTAGCGCTCCGGATGCGCGAGCACGGGCCTGTATCCGAGCGTCTGCATTTCGAACACCACATTGAAGAGACCTGCGGGTTCGCTCAAGAATGGAAGCTCGAAGAGCACATGGTTGTCCCCGAAGGTGAGCACGCTCTTCTCTTTCACAAGCCGATCGAACTCATGGTCGAGGTAGTATTCAGCAGCCGCTTCGATCTCCACCGCGATCCCTTTCGCATGCAATTCGCGCCGCACTTTTTCCAGCCCACCGAGAATGATCTCCGGTGTGTTCTTGAAGCCGTCCGCCATCACGTGCGGCGTGGTGATCACCTTGGTGTAGCCCAGATCATGCATCGCGCTGATCAGCTCGATGCTCTGCTCCAAGGTCTGCGAACCATCGTCGATGCCGGGGATGAAGTGCGAGTGGATATCGCAACGCAACACACTGAGGTCGGCAGGCCCGAGGTCAGGCCGCGAGGGTCCGAAGAGGTTGCCGAAGAAGCCCATCAGCGTTTGGCGTATTGGGCCTCGTAGTAGTTGCGATATGCGCCGGAGGTCACGTGATCGAGCCACCCGGTGTTCGCGAGGTACCAGTCAACCGTGCGCTCCAAGCCCTGCTCGAAGGTGATGCCCGGCTTCCAGCCAAGGTCGCGTTCGATCTTCGAGGCATCGATCGCGTAGCGTAGATCATGTCCCGCCCTATCGGTGACATAGGTGATCAGCTTCGCGCTCTCGCCTTCCGCGCGTGACAGCTTCTTGTCCATGATGCCGCACAAGAGTTGCACGAGGTCGATGTTCTTCCACTCGTTGTGCCCGCCGATGTTGTAGGTCGCACCGTTCACGCCTTTGTGGAATACCGTGTCGATCGCGCTCGCGTGATCCTCCACCCAGAGCCAGTCCCGCACATTCTCGCCCTTTCCATACACGGGCAGTGGCTTCCGCTTGATGATGTTGTTGATCATGAGCGGGATCAACTTCTCCGGGAACTGGTGGCTGCCGTAGTTGTTGCTGCAATTGCTGATCACGAAGGGGAACTTGTACGTGTTGCCATAAGCCCGAACGAAGTGATCGCTCGCGGCTTTGCTCGCGCTGTATGGGCTTTGCGGATCATACGCGGTCTCTTCGGTGAAGAAGCTCGCCCCCTCCCGACCTCCCCCGGAAGGGGAGGGTGCGAGGGAGCCGTAGACCTCATCGGTGCTGATGTGGTAGAAGCGGTTCACGCCCTCCACCAAACCTCCTCCAAAGGAGGAGGCTTTCGCCCACGCTGTGCGGGCCGCGTTCAACAGGTTCACCGTGCCGAGGACGTTGGTGTTGACGAAGGCCAGCGGATCAGTGATCGAGCGGTCCACGTGGCTTTCCGCAGCGAGGTGGATCACGCTGTTGATAGCGTGTTCCACGAAGAGAGCGCTCATGGCTTCCGCATCGCGGATGTCCGCTTTGATGAAGGTGTGGTTCGCGGCACCTTCCACATCGCGCAGATTTTCCAAGTTGCCCGCGTAGGTGAGCGCATCGAGGTTGATGATGCGGTACTGCGGATATTTCTTCACGAACAAGCGCACCACATGGCTACCGATGAAGCCGGCGCCGCCAGTGATGAGGATGTTGCGTTGCATTGTTCTATCCACAGATGGCGCAGATGACGGAGATGGGTTCATCAACAGACAGGTTGTTCTTTGCGTTCTCCGCGCTCCTCCGCGCCTCTGCGGTTTTCTTTGTTCATAAGCTCCAGTACGTGATGTCCTTCACCTTCTTCCGGTAGATGCCCTTCAGGTCCACGAGCACACCCTTCGGCGTGAGCATCTTCTTGAACCACGCTTCGTCCTTGTTCGCGTATTCGGTGTGGTTCACCGCCACGATGATGGCATCATAAGGTCCCTTCATTTCCTTGGCTAGCGTGTAGCCGTACTCGTGTTCCACTTCCTCCGCATCGGCATGCGGATCGGTCACGTCCACCTGCACGCTGAAGCTCTTCAGCTCGCGCACCACGTCGGCCACCTTGCTGTTGCGGATGTCGGTGACGTTCTCCTTGAAGGTGGCGCCCATCACCAGCACGCGCGCGTCGCTCACGTTCTTGCCCGTGGCGATGATCTTCTTCACGGTCTGCTTGGCCACATAGCCGCCCATGCTGTCGTTCACGAATCGGCCGCTGTCGATGATCTGCGCGTGGTAGCCGAGTTCCTTCGCCTTGTACACGAGGTAGTAGGGATCCACGCCGATGCAATGGCCGCCCACGAGGCCCGGTTGGAACTTGAGGAAATTCCATTTGGTGCCTGCCGCTTCGAGCACATCGTAGGTGTTGATGCCCATGCGGTTGAAGATGATCGAGAGCTCGTTGGTGAGGGCGATGTTCACGTCGCGTTGCGTGTTCTCGATGATCTTGGCGGCCTCGGCCACCTTGATGCTCGCGGCGCGATGCACACCGGCCTTCACCACCAGTTCGTACACCTTCGCGACGATCTCCGCGCTTTCGGCGTCGCAGCCGCTGCTCACCTTCACGATGCTTTCCAGCGTGTGGTCCTTGTCGCCCGGATTGATCCGTTCCGGCGAGTAGCCCACCTTGAAATCCTTCACGTAGGTGAGCCCGCTAAGGCTTTCGAGCAAGGGCACGCAATCCTCTTCGGTGCAACCGGGATACACCGTGCTCTCATACACGACATAATCGTTCTGCTTGAGCACCTTGCCCACTGTGCGCGTCGCACCGAGCAAGGGTGTGAGGTCGGGAATGTTCTGCTGGTCGATGGGCGTGGGTACGGCCACGATGAAGAACTCCACGTCGCGCAGATCCTCGATATCCGCGCTGAAGTGGATGTCGCAGCCTTTGAATTCGTCCTGCCTGAGCTCGTTGCTCGGGTCCTCGCCACGGCGCATCATATCCACGCGGCGCTGGTTGATGTCAAAGCCGACCACCTTGATCTTCCGCGCGAAGGCCAGCGCGATGGGCAGGCCGACGTAGCCCAATCCAATGACGGCGAGTTTCGCCTCTTTCTTCAGCAGTCTGTCGTACAGGTCGCTCATTTCCTCAACATGTATATGCGTTCGATGATCTCCACCACCTTCAATCCTTCCAGCGCATTGGTGGTGAGCGTGGTGCGGCCCTTGAGCGTGTCCACCACGTTGTCTATGATGAAGCTGTGGTTGTTCGCGCTGCCTTTGTAAGTGCCGTAATCGTTGGCCGGATTGGTGGCCGCGAGTTCGGGCATCGTGTAGTCCTTGATGTGGCAGTATTCCACCTGGTCCATGTACTGCCCACCGATCTTCACGCTGCCCTTCGATCCGATGATCGTCATGCTGCTTTCCAGGTTTCGGTCCCACACGGCGGTGCTGTAGTTCACACAGCCCATGCCTCCGTTCACGAAGCGGAAGTTCACCAGGCCGCTGTCCTCGAATTCGGTGAGGTCCGCGTGATTGAAGTCGGCGAACTTGGCCTGTATGTCGGTGATGTCGCCGAAGAGCCAGTACATGATGTCGATGAAGTGGCTGAACTGGGTGAACAGCGTGCCCCCGTCGAGATCCTGCCGGCCTTTCCAACCACCCTTCTTGTAGTAACGCTCGTCGCGGTTCCAGTAGCAGTTCACTTGTACCAGGAAGATGTCGCCGAGCTTGCGATCGTCGATCACGCTCTTGATCCACTGGCTTGGCGGGCTGTAGCGGTTCTGCATCACGCCGAAGACCGTGCGATGCACTTGCAATGCCTTGTAGAGCACCTCTTCGCATTCGCTCTTGCTCAGGCCCATCGGCTTCTCGCACACCACATGCTTGCGCGCCTCGAGCGCCTTCAGGCTTTGTTGAGCATGAAGGCCGTTGGGCGTACACACGTTCACCACATCGATGCTCGGCATCTCACGCAGCAGTGCGTCCAGATCGGTGAACACAGGGACACCGAACGCGTCCGCGCCGGTCGCGCTGCTTGGACGCACATCGCACACGGCAACGAGTTCCGCTTCCGGATGGCGCTTCACCATTTCCGCATGGCGCTTGCCGATGTGGCCGCAGCCCACCACTGCGAACTTGATCTTGCCGCTCATGATACGGATCTGATCCATCCACAGATGAACACAGATGGACGCAGATAATTCGTAACGGTATTCATCTGTGTCATCTGCGGGATCTGTGGATGCATTTCACTGCGCTCAGTGGAGCCTTTCGACACGACCATTCTCCAGTTTGTATCTCTCTCCACTTTCCGAGCAGGTCGCGACACCGTCCGCATCGAACTTCAGCTTGTGGCCGAACTCGCTCATCCAACCGGTCTGTCGCGCGGGATTGCCCATGACGAGGGCGTAGTCCGGCACTTCCTTCGTTACCACCGCACCCGCGCCGATGAAGGCGAAGCGGCCGATGGGATGCCCACAGACGATGGTGGCGTTCGCGCCGATGGTGGCTCCTTTTTTCACGAGCGTGCGAAGGTATTCCCCACGCCTGTTCACGGCGCTGCGCGGGTTGATCACGTTGGTGAAGACCATGCTGGGGCCGAGGAACACGTCGTCCTCGCACTCAACGCCGGTATAGATGCTCACGTTGTTCTGCACCTTCACGTTGTTGCCCAGCTTCACCTCCGAGCTTATCACCACGTTCTGTCCGATGTTGCAGTTCTCGCCGATGACGCAGCCGGGCATGATGTGGCTGAAGTGCCAGATGCGGGTGCCCTTGCCGATCGTGCAGCCGGGGTCGATGACGGCGGTGGGGTGGGCGGTGAAGTCGGCCATTTTGGAAAGGGAGGCGAATGTACCGATCCCAAAGGTCCCGGAGCGCTGGGAAAGGGTCTGTCGTCTCAGCCTTGCTTGGGAGATGCGACGAGCAGTTCCGCCACTTCATTCTCCGTATGGGCCCGCTCCAACATACCCACCTTGTACAGCGTATCGCTCACCGCATGCAGCGCCTCCCCATCCACCCTCCCATCCGTATTCCACTTCACCCCACCGAACCACTCCTTCGCATCCGCCACCGTCATCCCGTATCGCTGCGCGATCATCTCCGGTGCGTTCTTCTTCGCCATGAGGCCGAGGGCCTGATCGCGGATGATCTTCAACAGCGTGCGCATAGCGTTCGCGTGTTCCTTCAACACTTCCTCCCTCGCGACCACCACGAAGCAGGGCCATGTCGGCCGGTATTCATCGATGCGGCGGAGCACTCCGCTATGCACGTACGATGCGGTGATGAACTTCTCCCAGAGGAAGACGGCTGGTTCCGGTTCTTGCAGTCGCTTCACCGCACCGGCGAGGTCGTGTACGATGATGAAATCATTTTCGACAGGTTGCCAGCCGTGCCGTTGCGCATAGGCCATCGCCATCAAGTGGCTGCCCGAGTTGAAGCGGCTGATCGCGAAGGGAACCTTCTTCAGGTCGTTCGGTGCTTGTAACGCGGACTTAGCACCGACATGCACGCCCCAGGTCAGTGGCGAATCGACGTAGTTGGAAATGATGCGGCTGGGGTTGCCGTTGAGGATGTCGCGCACGGCGCCTTCGGTGACAAGGATGGCGAGGTCTGTTTCGCCTTTGCGCAACAACTCGCACATCGCACCAGTTCCTTCAGGTAC
>JANMKC010000052.1:0-10299 GCA_031371785.1 Flavobacteriales bacterium | reverse complement strand
CGCTTTTGCGCGCCGCTTCCGCCCTCGCTGATCAGGAAATATCCACCTGCGCGGTGATCGCCGCCAGTTGCTCATCGCGATGAAAGCCCGTGCGGTGTAGTGCGCTGTTTCGCCTTCACAAACACGAACACAACCCAACCTGAACCGATGAATTACTTGAAGCTTTCGATCGTCAGCCTCGCCTCGTGCGTGGCCATCCTTACCTGCAAAGCGGCGAACCCGCCGCGCCTTCCACAGCTCACCCTGAACGGAACGGTGACCGTGGCGGACGGTGACCCCAAAAGCGCTTACGCATTGCTGCTGCAAGAAGGCCGCTTGCTCGACAGCGCCAGCGTTGCCGATGGCAGCTTCATACTCGACCTGCCGGTGGACATGGTGGCGACGCTGGAACTGCACATGCCCGGCCACATCACCAAGCGCATTGAACTGGACACGCATGGGGCCTTCGCGACCAAGGCCGAAGCGCGCGCGAACAAGAACATCCCCTTCGAAGTGCTGCTGTTCCCAAAGCCAGCGGGCCAACAGATGGCCTATAGTGGGCCTGTGGGCCGCTTCTCCTTCGCCCAAGGCACCGGCCACCTCGAAGTGCGCCACGATTATCACCTGGTGGATGCTTCCCGCGTGGCGGACCAGCGCTCCGTAGCGAGGTCCGACGAACGCCTCGTAACGAACGGCCAGCACTGAGCGCCGAACACGCACGCCTTTTGGAGCCCGCTTTCGAGCGGGTTCCGTAATTTCCGGGGATGCATAGCGCATCGCCTGCCTACAGGAATACCATGGGTTTGTCGCCGGTAGGAGGCTTCCCTGTCCGAAAAATACCGTCTTCCGGGTATGGATTCCGCTTGCGGCGTTCGGGAATTTCGGGTCGTCGAACGCGATCAACAGAAATCCCTGATCCCATGGCACGCTTACCCCTCCTCCTCGCAGCAGGTCTCCTGCTCGCCGCACCATCCGCCTCACGGGCAACCACGGATGCCGCCCTGTACATCCACGGGCGCTTCCATGTGCAAGGAGGCTCCCTCGAAGGTGCGCGTGTAACGATCTCGCGCGGCGCGCGCACCATGGAGGTGCTCACAGACGACATCCGCCGCATTTCCCTGCGGCTCGACCTTCAGAGCACCTGGACCATCTCGTTCGAGCGGGAAGGATGCCTCACCAAACAGCTCTTCTTCGACACGCGCATGAGCGATGAGGCGCTGGCCAATGCGCCGTTCATCTTCCGATTCACGGTGACACTGGAGCCGGTGCCGAGCCTGATCGATGTACACTACATCGGCCCCGTGGGTTATGTGCGCTTCTATTCCGGCGCAGGTGATTTCAGCTACGATACAGACTACCGCATGACGCACCGGATACGCGCGAACGACGAGGTGACCGCGTCGCTTCGGACACCCTCGGTTTCCGCGCACCGTGATCGCCGTGAACGACACTTCGTTCAGCCGTTCATTGACCCCACACGCGAGATGGAACGCACCGGTGGCATGCGGCTGAGCGGACCCGCTGCTGAACTGATCGCATCAGCCTCGGTGATCGATGGGAGCAATACGGCTGAAGGAATATCCTCCGTGTCCAGCTCGCCTCAAGTGCCGTTGGATCCCATGCAAGTGCAGCGTTCGGTGATCGTGGAACAGGAGCGCGTGATCACCATCACCCGGATGATGACCAATGGACGGCTCACCGAGTACCGCCGGATCATGCACAGCAACGGCACGGTGCTGCACTTCAAGAACGCGAGCAACTGTAGCTACAAGGAGTACATGCGCGCGGTGGGCGAATAGACAACTCCCACATTGCCCGATTTGAGTGGTGAGTGACGAGTGCCGTCGGTAGCCACACTCGCCACTCGCCACTCGCCACTCAGTCACTCATCACTTCTTCGGGATCTGTGATAGCAGTGTCTGGAACGCACCACGGCGCGGGGCTTACCGTTCCCCGCGCCGTAGCGTTTTCCCGGCCCGTGCCGGGACCAACCTTTATGTTCAGCCTCCTGCGAGCGCCTTCTTCACCGCAGCGGCGATCGCACCGCCGTCGGCTTTGCCTGCGAGTTTTTCGTTCACGCTTTTCATGGCACGCCCCATGTCGGCCATGCTCTTCGCACCCACCTCGTCGAGGATGCTCTTCACGGCAGCCTGCATATCCGCCTCGCTCATGCGTGCGGGCAAGTAGGCCTCGATCACTTTCGCTTGCGCATCATCTTCCGCAGCGAGATCCGCACGGCCTTGCTGGTGATAGATGGCGGCGGCCTCCGTGCGTTGCTTGTGCAGTTTCTGGAGGAGCTTCATACCGGCCTCGTCGCTCACACCACCGCTGCCGCCTTCCTTCGTGAGTTCCAGCAGGATCGCGCTCTTGATCGCGCGCAGCACGTTGAGCTTGTCCTTCTCACGGGCAAGCATGGCTGCTTTGATGTCGGCGTCGATGCGCTCCTGCAATGTCATGTTCGTGGTGCGTTGCGTGCTGCGGATGACGGCTTGTCGCGAGGGGACATCAGCTCATCATCGGATCAGCACATCAGCTAATCAACGTTATCGTGCAGGAACGGGTTGTTCTTCTTCAGTTCCACGCGGCGCTCACCGTTCTCGTCGGTCTCTTCGCTCAGCGTGTACCGGCTGATACTGCTGTCCGAGCTGTGCGGAGTGTCGTTGAAGGTGACATTCTTGCGCTTATAGGCGGGCTCGCGTTCCAGGTCGCTCAGGCCGTTCGGTGAACGCAGGCGCATGGTCATCTCGCGCATCTTGGCGAGGCGGTCCTCCACGCGCATCTGGTGTTCCTGTGAGTTGGGCCGCTGTTCCACAGGACCAGCCACGACCGGTTGGTTCTCCAACGTGGCCACCGGAGCGGCTACCTTCTCCTCGTACAGTTCGAAGACCTTCTTCTCCTCCACAGGAATGGAGATCGCGGGGGCCGATACTTCCACGGGCACCACCTTTTCAGCAGCGAGTGGCAAGGTCTGTGGCGCGATCACCTCGAACTCGATGATGCGTTGCTCCTTCGCGGGTTCCATCACCTTCGCGATCAACTCCTCCTTCGGGGCGACTACCGGCGTTTCCGGCGCAGCTGGTGCCACTGGAATGGTCTTCACCACGTAGTCCTGTGGTTCCTCTTTCGCGACGGGCGCGCTCACCTTGGGTTTGTTCACCGAGGCACCCGTGACAGGATTCAAGATGGGCGCGGTGATCATCGTGGGCAGATCGGCGTGGAGATCGACAACCTTGCGCGCCTCCTGTTTCGGCTCGAGGCCGCCGGTGAGCGGGCTCTGGTTGAAGCCCGTGGCGATCACCGTCACACGCAAGCGATCACCCAGCGATTCGTCCTGGCAATACCCCCAGATCACATCGGCGCTGCTGCCGGCGGCGTCCTGGATGTGATCGGTGATCTCGGTCATCTCGTCCATCTGCATCTGGCGATCGCCAAGGGCGATGTTGAGCAGCACGAATTTCGCACCCTTGATATCGCTGTCGTTGAGCAGGGGAGATGCGAGCGCTTCCTGCGCTGCGCGGATCGCGCGATCCTCCCCTTCGGCTTCGGCCATGCCCATGATGGCCACGCCGCTGTTCGTCATCACCGTGCGCACATCCTCGAAGTCCACGTTCACCTTGCCGGTCTTGGTGATGATCTCGGCGATGCCGCGAGCGGCGGTGGTGAGCACGTTGTCCGCATGGGCGAAGGCATCATCCATGGTGAGATTGCCATAGAGATCGCGGAGGCGATCGTTGTTGATCACGAGGAGCGTATCCACGGAATTGCGCATCTCCTCAATGCCCGCGCTCGCTTGTTGTTTGCGCTTGCGGCCTTCCCAGAGGAAGGGCATGGTGACGATGCCCACGGTGAGGATGCCCATGTCGCGTGCGATGCGCGCGATCACCGGCGCAGCGCCCGTGCCCGTGCCGCCACCCATGCCGGCGGTGATGAAGAGCATCTTGGTGCGCGTGCTCAGCAACTGGCGGATCTCATCGATGTTCTCCTGCGCCGCGAGGCCGCCGCGTTCAGGCACGCTCCCCGCACCGAGCCCTTCGGTGAGGGCCGCGCCGATCTGCAACTTCACCGGGATGCGGCTCATGTCGAGTGCCTGCTTATCGGTATTGCAGATCACGAAGTCCACGCCATTGATGCCTTGGGCGTGCATGTGGTTGACGGCATTGCTGCCGCCACCACCAACGCCGATCACCTTGATGATGCTGGACAGTTCGGTGGGCAATTCGAATTTCATGGTCGGGGGGATTGGGGGATCAGGGTTCGTTGGTGGTTGTTGGTTGATGGTTGTTGGTCGCGGTCATCAACTGGTCTCCCAACAACCATCAACCAACAACCATTTACCATTTTGCGATCAGGCTTCATCATCACTGAAGATCTCACCGGCACCTTTCAGCACGCGGTCGAAGAAGCTGCCGGCTTTGGTCGCTTGTGAATGTCCTTTGACCTTTACCGCGGCCGCTTCGGCAGGTTTCCGACGGCGCTCGATGAACTCGAAGCCCTTCATGACAAGGCCCACGCCGGTGGCGAAGAGCGGGCTGGTCACATCATCCACGTTGCTTTTGGCGAGGTGCTCGTTCGGGTAACCGATGCGTGTGCTCATGCCGGTCATGTATTCGGTGAGCTGGCGCAAGTGCTTGAGTTGCGCACCGCCGCCGGTGAGCACGATGCCCGCGCTGAGCTGCTTCTCCAGCCCGCTGTTCTTCACCTCGAAGAAGACGTGTTCGAGGATCTCCTCCATACGGCACTGGATCATGTGCGCCAGGTTCTTCAAGCTGATCTCCTTCGGCTCGCGCCCGCGCAGCCCGGGGATGCACACCACTTCGTTCTCCTTGTTCTCCGCCGCGAGCGCGCTGCCGAAGCGGGTCTTCAATGTTTCCGCCTGATCGCGCAGGATCGAGCAGCCCATCTTGATGTCGTCGGTGATCACGTTGCCACCAAAGGGGATCACGGCGGTGTGCCGGATGATATGGTCGCTGAAAATGGCGATGTCCGTTGTGCCGCCGCCGATATCCACGAGCACCACGCCGGCTTCCTTCTCTTCGGCGCTCAGCACGGCGTCCGCGCTGGCCAATGGTTCCAGGATGAGCTCGGTCACTTCGAGTCCCGCGCGATGCACGCACTTGTTGATGTTGCGGGCGGCGGTGAGCTGGCCGCTGATGATGTGGAAGTTGGCCTCCATGCGCACGCCGCTCATGCCGATGGGATCCTTGATGCCCTGCTCGTGATCGACGATGTATTCCTGCGGGATCACATGGATGATCTCCTCGCCGGGCGGCATCACCAGCTTGTACATGTCATCGATCAGCGCGTCGATGTCCGACTGGCGGATCTCTTCTTCGAGGTTCGCGGTCTGTCGCGTGATCATGCCGCGGTGGTGCATGCTGCGGATGTGCTGGCCGGCGATGCCCACGTTCACCGTGGCGATGTCCACGCCTGCGCTGTCCTCTGCTTCCCGCACAGCGGCCTTGATGCTGTCCACCGTTTTCTGGATGTTGCTCACCACGCCACGGTTCACACCGTCGCTGCGGCTCTTGCCCATGCCGAGGATCTCGATCTTGCCCTGCTCGTTCTTGCGGCCCACGATGCAGGCGATCTTGGTGGTGCCGATGTCGAGGCCGGCTACGATGTCACTGTTCTGCTGCTCCATCTCTTGCGTTGCGCGTCAGCGCGTTGTCGGGGCAACGTTCACGTTGCTCCGGGTTGATGCGGGTTTCTTTATCGGCTCCGGACGGTAGTCGCCACGTCGGGTACATACCACTTGATCCGCGAAGCGCGTGTCGATCACGCTGTACCTGCGCCAGTCGGCTTGTGGTATGCCTTGTTGGTAGAAGGTCTTCAGTTTGGCAAGTCGCTGATCGAGCATCCTCGAACCGGCGCGAGTGCCTTCGCCATACCGCGGATCCACCTGCCCGACCTTCACCCGCTGCCCACCGATGCGGGGGATCAGCTCGAACTCACCGTTGGCGTCCACCACGGCCTGGTCGAACAGCGAGTTCCACAAGGGATCGGCGGTGATCGTTCTCGCGAGCCGGTAGATCTCATCGCTGCGTGTGGCCTGTCGCAGGCTATCGCTCGCGGAGCGGAGGTCGATCACTTGCTGGGCGAAGGGCTCGAACAATTGGCCGGTCACCACGAGCACACGGGCGGTGTAGTTCGCGCTCATCGGCATGGTCCATCCTTCGCGGTCGATGTAGAAACTGCTGCCGTCGCTGTTGATCACACGCACGATGGGTTCCCGCTGCTTCACCACAACGTGCAGCACACCGTCCATCGTGTGGTACACGTTCGCTTTCGCCACGCAGCCGATGTTGCGCAGTTGCGCTTCGATCGTCACCACATCCACATCGCCCACGGCGGTTCCGATCACACCGTCCACACTGGTGAGCACCTGTTCGCGCACGGCGTTCTCATCGATGAAGTGAACGCCTTCCGGCGCATCCACCATCACAGCGAGCTCCTTCACCGGCGTGCGATCGGTACTGTGCTCCACGAAGCCCAGCGCGGCCACAATGACCACGGCCCCGAGCACCATCAGGGCGGGGCGAATCAGGCGTTGGAGCTTTTGTTTCATTTCTCTTCTATCAGTGCGGCGATGCCGGGAACGAGCCGGTCGATATCGCCCGCGCCAAGCGCGAGCAAGATGTCAACGTTGCGCGCGCGGAGAAGGGGCAGGAGGTTCTCCTTTGTACACACCGTCTTGTTCATGATGGGTACATATTCCATCATCCATCTGCTGGTGATACCGGGGATCGGCTCCTCGCGCGCGGGGTAGATGTCCAGCAGGATCAGCTCGTCCAGCAGGGCGAGGCTCTTGCCGAAGTCGAGCACCAGGTCGCGCGTGCGGCTGAAGAGGTGCGGCTGGAAAATGCCGGTGACCTTGCGGCCGGGGTACAACTCTTTCGCACTGCGGATGCACGCTTCCAGTTCCGCTGGGTGGTGGGCGTAGTCGTCGATGAAGACGGAGCGTGCGGTCTTGGCCCGTAGTTCGAAACGGCGACGGACACCACGGAACGTCGCGAGTCCCTTGCGTAGTTTCTCTGGCGTGACGCCAAATGCAAGTGCCATGGCGCTGGCGGCGATCGCGTTCTCCACATTGTGCCTGCCGGGCATGCCTAGTGTGAGGTCGCGCAGCGTATGGCCTTCGGCGATCAGGTCGAACCAGTAAGCGCCATCGGTCACGCGGATGTTCTCGGCTCGTGGCTCCGTGCGTGCGTCGATGGCATACGTCTCGACTGCGCTCGACGTAACAGGGTTGTTGAAGTGCGACGCGATCCGTTCATGCACGAGAAGTTTTCCGGTGACAAGCCCCGCGAATTCATCGTACGCCGCGTACATGGCCTCGGCGGTCCCGTAGATGTCAAGATGGTCGGGGTCCATGGCGGTGATGATCGCTTCACTGGGAGACAAACGCAGAAAACTGCGATCATATTCGTCGGCTTCCACCACGTTCACGGTCGCAGCGTCGTTGAGCAGCACGTTCGTCCCGTAGTTAGCACTGATGCCTCCGAGGAAGGCGTTGCACTTCACGCCACCTTCTGTAAGGAGATAAGCGAGCATGGTGCTCACCGTTGTTTTGCCATGTGTGCCGGCCACCGCGATCGTGCGGCGGTCGCGTGTGATCATGCCGAGCACCTCGCTGCGCTTCAATATATGCGCACCCCTGTCCTGCCAGTACTTCAGGAGCGGGCTTGAAACGGGTACCGCAGGAGTGCGCACCACGAGCACCTGATCGGCGGGGGCGTCGCGGAACTCCGGCGGAATGATGTTCGGGTTCTCATCGAACTGCACTTCGATGCCTTCCATGCGTAACTGCCCGATCAGCTCGCTCGGTGTCTTGTCGTAACCGGCGACAATGGATCCGCGCCTGCGGTAGTAGCGCGCGAGCCCGCTCATGCCGATGCCACCGATGCCGATGAAGTAGAGGAGGGGCGGATGCTGCGTGGTCATGATCGTGCCAGTCGTATCACTTCCGCAGCGATCGCCTCCGCTGCGTTCTGTTGCCCAAGTCCGGCCATCGCTGAGCGCAGTTCCATCAAGGCGTTCTCATCCCCGATCAACCGGATGATCTCCTTGCCGAGGTACTCCACCGCACGATCGTCCGTTACGAGTATCGCTGCCCCGCGATCGGTCAACGCGCGCGCGTTCTTGGTCTGGTGATCTTCGGCCGCGGTCGGAAGTGGAACGAGTATCGCGGGCAATTGCACAAGGCAGAGCTCGCTCACGCTGATCGCTCCGGCACGTGCGACAACGAGGTCCGCGATGGCATACGCATAATCCATCTTGCTTACGAACTCATGCACTTTGCACTCGGTGTATTTCAATTTCGCAACTGCTTCTTGTGCTTGGTTGAAATAGGGCGTGCCCGTTTGCCAGATCAACTGCACGCCATTCTCTTTCAGCAGCGGAAGCGCCATCTCGATCCCGCGATTGATGCCGCGCGCACCAAGGCTTCCACCGGTAACGAACACGATGGGACCACCTTCCGCCAGCCCGAAATATTCCAGCCCGCGCGGACCTTTTCCCGTGAGCCGTACCACTTCCTGGCGCACCGGATTCCCCGTGAGGAGGATCTTCTCTTTCGGAAAGAACTTCTCCATGCCCGTGTATGCCACGCAAATGCGATCCACTTTCTTCGAGAGCAAGCGGTTCGTTGCGCCGGGAAAACTGTTCTGCTCCTGGATCAGTGTAGGAACGTGCGCGCGTTGGGCGGCATCGAGCGTGGGGCCACTGGCGTAGCCGCCAACTCCAACCGCGACATCCGGTTTGAACTCGCGCACGAGCGCGCGCGCCTTCATCATGCTGCGCATCAAACGCCACGGCAGCCCGATGTTCTTCCATAGCGCGGTGCGTTGGAAACCCCGTATCGGCAAGCCTTCGATGCGATAGCCGGCCGCCGGAACTTTTTCCATTTCCATTTTCCCTTCAGCACCCACGAAGAGGAACGCTGTTCCCGGCTCGCGCTCCTTCACAGCGTTGGCGATGGCGATGGCCGGGAAGATGTGGCCTCCCGTTCCGCCTCCGGAGATCATCACACGCAGGCTCCCTTTCGCCGAAGGCGAACCCTCCGCGTTCGGACCGTGAGCTGCCCTCTTCTTCATTGCGTATTCCTTCTCTGCGTTCCTCTGCGCTCACTGCGCCTCTGCGTTGAAGGCATTTATCGATGTTCAGGCGATCGCGACGGTTGGCTCATCAGGAGGAGTGGTGCGCTGGCGTTTCTCCGCAGGAGGAGGCGCTTCGATATCGTAAACGCTTCGGCTCACGCTCACCATGATGCCGAGCGCGAGACAGGTGAACCACATGCTGGTTCCGCCCATGCTCACAAGGGGCAGGGGCTGTCCCGTCACCGGCACGAGGTTGACAGCAACGGCCATGTTCACCAAGGCTTGCAGCACCAGACCCAGCGCGAGGCCTATCGCTGCCAGCTGGCCGAAGCGTTTCTCGCACTTGTTCGCGATACGCATCGCGCGGAAGAGCAGAATCAGGTAGAGGAGCAGGAGACCAAGACCACCGATGATCGATCCGTATTCCTCGATGATGAACGCGTAGATCATATCGCTTTCGGGATGCGGCATGAAGTTGCGCGAAGTACCGGTGCCGGGTCCATTGGGCAGAAGCCCGCCATGCACGATCGCGATCTTCGCATTGTTCACCTGGTAGTTCGCGTCCTTGTCCTCACCTCCGTGGTTGGAGATGCGTGATTCCCATGTTTTCAAACGCGGGAGCAGTTCCGGATCCGCTTTCGCGAGCAGGAGCAAGAGCCCGAACGCCGCCACCGCGATACCAGCGATCAGCGCCATGTGCTTCACCGGTACTTGTCCAATGAACATGATGATCATGCACGTACTGAAGAGCAGTGCTGCCGTACTGAAATTCGCAGGCAGGATCAATCCGCAGATCGCGCCGATGGGCAGCATGAGTTTCAGCATCACCTCGCGGAAGGTCCATGGTTCTTCGCGCGGTTTTCCGAGCACGCGCGCCAGGTAGACGATGATCACCACGCGGGCGAGATCGCTGGTCTGGAAGGTGATGCCGATGCCGGGGATCGCGAGCCAGCGCGAAGCACCGTTCACGTTCGAGCCGATCAACAGCGTGATCGCGAGCAGTGCGATGGTGGCACCGAGAAGCACTTGTGAAAGACGCGAGTAGACCGTGTAGCGGATCTTGCTCGCGCCATACATGATGAAGCCGCCCGCAGCGAGCATCATCGCTTGCTTGAAGAGTACACCGAGCGTACCGCCGTCATGGCGCCACACCATCCAGCTGCACGCGCTGTAAACGGCGAGGAGGCTCGTGACGCCCAGCAACAGCGCCACCATCCAGATGGTG
>JANMKC010000040.1:0-14238 GCA_031371785.1 Flavobacteriales bacterium | reverse complement strand
TGGAGCATCGACAACAAGACCGTTTCAGAGACGGACAGGATCCTGATCCGCAACGGCGAGAACGTGCGCATCATCCTGCACAACAACTCCATGATGCGCCACCCCATGCACTTGCACGGTCACTTCTTCCGCGTGCTGAACGGACAGGGCGATCACGCGCCGCTGAAGAACGTGCTCGACATCATGCCGATGGAGACCGACACCATCGAATTCGCAGCAACGGAAAGCGGCGATTGGTTCTTCCACTGCCACATCCTCTACCACATGATGAGCGGCATGGGGCGAGTGTTCAGCTATGAGCACTCACCACCGGACCCGCAGTTACCGGACCCGCAACGTTCGTGGCGCAGGTTCCTGAAGGACGACACGTACTGGCACTTCATGGCGCACAACGATTTCGCCACCAATGGCAACGACGGCGAGATGATGCTCCAAGGCAAACGCTGGAAACTCCAAGGCGAATGGCGCCTCGGCTACATCGATGAGCATGGCTACGAAGCGGAAACGCATTTCGGCCGTTACCTCGGAAAGATGCAATGGCTCTTCCCCTACGTTGGATTCGACTGGCGCTATCGCAGAGGCAGGCATCACACGATGGAAGAGAACATCTTCCAGCAACACAACACCAAGGACGATCGCCGCGCACTGTGTGCTGGCATCGAATACACCCTGCCGATGCTTTTCGTTCTCGATGGCCGCATCGATACCGATGGAGAGTTGCGCGCCCAACTGATGCGCGAGGACATCCCGCTCACCCCGCGCCTGCGTTTGGACCTGATGGTCAACACCGATCTGGAATACATGGTGGGCCTGCGTTATATCCTTACGAAGTCCATTGCCGCGTCCGCGCACTATGATGTGGACATGGGCCTGGGCGCTGGCGTAACCCTGACCTATTGAAGCCAACGAACGGAAAAAACATGGCACACGATACACACCGATCCGCACCCCCCCAGGAGCGATTCGAATTGGACCGGTACGCGGAACGGGCCGAGGTGGAGATCCAGGAGTTCCGGGGTCGCGCTGCCGAAGCGGTCATCAGCCTGCTCAAGCATGGAGTGCAGGACATGCACCATGGCCTGCTGCCGGATGGCTGGACGGAACGCCTGGACCGCACCTCTACCATGGCCGATGGAAAGGAGGAGACGGGATCGGTCATCTACCGGTTCAAGAAGAAGGTGCTGCTTGTCGTGCATACCACGTTAGGCGACAAACAACCCTTCTCCTACAGCACGATCACCACTGCCCCGCATGCCGTGACTTTCACCGGGCCATGGCAGGTAGACCCACTGAACGACGTCGGCTACCACACCACGCCCGGTGTGTATGATCTGCTGTTCTCGGCCATCTCCGCGAGCCCAATGGTTCCGGGCTACAATGGTCAACTGTGGTTCACGGTAAGCAACGTCGGTACAGTGGCCACCAGTGCGGAGATCACCTACACCATCGATCCGCACCAGAGCTTTGTATCCGCTTCACCTGTACCGACATCGGTGACCGGCAACACCGTGAACTGGTCGAGGGTGATCTGATCGGGTTCGAGATCACGGCGTCCACGGATCCGGGTACGCTCTTGCAGACCACTTTGAATTCCGGCGGCAGCGCCATACCTGCGCAGCCGGATCAGACTCCGGCGAACAATTCCAACTCGCTGAAAGGGTTCACCTTCGGCAGTTTCGATCCGAACGACAAGCTCGTCTATCCGGAAATACTCTCGCCTGCGGAAGTTCTCGCCGGTACGCTGGTTACCTACACGATTCGTTTCCAGAACACGGGTGAACGCGTATCGTCTTTTCGGGTGATTTCGGCGAACGCGTTGGTGATCGCTTCATCGCGAGTATAGCTTCACCATGTCGGCGGGAGCCGACGGGGAGAGCCGGTACGGTGGTAAGGCCGAGCGATCCTGAGTGTTCCGGCAGCGGTGCGGTCCCCTATGATCGCACCGCTGTTCATTTTGGCACCTATGGGTACTTTCGCCAGATCGCCTGTGCAAGAGCTTCGGCGAGCAACACATGCCAGAGCAGTTCGACGTCCGCAGCGAGCAACGCGCCGCCTCCGACAAGGAGATGGAGCAAGTGCTGCGTCCGCGCCGTTTCGAGGAATTCGCCGGGCAGAAAGCCGTTACCGACAACCTGAAGGTCTTCGTTCAGGCCGCCAAGCAACGCGGCGAAGCATTGGACCATGTCCTGTTGCACGGCCCTCCGGGTTTGGGCAAGACGACACTCGCGGGCATCATCGCACAAGAGATGGGTGTGAACATGCGCGTGACCAGCGGCCCCGTGCTGGACAAGCCCGCGGATCTCGCAGGCCTGCTCACGAACCTGCAACCCAACGACCTGCTGTTCATCGACGAGATCCATCGCCTCAGTCCGATCGTGGAAGAATACCTCTACAGCGCGATGGAGGACTACCGGATCGACCTGGTGATCGACTCCGGGCCGAACGCGCGCACGGTACAGATCACCTTGAACCCGTTCACCCTTGTGGGTGCGACCACGCGCAGCGGCCTGCTCACCGCCCCGCTGCGCGCGCGCTTCGGCATCAATAGCCGCCTCGATTATTACGATGCCGCAACGCTGAAAGGCATCCTGCACCGTTCCTCCGGATTGATGAACTTGCCGATCGTGGACGATGCCGCGCAGGAGATCGCGCGCCGCAGCCGGGGCACGCCGCGCATCGCCAACGCGCTCCTGCGCCGCGTGCGCGACTTCGCGCAGATCAAAGGCGATGGCAGCATCGACATGGCCATCGCGAAGCACGCATTGCAGATGCTCAACGTGGACGCGCACGGTCTCGATGAGATGGACAATCGCATCCTGTTGTGCATCATCGACAAGTTCGCTGGTGGGCCGGTGGGCTTGAACACGGTGGCGACGGCGGTGGGAGAAGAAAGCGGCACGATCGAAGAAGTGTACGAGCCGTTCCTGATCATGGAAGGCTACCTGATGCGCACACCGCGCGGAAGGCAATGCACCGAGCGGGCGTACAAACATTTGGGCAAGGTGCCGAGCGTGAAACCTGGGAGTTTGTTCGAGTAGCGAGTTGTCGAGGTGCCTATCTTGTATGAAAATTACATGGTCATGCAGAAGCACCTCACATGGATCCTTGCGAGCATTTCGACCATCTTGGGACTTCTGCCGGAGCGATCATCCGCCCAACTTGTTTTCATTCAAGACATCCAACTGCGTTCAGTCTACAACGTATGGGTACCCGGTTCTGTGGATGCTTCGGGCTATTTGAACAGTCAGCTTTTGGGAGTGATCACGCTCGATTCCACCGATCTGGACATCACATGGGAAAATAGCCACATCGACGGCTTGGATGCCTTCATTGGCCTGCGTGTACTGCGGATGTACTACGTTCAAGGATTGACATCGACGATCGTTACGGCATGGCCCCCTTCATTGACATTATTGGACCTTCAAGGACCTCTCAGTTCACTACCGCAATTCCCACCGGACTTACTGTCGCTATCGATGAGTTCGATGAGCAATGTGACCGTTCTCCCCGACCTGCCCGATGGTTTGGTACGGTTGCTGATCCAACAAGTACCGGGCATAACCGTCATTGACGCTTTTCCAACGACACTGAAGGACATGACACTGATTGATGTGTCGTGTACCGAGATCCCGACTTTTGCGGGCAATTCTCTGCGCCACCTGTACTTGGCGTCGTTGCCGAACCTGATCTCGGTTCCAGCTGTACCTGACAGCATGGAATGGTATCAATTGGACGATCTTTCTGCTCTACAGAATATTGTCGATCTGCCCGATACAGTGGAGTACTGCTGGTTTGAGCAGCTTCCCATGCTTACTGCTATGCCAATACTTCCCACCCGGTGTTGGAATCTGGAATTGTTGCAGATGCCACAGCTGAGCGGTGTACTGACGCTACCTGTATCGTTCGATCAGGTGAACTTGGAAACATTGCCCAATTTGACTTGTCTCGGACCGATTACGACTGAAGCAGGGACGCTCGTAATCCAGGAAACGGGCATCACCTGTTTGCCCAACATCCCTTATCAAGGTGTTGAAATTGTTCCAGACTTTGATCCCAATACTCTGTGCGATGTTCTGAACAGTTTATGCCCGACGGTCCATCCTGTGATCACGGGAACGTTGTACAACGATGTGAACATGAACGGGGTGCTGGATATTGGAGAAAACGGGCTGTCCGGCGCGGAGGTGAACATCCAACCGATCGAGGTCACTGCGGGAACCATGGCCAGTGGTTACTTCGAGCAAGGTGTATATGTGGGATCTTATAGCCTTACTCCGGTATCCCCTGTGCCCTATGTGGCGTCCATCCTTCCTGCTGTTCGTTCGGTCACCTTGTTGGACAGCACATCCGTATCCGCCAATAACGACTTCGCTGTGACGCTCCTATCGGGTATCGAGGATCTACAGGTGCAGGTCGTCAACGAACTCGCGCGACCTGGTTTTGACAACTCGGTATGGATCATCTACCGGAACAATGGTACCGTGTCCATGAGCGGTTCCGTAAACTTCAGCTTTGATGTGGATCAAAGCTGGGTATCATGCACTGTTGTTCCAACCCTGATCTCTGGCAACGCGGTGTCGTGGAGCTTCTCGGATCTGGCAATTGGCGAGTCGAGCCAGTTGCATGTGCGGTTGCATACTGATGCTGGTGTCGCCTTAGGTACGGCGATCGAGCAATTGGCAACGATCGACCCGGTATCCAGCGACGAGGTTCCCACGGACAACTCGTTCTTCACTAGCAGCGAGGTAGTGGGCAGCTTCGACCCGAATGACAAGACCGCCGAACCCGCAGAGATCTCTTCGCAGAGCTGGGGCCAATCCGTCATCGCATACACGGTTCATTTCCAAAACACAGGCAGCTATCCGGCCGAGAGAGTAGTGATCATCGACAGCTTGAGCGAGGACTTGGATCTGACAAGCTTTCGGTTCGTTGGGAGCAGTCATCCCTGCACATGGTTCATCCACAACAGGGTGCTACGGATCACGTTCGACAATTTGATGTTGCCGGATAGTGGTGCCAACCAGATCGATAGCCAAGGCTTTGCCCGGTTCAGTCTCGCTCCTATCATGAACCCGATGGAACTGCCGATCAGCAATATGGCCAGCATTTGGTTTGACCTCAATGCACCGATCATGACCAGCCATGCTTTGGTCGATATGAGCACTAACATCAAGGAAGATGATCAGGGTGATCTCGTAGTCTTCCCCAATCCGGTGAACGACGTTCTTTGGTTGAATACAGCGATTCCCTGGGGCACCGGATCGATCATAGAATTAGTGGACGCCACCGGTAGGACAGTCAGTGTGTCGCCAGTCCGAGGAACGAATGCCAAACTCGAAGTTACAGGTCTCACACCCGGTGCCTTCACGATCCGCTTGTTGGATGCGGGTCGGACGATGACCAGACACTTCATCAAACACTGATCGACGAGACCTGCATTGTCGAAGTGTCTGCATCTCGCGAGAAAACGGATCTGCTGAAGTCCGAAGCGCATCGCCTCGGCTTCCTTGCCTGCGGAGTTGCCCGCGCGGAATTCCTGGAGGACGAAGCACCGCGTCTGGAGCAATGGCTGCGCGAAAAAAAACACGGCGAGATGGGCTACATGGCGAACCATTTCGACCTGCGGCTCGACCCGCGCAAGCTGGTGCCCGGTGCGAAGAGCGTGATCAGCCTTGCGTACAACTACTTCACGGAGCCGAAGCAGGAGGATCCCGAAGCGCCGAAGATCAGCACCTACGCCTATGGTCGCGACTACCACAAAGTGGTGAAGCAGCGCTTGAAGCCGTTGATGGAATTCATAAAGACCAACTTCGGTGATGTGGACATGCGTGCGTTCGTGGATAGTGCGCCGGTGATGGAGAAAGCGTGGGCACAACGGGCGGGAGTCGGCTGGATCGGTAAGAACACGAACGTGATCCGCCAGCCGAACAACCAACCCCCGGCCTTCGTCGGGGCAACAACCATCCCGTCTTCGCCAAAAAGTTTTGACGGGCGAAGCAACCAACAACCAACAACCAACCCCCGGCCTTCGCCGGGGCAACAACCGGTCGGAGGCTCCTTCTACTTCCTCTGCGAGATCATCACCGATCTGGAACTCGCGCCCGATGCCCCGGCCACCGACCATTGCGGTACATGCAGGCGCTGCATCGATGCCTGCCCCACCGATGCGATCACGCCATACGGTGTGGATGGCAGCAAGTGTATCAGCTACTTCACCATCGAGTTGAAGGACGCGATCCCGCAAGAGATGAAGGGCCGCTTCGAGAACTGGGCTTTCGGTTGCGACGTGTGCCAGCAGGTTTGTCCGTGGAACCGCTTCAGCAAGCCGCACAATGAGCCAGACTTCGTTCCGGACGAAAAGCTGATGAACCTCTCACGCGACGAATGGCACGGCATGACCGAAGTACTCTTCGAGGAACTCTTCCACGCCAGCGCCGTGAAGCGCACGAAGTACAACGGTCTGAAACGGAACCTGAAGTTCTTGTTGCGTTGATGGTAGTTGGCTACCGACCAAGCGCACGGCACGATCCCTTCGAACAACCAGCAACGACCAACCAGCGTCGGCTACGTCCGCATGCTCTTTTGGAACACCTCCATGATGATGTCCTTGTACTGATGGCCGAAGGTGGCCAGGCACCATGCTTTGAGGAGGAGTTGATCATGCTGGCCCAACCAGCGGCGGGCCTTGAGTAGTTCTTTGGTGAAGAGGCGGCTATCGAAGCTCACCTTCTGGAGCACCTGTTTGCTAAGCTCCATCATCTTCCTTCCCTGATCCATCATCATCACATGTCGTCGGTTAGGGTGTCCGGCCCGGCCGGGGGTCGTTCTGGAAAAGCCCGATGAAGGTAAGTGGTTCCAAGGATATGCGCCACACCTTGGACCCTGGCTTTTTCACCGCCTGTTCATAGTAGTGGGATGCGAACGGCTACAACGAAGGTTTGGTATATCAAGGGATGATCTTGCGCTCGGAAACCTGCATCACCTCCTTCGTATCGGTGCGGTAGATGTAGGCTACGAGATAGCAGTGTGCCGGGTCCAGGATCGTGGCGGGGAGGGTATAGGAATGCACCACGGTCGCGGTATCACCCGCTGTGGCTGAGCCTGTGAAGATTGTTTCGCCCCATGTTCCGTTGATATTGTCCCGCAGCACGTGCCGGTGCATGAAATTGTGGACAATTCCGCCATCCACGCGGCCGTCATACTGTCCTTCCACAATGCTGTCCTCCAGCAAGTAGATCGTGAGGTCATGGTCCCCCGTCACATCCATCAGCACCGGCACCTTGATGGTCATGTCCACTTGGTGGGAGGTGGTATTGTAATGCACCGTGTCGAACACCACTTCGAATTGGGCAGGTGTGCCGAGAATGTCCGCGCTCGCACTGGCCCAGTCGCCGAATTCGATGATGTCGGTGGCGTTGTAGACACGTCGGCTCACGAATCCTCGGGGCAGGGTCGGGACCTGCCAATAGTCCAGATAAGCCTCTCCCGCAGCCGTACGGAAATCCGTGGAGAACTCCGCAGGTGGTGTCGTGGTCGGTGACGCGAAGGTGGAACTCAGGTGCAGGCCCACAACGATCAGGTCGCCGCAGTAATAGGATTCCAGTTCACGGGCCTTTTCGCCCGCGAGCGGACAGTTGGGACAGCGGAAGCCGGTGAGGTCCTCCAGCAGCACGCGCCTGAAGCCATAACCATTGCCTGTGCAGGGTCCGATGGTGGGCTTGGGATTGTCCGGTGCGTCGATCTTGTCGCAGGCCACCAGACCCAGCACGAGGGTAGTGAAGAAGAGCGGAGCGATGCGCATGTATCAGAAGGTGCTGGTAATGGAAACGGTGAGGCCATTCGCAGCAGGCACCGCGCGGCATACACCGCCCACGCAGAAAATGCCCGCGCGCTGGCGGCCATAGTTCATGCTGAAACGGCTGCCGCCCCTGATGTAGCCTATCGAGCCGATAGGATAGTGGATCTGCTCGGTCTTCACACTTCCTCCATAGTTGTACTGGTCCATGCCTGCCACGAACCAATGCGGACTGAAGGTGAACTCTACCACACCGGTGGCCCAGTTGCCATGGTCCTGTTTGGTGCTGAGGTGCTGCATTTCGAAACGCACGGAGTTCTTTTCGCTGAAGTTGTGCAGACCTTCAAGGATCACCATGTCAGCATAGATCACGGGCTTGCCGGCCTTGCCTTGGATGGTCTCGATATCGTAGGCGAAGTTCAGGTAGGACAGCGCGAACTCCCAAGTATCGCTGACCTTCTTGCGCACCTCGACGTTGAGGTCCTGGTAGAAATTGCGCTTGCCCATGGCGAAGAAGTTCGTGCGATAGCCTGTGTAGTGGATCGTGTCGTTCGCGATGCGGATGGTGTCCAGGTTCCATGCGGCGCTCCAATTCAGGGCGAGCTTGGTGCCATGCGCGCCACCGAGCTTCGTTCCCTTTTTGAACTTGTAGAACACCTCGGCCTGGTAGGCCACTTCGCCGTTGGGTTGCGTTGCGTAAGGATAGAGTGTCGCAGGCAGATTGTAGGTGTGCTGCTTGGCCAGTGTCGGCAGGTTGTTGATGTTCAGGTCGAAGGGTCCGGCGGACCGGTTGCTGCGGAACACCATGTTGTCATAGCTGTGCGCACCTACGCTCACGCCGAGTCCTTTGGTGCTGTACGTCGCGTTGAGCAGCAATGCTTGTCCTTCCTTGTAGATGTTCCCGTTCGTGGTGTTGGGATCGTTGATCTTGTTCGCATACTCGGTATAGAGGTTCCAGTGCGCGGTGGTGTAGTTGGCGCGGGCGGCCCAAAGCCCCACGTTCTGTGGAAGTTCATAGAGAGGGTCCGCATCCTCCTCGTACTTGCTCACGAAGCTGCCTCCAAGGGTGAGGTTGTGGCCCTTCGCGCTCATCTTGACGAAGCACCTTGGCCAGGCTTCCGCCAGCGAGATCTCCCCATCGATCCCACGCACCAGGCCGGTGCCGTTGAAAAAGCCGTGGTACAACTGGCCGTCGAAGCCGAAGCGCTGCTGACCGATGAAACCCTTGAGGTAGATGCCGGTGTCCGGCTTGAACTTCACGCGCACGCCGTCCATGGCATTGTCCACACCGAGGTTGCGTTCCTCGTAGCTGCGGAAGGCGAGGCCTTGGCCGAACTGCTCGTAGAAATTGCCGACGGTGATCTCCAGATCATCCTTGGTATAGGACGCATAGCGATAGCCAAGCCCGGTGCCTTTGTAGGGCTGGCCGGCGGGATAGCCGAGCAAGGCGGGTTCGTAGCTTTCAAAACGGACACCGGCCTTGAAGATGTCCGATGAATAGTTGAGGTTGGTCCAGGAATTCAGCCCGAAGGTCTGCGCGGGTTTCGTGGCGCCGATCTGCTCATCGTCCTGATAGTACTGGCCGTCGGCGCTGAAGTTCCCGTGTATCTGACCGCTGTCCTGGGCGATGAGCTCCGGCCCGCAGAAAAGGGCGGTGCTGCAAAGAAGCGATGTGATCGCGATGTTGTGTGATGGCTTCCGCATGGGCGTCGTTCAGAAGGGCCACGCATAGATAACCGACCGGCAGGTGCGTAAGACGTTGACCTGCGATGATACTCACGAAAGATCCGCAGTTCGCGTTGCCGCTGGACCGCTACTTGGCCGCAACGAGTTTCTTCACCTGCTCGAACAGTTCGTTCTCATCGCCGGGCTCATAATTGTTATGCTGCCACACGATGTTTCCCTTGCCGTCCAGCAGGAACGTATGCGGCACGTTGTTCACGTTCAGCGCGCGCTTCAGGTCGCCGTTCGGGTCCAGCATCACTTCGTAATCCCAGTCCTGTCCATTGACGTAAGGTGCCACACGGTTCATGCTACGGGCATCATCGATGCTCACCGCGATCAGCTTCACCCCGGTCTGCTTCTGCCAGTCGGCGTATTTCTCGCTGATGGTGCTCAGTTCGCGTTTGCACGGTGCGCACCAAGTGGCCCAGAAGTTCACGATCATGGGTTTGCCGTTGTTGCTCCAGCTACTGGTGTTCACCTTCTTTCCATCGAGGGATTGCACGCTGACGGAAGGAAGCTTGCCGCTTTGGGCATTCACCAATAAGGGCAGCAGGAGGGAGAAAGCGAGGGCGGAGAAAAGGTTCTTCATCATCGGGATCTGGAAGGGGGGATCGTAACAGGTGAACAGGACCAAAGAAAAGGCCGGTGACGCCTTCGCACCACCGGCCTTTTACGATCTCTTGTAAGCCTGGCTTACTTGCTGAGGGTGATCTTGCGGGTGGCCTTCAGGTCGCCTGCCGTCACGTTCATGTAGTAGATACCGTTGTTCAACGAGCTGAGATCGATCGTCTGTGTGCCGTTGCTGTTCAGTGTACGGGTGATCACGCGTTCGCCGAGGAGGTTGAACACTTCAATTCCGACAGCCGTGCTCGTTATGCCATTGAACTCCAAGTTCACCTTGCCGGTGGTGGGGTTCGGGTAGATGCCCAATCCGTTCTCCAAGGTGTTCTCTTCCACGCCTACCGTGGCTGGTGTTCCGAAGCCATTGTCCTTCACTCCGCCGAACGTGCTCCCTTGCACGAAGTAGTTCGCGGTACCCCAGGTGTTCTTGATCTTGTAGTAGCCGTTGCCATACGAGCAGCAGATCCCATCGCCATACACATCCGTGATCTCGAAGGTGTAGCAATCGGATGGGTTCAGGCTCCAGTCGTACGTATACAACACGGATGAACCATCGGCATACGTGCCAGCGGCCACTTGTTGCACCACGGTACCGTTCCCGTTCTTCAACTTCCAACCCGTTTCGGAGCCATAGTTGTCGGTCATCAATTTCAAGGTCACCAAGGTGCTCGGTGCATCGGGAACCATGTCATACGCCGATGTTTCCGTGTTGCCGAACGCATTGGCATCACCAGCAACGATAACCTCGGAGTCGTAGTTCACAGGTCCTGTCACGGTGGTATTGTCGAAGGACACCTGTGAATGTTGGAAAGGGGCGATGTTGCCCGTCCAGCTCTTGGTTTCGATGGTGCTGCCGTTCTGCTTCAGTTTCAGCGTGGCGCTCGTGAGCGCACCGGTACCTTGGTTGAACACATCAGCGAACGGATGATCGCCGGGGCAGAGTTGGCCGTTCTCCACTTCCAGGAGCGTCGCATCGATAGCTCCGTTGTTGAAGGCCACCGGGCAGGCGCTCTTCCAACTCGTGAGGAATTGCTCCCACGTGCTCGTGCGCTGGATCTCAACTCCCGCAGTAGAACCGGGGCAGTGCATGAAAAGGGTGGGATAGGCGCTGATGCCGTAGAGGGTGGCGAGCATATTGCCTTGGCCATTGGGCCCGATGATGGGATACGGGGTGCCAGCGATCCAGTCACCCTGCGATCCGCTTGCACCACCGAGATAGGCCATGCTGCTGGCTGGGTCGCCATCAACAAAGTAGATGCGCAGGTCGTCGGTGCCATCGGGGCCGAACTCATGGTACAGCTTGTCCATGATACCGCTATTGTGCCAAGCCCAGCAGGGTCCGCACCAGTAAGCGCTGATATCCACCAGCACGGTCTTGCCGCTAGCGAGGTTGTTCGCGATGCTATGGTCGACACCGTTGATGTCGGTGGCCGTCCAGCTTTGGTTCTGGGCATGGGCCAGCATGCTCACTGACAAACCTGCTCCGAGGAGTAGAGTCTTCATCGTCATTTTGATGTTGGGATTGGTTGATCGTTATGTTCGTTGTTCCTTGCCCTTCAGGCGCCCTCAAGGGGCAGCACCTCGGATTCCGGGAGCCCGAACTTAACAGGGTGCCACATGCCGAAGGGGTCCGATCCGTTGCCGCATTGGAAGCCTATGCACTGGTTCCATTCCCTTGTCCTTTGGCACGGAGGGGCTCTTGCATGTCGATGCCACTACTTTTGGCAACCATCAACCACGCTACGAAAGCCATGCTTCGACCCGTATACTTGATCACCGCTCAGCTTGCCCTATTGCTCGCTGTTCCTTCCCATGCGCAATTGCTCAATGTGAAGAACGACAACGGCGACATCGTGAACTCCACGCAGATCTCCATGGCGGTCGATTCACTGGACGGCGTCATGCTATTGGACCTCCCCACTGTGCTCAATGGCGATGTGCTGAAGAACGTGAAGATGCGCCGCTACGAACTGAGCGCGCCTGACAGCAGCTACAATTACTTCTGTTGGGGAGACTGCTGGCTCGCGTCCATCGCGCACAGCCACATGATCTGGAGTTCGATCGGAGGGATAGACATGACCCCGGGAGTTCCTTACCATGGATTCCATGCCTATCACGAGCCTCGCGGGCATGCGGGAACAGCCTGCTTCCGTTTCGTGTGGTACGATCAAGCGAACGTGAACGACACCGTTTGGGTTGACATCTGCTTCGCTGCTGAAGAGGTCGGGATCGCTGAGCAAGCGATCACCCACGAGCGAATGGATGTCTACCCGACCCCGTCCGCATCCGATGTCACCTTCACCTTCGAGGGCACGAGCGTTGGCGCTCGCCGCGAACTGGTGCTGCGCGATGCGCTGGGCCAGCGCGTTCGTTCCATCCGGTTGGCCGATGGCCAGCGAACGATGGAGCTGACGGACAGCGAACTCGGCACAGGTGTTTGGTTCGCCACGCTGGAACGTGACGGTGTCGCGGTGACCACGCGACGCTTCGTGATCACCGGTCATTGACCGGCTTCCTTCTTCAACCGATCGGCCAGCTTGGGCAATCCCGAACTTGCCTTATCGTTCCAGTGCGTCACGCGCGGTGATCGAATGCCGACCGCGTTCGGGTCCACCACATGGATCGGGCAGTGCGGAGGCGCATACTGGAGCAATCCTGCGGCAGGATAGACCTGAAGGGAGGAACCCACCACCACCAGTATATCCGCGCGTGAGACGATCTCCGCCGCCTCAGCGAGCAGCGGCACTTCTTCGCCGAACCAAACGATGTGGGGTCGCAGTTGGGATCCCAGCGCGCAGCGGTCGCCCATGGAAAGGTGCGGACCGTTGAGCCGTGTGATGAGCCGTGGGTCTTTCGTGCTGCGAGCTTTCAGTATCTCGCCATGCAGGTGGAGCACCCGCGTGCTGCCAGCACGTTCATGCAGGTCATCGATGTTCTGCGTCACCACATCCACCTGGAATTGGTGTTCGAGTTCCGCGATCGCTGTGTGCGCCGTATTGGGCTTGGCCTTGAACACCTGCTCGCGCCGGAGGTTGTAGAAATGCAGCACAAGGTCAGGGTCACGGGCAAAAGCCTGTGGAGTGGCCACGTCCTCGATGCGGTATTCCTCCCAAAGCCCATCGCTGTCGCGGAAGGTGCGGAGCCCGCTCTCGGCGCTGATGCCGGCCCCGGTGAAGAAGACGATCCGATGCATGGGGAAATGTGAGGTCAGGAAGGCGTGAAGATGAAGCGATCCGATCGAGATCCCCCGTCCCCTCATTTTCGCTCCCCGCATCGCGGCTTCCTCTTATTTTGCGGCCCCTTTCACCGAAACCCTGCTGCCATCGAAGAGACTTTACACCCCTTCTTGTTATTGCTTGAACTGACGGAGGGTCAGGGATGATCGACAGCTTACGCGGAGACCTCGCGGAAAAAGCACCAGGACATGCCGTGGTGGATTGCCATGGCGTAGGCTACCTCGTGCACATCACCGCGAACACATACGGCGACCTGCCCGAACGCGGCGCGTGCAAATTGTACATCCACTATGCCGTGAGTGTCGATGTGCGAAGTGGCCAGAGCGAACACAAGTTGTTCGGCTTCGTGAACACGGAGGAGCGTCACTTGTTCCGTCAGCTGATCAGCGTACAAGGAGTGAGCACCACCATCGGCCTCGCGATCCTCGGAAGCAAACGGGCGGACGATCTGCGTGTGGCGATCATGAACGGTGATGAATCCGCGCTGAAGAGCGTGAAGGGCATCGGGCCCAAGTTGGCTCAACGTATTGTCACCGAATTGCGGAGCAAACTCACCAACGAACCCATCGAGCGGGTGTTGGCCGCTGCGGGCGGCGGAGGCAATACGCTCCGGGCCGAGGCGTTATCGGCACTAGTTTCACTGGGGTTGGACCGTGCCAAGGCCGAACGATCGCTGCAACGCGTGATGAGCGAGCATGAAGACACACCTGCGCTGGAGGAGTTGATCCGTCTTTCATTGAAGAATCTCTGACCCCTGATGTTCAGCGCAGCGAGTGGTGTGGAGTTGGGAGTTGGCCCGGGGGGTGGGGAGGAGCGCACAGCCCCAGGGAACGAGCCCGTCCATCAGCAGCAGGAAGAGTT
>JANMKC010000020.1:0-6998 GCA_031371785.1 Flavobacteriales bacterium | reverse complement strand
GCGCGAACATCCGCGCACAACGCTTCCGGCATGGTAGATCATCTGGTCCAAGGTGATGGGCAGCGTCGTTTCATGCCCAGCCATCACATTGCTGGCACTGTCGCCCACGAGGATCACATCGATCCCGGCGGCGTCCACCAGACGCGCCAAGGAATAGTCGTAGGCCGTGATCATCGCGATCTTCACCCCTTTCTGCTTCATCTCTTGCAGCACATGGGTGGTCACGCGTTTGGCTTCCTTCATGGTGGTGCTCATGGTGGTGATCTTGAAAAGGCGGGCAAAGCTAAAGGCGGCCTGTCCAGTCCTGATCGTTGCGCGCGCCCTCGACCTGCACCGTTCGCCACTACTGAAGCGCGTGGCAGGCTTCTATCTTTGGCCGCTCATGCGGAACCCTGCGATCATCAAACTCGCGCTTACCATCGTGGTGGGAGCGTCGTTCTCCGGCTGTAGCACTGATCTGGATGTGACCGCACCTTACAAGCGGATCACTGTGGCTTACGCGTTGTTCGACTATCTGGTGCCGGGCGACACGCAGTTCGTGAAGATCAACAAGGCGTTCCTGGGAGATGGCGACGCGTTCGTGTATGCGCAGGTGGCCGATTCGACCGAGTACCCGGAGGAACAGTTCACGCGCAGGCGGGTGGAAGAACTCAACGAGAACGACGTGGTGGTTCACACCGACTCACTGCTGCCGATCATCAAGGACCATGATGCCGGGATCTTCAATGGCCCTTACCACAAACTCTACTACTTCAAACGGCACTTGGATCCCGCTCATCGGTATCGGCTCTCCGCCACGGCGGCAGGCAACGCGATCACGGCAACAACTCCGATCGTGAACGATATCCTTGTGTACAACGCCGTCAGCGATCTGGGCAACCCCGTCTCCTTCACCTTCGGGAACGGCTACCAGCCCTATACGATCAAGTGGAACACATCGTTGAACGGCAGGCGCTATGAAGTTTCGTACCGGTTCATCTATGACGAGGAGAAGAACGGCAACACCACGCGCAAGTCGTTCACTTCGTTCGTCGGCAGTGCGGTGAGCAGCAGCGCGCCGGGATCACTGCTCAGCGTGGCCCTGAACGGGGAGGCGTTCTACCAGACCGTCGCGATCAATATCCCGAACGACCCGGAGGTCACGGGGCGGGTCTTCGTGGGCATCGATCTGCTCTGGGCAGTGGGCGCGTCCGACCTGAACACCTACTTGGAACTGGCGAACCCCATCAGCGGGATCATTGAAGAGCGGCCCGAGTTCACGAACGTGGACGGTGGATATGGCCTGGTATCGAGCCGCCTCTTCCATCAGGTCGGCAATGATGTGGACGGCCACAAGCAACTCTATGCACTTGGCACCCATTCATCGTTGGCCGAACTCCTGAGCGGACAATACACGGGCGGGCTGCACTTCCACCTGTGATCGGCAAGCACGCAGCGGAGCGGGCGCTGTCCTTTTGACAGACGGTTGATGTCAAGACCCGACAAAGGCTTCGTTCCATTTCTGCCAACATCGCGTGGTATCGTCCAGTGGCATGGACGTTGACCGGCGCGCCGCGAACGCAACCAACACGGAACAAAACCTATCGGTCTTCGGGCCGCTCGTACCATGAGCAAGATCATCGGAATAGACTTGGGCACCACCAATAGCTGCGTGGCCGTAATGGAAGGCAGCGAACCCGTGGTGATCTCCAATAGTGAGGGCAAACGCACCACCCCGAGCGTGGTGGCCTTCGTGGATGGCGGCGAACGCAAAGTGGGGGATCCCGCGAAGCGGCAGGCCATCACCAATCCACGGAACACCATCTTCTCCATCAAACGGTTCATGGGCAACTCGTATGATGAGTGTACGACGGAGGTCGGACGCGTACCCTATGAGGTCGTGCGTGGCGACAACAACACGCCGCGTGTCAAGATCAACGACCGGATGTACACCCCGCAGGAGATCAGCGCGATGATCCTGCAGAAAATGAAGAAGACGGCGGAGGACTACCTCGGCACAACGGTGACCGAAGCGGTGATCACCGTGCCCGCTTATTTCAACGATGCGCAACGGCAGGCCACGAAGGAAGCAGGCGAGATCGCCGGCCTGAAAGTGCGGCGCATCATCAATGAGCCCACAGCAGCGGCGCTGGCCTACGGCCTCGACAAGAAGCACAAGGACCAGAAGATCGTGGTCTTCGATTGTGGCGGCGGAACGCACGACGTGAGCGTGCTCGAACTGGGTGATGGCGTGTTCGAAGTGAAAGCAACGGATGGTGACACACACCTCGGCGGAGACGACTTCGACCAGTGCATCATCGATTGGCTGGCCGATGAGTTCAAGAGCGACGAAGGCATCGATCTGCGCAAGGACCCCATGGCACTGCAACGCCTGAAGGATGGGGCCGAGAAAGCCAAGATCGAACTGAGCAGCACAATGACCAGTGAGATCAACCTGCCTTATATCATGCCGGTGAATGGGATCCCGAAGCACCTGGTGCGTTCGTTGACCCGCGCCAAGTTCGAACAGCTCGTGGACCCCTTGATCAAGCGCACCATCGCCCCATGCGAAAGCGCCTTGAAGAACGCGGGATTGAACCCCTCACAGATCGATGAGGTGATCCTCGTCGGTGGCAGCACACGGATCCCAGCGATCCAGGAGGCAGTGAAGAAATTCTTCGGCAAGGAGCCGAGCAAGGGCGTGAACCCGGACGAGGTGGTCGCCGTGGGTGCTTGCATCCAGGGCGGTGTGCTCACCGGGGATGTGAAAGACGTACTGCTGTTGGACGTGACACCACTGAGCCTTGGCATCGAAACGATGGGCGGTGTGATGACCAGACTGATCGAATCCAACACCACGATCCCCACCAAGAAAAGCGAAACCTTCAGCACAGCCAGCGAGAACCAGCCCAGCGTGGAGATCCATGTGCTGCAAGGAGAGCGCCCCATCGCGAGCGGCAACCGCACCATCGGGCGCTTCCATCTGGACGGCATCCCGCCCGCACCGCGGGGAACACCCCAGATCGAGGTGACCTTCGACATCGATGCGAACGGCATCCTTCACGTCGGCGCGAAGAACAAGACCACGGGCAAGGAGCAGAGCATACGCATTGAAGCCAGCAGCGGCTTGAGCAAAGAGGACATCGAGAAGATGAAGACCGAGGCTACATTGAACGCGGATGCGGACAAGCAACTGCGCGAGAAAGCCGAGAGGCTGAACCAGGCCGACAGTCTTGTTTTCCAGACGGAGAAGGCCTTGGCCGAATATGGTGACAAGCTCCCGGAAGACAAGAAGAAGCCGCTCGAAGAGGCCATCGCGAAACTCAAGGCCGCGCACCAAGCACAGGACCTGCCCGCAGTGGATACGGCCATGGCTGAATTGAACACACTCTTCCAGGCCGCGAGCCAGCAGATGTATGCCGCCACCCAACAGGCGCAAGCCAGTGAGCCTGGAAATACGGGCCAAGGGGATCACTCAAGCACCCCGGATCAAGAGGTGACCGACGTGGACTTCGAAGAGGTGAAGGACGACAAGAAATAAGAGCGGCCGCTCGAAACCAAGGAAGCCCTTCCCGATCGTTCGGGAGGGGCTTTCGTTTTCCGATCGTCAGTGCTGGCGCTCGATGTCGGCGGTCTCATGCGCTTTGCCATCGATGTAACGTTCCTGTTTCAAGGGATCCCCGTTCTGGTCATAAAAGGTCCAGTCTCCGATACGCTGTGAGTCATGGCGCGCAGGCATGAATTGGGAGCGTCCCGCGCACTTCAATTGTCCGTTGGGCCAGTATTCGTTCTGCTCGAACACGTTCTTCTTCTTGTCTGTAAGGTGCAAGGTGCTGATCGGCTTGCCATCCGGTGCGAAGAGATCCATGATCAAGTAATAAGGCAGGCTGGGGTGCTTTTCCTCCTGATAGCGCAACTGCCCATTGGGGTAGTGGTCCGAATAAGCCATCGCGACCCCGTTCGTATAGGTGACCTCGGTACGCACGGCACCATTGTCATGATAGGTGCGCATGAAGCAACGCGTGTTATCGATCACCTTGAATTCGCGTTCCATGTGCCCGTTCGTATGATAGTTGCGGTATACCAGCAACTGCCCGTCCTTATAGTACCCACGATGCTTGAGCTCGCCGGTTGGATAGTGGTCCTCGACCCACCCGATGCAGCCGTATCCTCCGCAAGACCTCACCGAATCTCCTCCGAGGGCCGCGTTCAAGGGTTCATACATGTCCATCGGCTCGGTCTCATCGGCCAAGGAATCCGTTCCGGGTATCAGGTCGTCCGCACTGAGCACCATCGTGTCCGGCTGGGCCAGGACGCAGGCCGGTGCCCCGAACAGGAAGATGACCACGAGGCCAGGAGGCCAATAGGACCGGTGCATGAGACCCTTGATACGTTGTTCACATCAACGGGTTCCCGATGCGCGTTATCCCATATCTTGCCAGTGGCCCATGGCCTGGGTCCCGCGTGGACCGGCCGGGCGGTCTCCTTTCGGGAACGGCGGCCAAGAGATATTGTGGGACCGTGGAACGGACCTGTCGGTTGTTGGTTGCCGGGAGTTCAAAAAAAAATCGTTTTGCGGCGGATCGATCCGTCTGTCTACTTTAGGGCATTCCGAAAACGCTCCGTACCGATCACATCCTGAAAAACGACGACCCGCTTGCTCCGCCGACAAAGAGTTGAGCAGCATCGACGAACCCGAACGACCAGGTCCTGAACGCGATCGCTCCATCGCCTCAGGAACTTACCAACGGTAGTGGCCCGCACAGCCACCGAACGACCTTTACTCCAACAACCAAAACCTCGAAGCATGAACCGTCAAGACCCATGGACCACGACGCAGCGAACGTCGTTGTGGCAGAAAGTATTCGTTGCACTGGTCCCCCTGCTCGCAGCGGGCTTGGTGAACGCCCAAACCTTGGTGCCCTTCACCGGCAGCAACAGTGTCGCTTGCGGCACGAACGTAACGCTGCAGGATCATGCAGGTACCGGCAACTACAGCAATAGCGCGAACGGCTTTACTGTGCTCAACGGTGGAGGAAGCGCGGTGATCAACATCAGTGGCTCATACAGCACCGAAGCCAGTTTCGACTTTATCCGGATCTATTCCGGTTCCGGAACAGGAGGCGCGATCGTTTTCGGGCCGGTATCGGGCAGTGGTTCCGTCAACTACACGGGACCAGCTGGCACCACATTGACCGTTCAGTTCACTTCTGATGGTAGTGTGGTAGGGACGGGTTTCAGCTTCACCGTTACCTACACCGGGTCCTGCTCCTCGACGCTGCAGGTTCCGGTCACAGGGAGCAATTCCGTGGCCTGCGGCAGCGCCGCCACCACCTTGGTGGATAATGGGGGCGCTGGCAACTACGCCAGCAACTCCAATGGGTTCACTGTGTTCAACGCTGCCAACAGCGCGGTGATCAACATCAACGGTTCGTACACCACCGAGAGCGGCTTCGACTTCATCCGGATCTTCTCCGGCTCCGGTACGGGTGGTGCTATCGTTTTCGGTCCGGTCTCAGGCTCCGGTTCCATTAATTATACTGGGGCTGCGGGCCAAACATTGACGGTCCAATTCACTTCAGATGGGAGCGTTGAACTATCGGGGTTCTCCTTCACGGTCACCTACAGCGGTTCCTGCCTGCCACCGGTCACCTTGGTTCCTTTCTCCGGCTCGAACAGTGTAGCCTGCGGCACGAACACCGCGTTGCAGGATCACGCGGGTACTGCCAACTATAGCAACAGCGCCAACGGGTTCACCGTGCTCAATGCGCTTGGAGGCGCGGCGATCAACATAAGTGGATCCTATGTGACCGAAAGCAGTTTCGACTTCATCCGGATCTACTCCGGTTCGGGAACGGGTGGTGCTATTGTGTTCGGGCCCGTTTCGGGCACCGGCTCCATCAACTATACAGGGGCGGTTGGTCAAACGCTCACCGTTCAATTCACATCGGACGGCAGTGTTGTATACAGTGGCTTCAACCTCACGGTCACCTACTCCGGCTCATGCGTCTTGTCATGCGTGCAACCGACAGCCACCGGTACCCGCATATTGGATTGTGCGAACAACCGCTTCTTCGTGAGCGTGAACGTGACCAGTGTGGGTAGTGGTGGTCCGGTCACCATCGTCAACAGCGGAGGTGCTCCCACCATAGGTCCGGTGGGTGTTGGCACCTATCAGGTCGGCCCCTTCACGCCGATCACGACCAGCACCACGGTTACCGTGAACCACGGCACGAATGCCACCTGCAACGTACCCTTGGGCACCTTCACCGGAAGTGGTGTACTGTGCAACGATGATTGCACCGGTGCGCAGCCCATCGTGTGCGGAACACCGATCAATGGAACCAACGTGGGCGCAACGGCCGATGGATTGCCCAGCCAGGCATCCGGCGGCGAAGCCACTGTGGACAATGGTGTATGGTATGTGCTGAACGGTGCGAACCAAGCCGTGACGCTCAGTCTGTGTACCGGAACCACCATGGACTCCCGGTTGCACGTATTCCGGGCGACCAGCTGCGCAGGCCCGTTCACCGGCGTGACCGGCAATGATGACTTCTGCGGCGTGCAGTCGCAAGTGAACTTCAACGCCCTTACCGGAAATACCTATTACATCCTGGTGGAGGGGTACTTCAGCAGTGCGAGCGCTTTCACATTGACTCCGACCTGTACAGCCCTTTGTGTACCCATCCCGACGAACGAGGATTGCGGCACGGCGCAACCTGTTACCGTAAGCGGCCCCGGTTCATGCGCTTCGCAGGTGAGCAATGACAACCATTGCGCCGCGTCCACGGCCGGCAACCCGACATGCTTCGGCACCTTCAGCACGAATCCTGATCTGTGGTACAGCTTCACGCCTCCCACAGGGGTCACCGAAATGATCATCACCAATGGCACCGCCACCTCATTGGGCTATGCCATCTATAGTGGTGCATGCGGCAGTCTTGTGCAAGTGACTTGCAGCGGGGCGGTTACCTCCGGTGCTGTTTCCTTGTTGAACCTCACCGCAGGCACACCCTACA
>JANMKC010000447.1:0-10271 GCA_031371785.1 Flavobacteriales bacterium | reverse complement strand
TGATGCTCGATATCGATACGGGCTATTACGCCGGGCAGGATCTCGATAGAACAGAAGTATGAAGAACATGGAATGTCGAACTGACAAGGAGTAAGCGTCCGCACCTTTGCAAGGAGCGTCCGCTGTTACGCGTTCCCTGTTCATCATTCAACGTTCCTGATGGCCGCCACACATAGCAAGCTCTGGTACCTCGAACAGGTGGACCTGCTGAAGGGTCTGGACGGTGAAGCGATGCAAGAGGTGGCGGACCGCACAGTGGCCTCAACGGCGCACAAGGACCAGATCATCTACTTCCCGGAGCAACCCAGCAACATTGTCTTCTTCCTCAAGCGCGGCCGCGTGAAGATCGCGAGCATGGGAGAGGACGGGAAGGAGGTGATCAAGGCAGTGCTCTATCCGGGTGAAGTGTTCGGTGAATTGGCGCTCGCGGGGGAGGAGAAACGGCGCGATCATGCCGTGGCCTTGGACGACAATGTGGATATCTGCGCCATCAGCGTACCGGAGATCGAAGGGATGATGCGCGAGAACCCGAACCTGAACCTGGCGATGACACGCCTGATCGGCGAACGGGTGATCAGCATCGAGCGACGGCTGGAAGGATTGATCTTCAAGGACAGCCGCTCGCGCATCATCGACTTCCTGAGGGAAATGGCGAAGAAGCACGGCCAGCCGGTGGGTCACGAAACCCTTTTGAAGCACGCGCTCACGCACCAGGACATCGCGGACCTTACGGCCACAAGCCGACAGACCGTGACCACGGTGCTGAATGATCTGAAGAAACAGGACATGGTGCATCTCGAACGCGGGAAGCTCTTGATCCGCGAGCTGAAAAAACTCAAATGAACTGGACACTCTTCATTCGCGGGAATTGCCACGATTGCGACAAGGTGATCGCTTGGATGGACGCGAACGGGATCGTCTATGAACTCGACGATATCGATCGCCCCGGACTTTCCGGAGCGCCAAGGCTTTTCGCGGCTCCCGCGTTGCTTGACGGGACGGAACTACGGGCCTACGGGGTGGACATCATCACCTTCCTGGAGAACGCGGGGCGCTGATCGGGATCGGACAACCCGCAGGCATCGGGCAACGTCCGGATCACGTCATCTTCACGTACGTCTCCAAGAACCAGCTCCTGTATGGGCCGATCCGTGTGTCTTCCGGGTGTTCCGATGGATAACGTTCGGCTAACTTGCACGCTTGCTCCACTGATGAGGTCATTGAGGATCCTGCCCATTGCTGCTGCTGGTCTGTTGTGGGCGCCCGCGCATGCACAGGTGGTCCTCAATGAGGTGAGCGCTTCGAACCTGAGCGGCTATGCCGACAACTTGGGCGCCTTCGAGGATTGGGTGGAGTTGTACAATACCACCGGAGCGCCCGTGGACATCAGTGGCTGGTACCTGAGCGATGATCCTGCCAACGCACTGAAATGGCCTGTGCCCGCTGCGACGACATTGGGTGCGAACGCGCACCAGGTCTTCTTCTGCAGTGGCCTCTCTTCCTCCGGGGGCGGCTATTTCCACACGAGCTTCAAGCTGAACCAATCAGCGCAGAACCATGTGGTGCTTTCCGACGCCGGGGGCACCCTGATGGATGACTTCCAGTTCACGGCTCCCACGAAGGTGGATGGCAGTCGGGGCCGCACCACGGATGGAGCGGGTACCTGGTCGCTTTTCGTTACGCCCACTCCCAGCGCCGCGAACATGGGCGCTTCGCCGGAATATGTAACCCGCCCAATGCTTGATCCAGCGGCTGGCTTTTATGGCGGTGCGCAGAACGTGAGCATGAGCGGTCCCGCTGGTGCCACGATCCGCTACACCACGGATGGGTCAGAGCCCATCGCTTCGTCAACCGCATACGCCGGGCCGATCAATGTGGCCACCACCACGGTGATCCGCGCGGCGTGCTTCAGCACCACGCCGGGTGTTCCGTCCAGTTTCATCGAGACCAACACGTACTTCATCAACAGCAACCACACCGTTGCGGTGGTCAGCGTCTGTGGCGACCAGGTGGATGAGCTGCTCGGTGGCAACCAGATCAACCCCATCGGGTCGTTCGAATATTTCGGGCCGGACGGTGTGCAGCGCGATGAAGCCACGGGCGAGTTCAATGAGCACGGCAACGATTCGTGGGCCTACAACCAGCGCGGTATCGACTACATCACGCGTGACCAGACGGGATACAACGACGCGATCCACTATCCCGTGTTCCGCACGCACCCGCAACGCCACAAGTACCAGCGCCTGATCCTGAAAGCCGCAGCCAACGACAACTACCCTGCGCAGGGCAGTGGCAGCGCCCATATCCGCGATGCGTATGTGGAAGCGCTCGCGCAATGCGCTGATCTGCACTTGGACGAACGCAGCTATGAGCCGTGCGTGATGTACGCGAACGGGCAGTACTGGGGCGTGTATGAACTGCGTGAGAAAGTGGACGACTACGACTACACCAAGAAGTACTACGGCCAGGACAAGAACAACCTGCACTTCCTGCAGACCTGGGGTGGAACGTGGAGTGCTTACGGAGGCGCTGCCGCGCAGACCGATTGGGACAACTTGAACGCATACATCCAGACGAACAACATGGGCAATGCGAGCAGCTTCGCTTATGTGGACAGCCTGTACAATTGGAAGAGCCTCGTGGACTACACGGTACTCAACAGCTACGTGGTGTGCAGCGACTGGTTGAATTGGAACACGATGTGGTGGCGCGGCCTGGATCCATCCGGCAACCACAAGAAGTGGGGCTATTGCCTGTGGGACGAGGACGCCACTTTTGGCCATTACGTCAACTACACCGGCCTGCCGAGCCAGGCCCCCGATGCGGATCCCTGCAATCCGCAAACGCTCGGTGATCCCGGCGGCCAAGGCCATATCCCGATCCTCAACAAACTCATCGCGGAGAACGCGATGGTGCATGACTATTATGTGAACCGCTATATCGATCTGGGCAATACCACCTTCAGCTGCAACCACATGATCCCGTTCCTGGACAGCTTGATCGCGTTGATCGCGCCGGAGATGGCCGAGCATTGCGCCAAGTGGGGCGGAAGCGTGGGCGAATGGCAGGCGAACGTGCAACAGTTGCGCGACTTCATCAACACGCGCTGTGTGGCCATCCAGCAGGGCATGGTGGATTGCTACAACCTGAACGGCCCGTACAACGTGATGTACAATGTGGAGCCGGCGAACAGCGGCAACATCGCGATCAATTCAGTGACACCGGGAACGTACCCGTTCACTGGCATCTACTACGGCGGCATCACTACCACGTTGGAAGCATCAGGGCTGAACGGCTACGTGTTCGATCACTGGGAAACGATACACCACGCGCTTCTTCCGAGCATGACGGATTCGCTCGCCACGCTCCAGTTCACCACCACGGACACCATCATCGCGCATTTCAAACCACCGATCACCTTGTCCGTGGTGCTGATGACCGATCCGCTGGACAAGGCGAGCATCACCTTCGATGGACTGACGTACGCGTCGTTCCCCACAATCGTGAATGTTGCCGAAGCCGTGCCGATCCCCATGAGCGTGCAACCCGCGCAGTTCTTCGACTTCCTCTACTGGGAGATCAAACACAACCTGCCGAACACGAACGACAGCACCAAGCACGACATCAGCGTCACGTTCTATGAGAGCGACACGATCATCGCGCACTTGGCTCCGCAGGAATATGGCTACTGGTCGCCGAACGCGTTCACCCCGAACGGTGATGACATCAACGATACTTGGCAGCCGTGGGGCAATGTGATCGACCTCGACAACTTCGAACTGGAGGTCTACGATCGCTGGGGCCGCGTGATGTACACCTCCACCAACCCCACGGAAGGGTGGGATGGCAACGTGCAGGGATCAGCAGCGCCCGTAGGTGTCTATGCTTATCGCGCGCACATCGTGGAAGGCATCACCAGGAAGAAGCACGACCTGCTGGGGTACGTCACGGTGATCCGGTAAGGGCAACCATCGCGGAAGGACCGGCGCATGCGTCGCCTCTCCTACATTCGGCGCATGAACAAAACCGTAGTCAACGCGGATGTCGCGCTTGATGGCCTGCGCGACGGCATGACCCTGATGGTCGGCGGCTTCGGCCTGTGCGGCATTCCGGAGAACAGCATCGCGGCGTTGGTGCGCAGCGGCGTGAAAGCGCTCACCTGCATCAGCAACAACGCGGGCGTGGACGACTTCGGCCTGGGCCTGCTGTTGAAGACGCGACAGATCAAAAAAATGATCAGCAGCTATGTGGGCGAGAACGATGAGTTCGAGCGGCAGATGCTGAGCGGTGAACTGGAAGTGGACCTGATCCCGCAAGGCACCTTGGCGGAGCGATGCCGCGCGGGCGGTGCGGGCATTCCGGCGTTCTTCACGCCTGCGGGTTTCGGCACCGAGGTCGCGGAAGGCAAGGAAACGCGCGAATTCCACGGCAAGATGTACGTGATGGAGAACTGGCTGCGCGCGGATTTCAGCCTGGTGAAAGCGTGGAAAGGCGACAGCAACGGCAACCTCATCTACCGGCACACCGCGCGCAATTTCAACCCGATGATGGCCATGGCAGGAAGGATCACCGTGGCCGAAGTGGAACAGCTCGTGCAGCCGGGAGAGTTGGATCCGGACGCGATCCACACGCCGGGCATTTTCGTGCATCGGATCTTCCAGGGAGCGGACTACGAGAAGCGGATCGAGCAGCGCACGGTGCGCAAGCGGAACTGATCCCATGCCCACGATCGCACGGCAGGAGCGCGTGGTGTTCATCGCGATCTCGGCGGTCATACTGGTGAATGTGGTGTTGCGCGCTGCGCTCGTTCCCGCCATCCACGATGAGGCGCGCACCTTCCAACAGTACATCCTCGTGGGCAGCTTCATGCCTTTCCATGCGCACTGGGACGCGAACAACCACGTGTTGCAGAACGCCTTGTCCTGGTGCGCATACGAATTGTTCGGTGTTTCGCTGATCGCGCTGCGCCTGCCAAGCGTGCTGGCGTTCATCCTGTACGCATGGAGCGTGTGGCGCATCGGTATGATGGCCGGATCGACCGTTGTGCGTTGGTGTTTCCTGCTTACGATGTTGTTGGTTCCGTTCCAACTCGACTTCTTCTCGCTCGCTCGTGGTTACGCTCTTGCGCTCGCGTTCCTATGCGCGGCGCTCGTCGCACTGTGCGCGTACATCCGCAGTGGCGGTATCCTGCGCCTGGTCTGGATACTCCTTGCGCTGTTGCTCGCTTCATTTTCATCCCTCAGCTTGATCACGCTCTGGGCGATGTGCCTCGTGGTGCTGATGTTCGCCGTCGCATACCGCACGTCCGGGCGCTGGAAGATCACCGCGTATTCCGCGATCGTGTTGATCGGCATCGTACCACTGGTGTATGCGATGAAGTACATGATGGCGCTCAATGACCGGCACCTCCTCTACTTCGGACGGGCCGACGGCATCGGCGCTGGCAGCATCGGATCATTGCTCCTCGCAATGTTCGGGCGTGATCCGCGTGTGATCGTGTGGCTGGTGCAAGTGCTCGTCTTGGCCGCTGCCGTGGTGGCGTGGCGCGCATGGCGCGTGAAGGATCGCACGCCGCGCGCGCTCATGCTCATGCTCAGCACTTCATTGCTTTTCGCCGATGCCCTGGGCCGCATCGCACTGCACATGTTCGCAGGTACGCTCTATCCGGAGGACCGCACCGCGCTGCAATGGGTGCCGCTTTTCCTGGTCTCCGTCGCGCTCGCGTTGGACCGTGTTGTGGAAGAACACCCGCAGGTGGGTTGGGCCGCGGTGATGTTGTTGATCCTTCCAGCGCGCACGCTGATCACCGCGAACATTTCGAGCACGAGCTATTGGGCTTCACAAGCGATACCCGCGCGGATCCATTATGCGGCGGAGGAGCGACAACAGGTTTCCGACCGCGCGCTGGTGATCAACGGTTACCACCAGATGCCAGCGTGCTGGGCCTTCGGCGATTTGTTGCGCGGCGATCGCCTCGGTCCGATGTGTACGAGCATCTTCCCGGACAGCCTCAGCGACCTGATGCTCATCGACCCGGCGTTCACCCCAACGCCGAAGAACTTCCATGCCATCGCCGACGGCGGCACTGGACACTCCCTTCTGCTCGCACGTGATCGGCCATTGCGCACCACGTTATTGCTCGACACGAGCATCACGTTCGATGCGGCTGACGAGTTCCATGAGGTGTTGCGCATCGATCCACCGCGACATCGCGGGCAGGCATTGCTCCTCGCGTTCGATGGCACCATGACCACGAACGGCCAACCTTCCCGGAGCCTGTTCGTGCTGGAGGCGGACGATGCGCAAGGCGCACACATCCACTATGAAGCGCTGGATCTTTCCATGGAACGCGAGCGATGGACCAACGACCCGCTCCATCTCGCCGCATCATTGTCGCCACTGCCGGAAAGGACCGGAAAGTGCGTGGCGTACTTCTACGATCCCGAACATGCGTGGTACGGGATCACGGGCCGCCTGCGGCTATATCACCTTCAGCCCTGAAAGCCCTTCGGCATGGGCGCACCGCATTGCGCGCAATTCCACACCTTCACGCCCGCACATGGCACTCGACAAGACCCAAATGGCCACCCGCATCGCGCGCGAACTGCGTGATGGATGGTACGTGAACCTCGGTATCGGCATCCCCACGCTGGTGGCGAACCACATCCCGAAGAACATCAACGTCACGTTGCAAAGCGAGAACGGCATCCTCGGCATGGGTCCGTTCCCCTACGAGGGGGAAGAGGATGCCGACATGATCAACGCAGGCAAGCAGACGGTGACCTTGTTGCCGGGCAGCAGCATCTTCGACAGTGCCACCAGCTTCGCGATGATCCGCTCACAGAAAGTGCAGCTCACCGTGCTCGGCGCTATGGAAGTATCGGACAATGGCGACATCGCCAACTGGAAGATCCCCGGAAAGATGGTGAAGGGCATGGGCGGCGCGATGGACCTGGTGGCCAGTGCGGAGAACATCATCGTGTGCATGTTGCACACCAACAAGGCGGGTGAGAGCAAGCTGCTGAAGAGGTGTACGCTTCCGCTCACCGGCGTGAAATGCGTGAAGAAGATCGTGAGCGATCTGGGCGTTTTCGACATCACCCCCGATGGCTTCAAGCTGCTCGAACGTGCGCCCGGCGTGAGCGTGGAGGAGATCAAAGCGAAGACCGAGGGAAGGTTGGTGGTGCCGGATCAAGTATCCGAGATGGTGATCTGATCGGCGTGGCACGACCGAAAGACATCCTGCGCCGGATCGATCCGGCATGGTGGTTCATCGCCGCTTTCGTGTTGATGTGTTGTGCATACGAGACCGGACGGGTATTGCACTTGCGCCCGCAGCCCATGCACTTGTGGCGGCAGACCGATTGCTTGGCGCTCACATGGAACTACTACGACACCACGTGGAATTTCTTCCAGCCCGCAGTACACAGCCAACTGGCCGATGATCATTGGACCGGTCGCACGGCTGGAGAATTCCCGATCGTGTACTACCTCATGGCCATGCTCTGGCGCATCATCGGTCCGAGCGAATTCGCATACCGTCTCTTCGAACTCCTGCTGCACTTCGTCGGTTCGTTGGTCCTCTTCGCAATTGTGAAGCGGATCACGCGAAGCGCGTTCTGGGCCGGTTGCGTTTCCTTGCTTGTGTTCACTTCACCGGTCATCGTGTACTATGGCATCGCCTTTCTACCGGACGTACCGGCCTTTGATCTTGCGCTGATCGGTTGGTGGTATGTTGTGCGCTACGCGGAAGAGCATAGGAAAAAGCATTGGGCATGGGCGGTGTTCTTCTTCTCGCTGGCCGCCTTGATCAAGGTGACCGCAGGACTGAGCTTGCTGGCGCTACTGGCGGTGCTGTTGCTCGAAACATTCCTGGCCGGTCGAACGGCTATGGGTTGGCGGCTGTTCCATCATAAGCGCTTCGCCTGGTTTGCATCGCTGCTGGGTATCTGTGCGGTGTTCGCGTGGTATGCCTATGCCGCCTCGTACAACGCGCATCACGGTTTCAAATACACGTTCAATGACCTATGGCCGATATGGCAGGGGCCGCACGAGGAGATCGTTCACGCATGGCAAGTGGCCCGTGACATCATCGTCTTCCAGGTCTTCGATACCAGCGTATGGATCCTGCTGGGTGTGGCATTGGTGGCGTTGGCGGTGAACATCCGGCGGCTATCGGCGCAACTCGTGGTGTTGAACGGGGTCCTCCTTCTCGGTTCGGTAGCTTACGTGCTCTGCTGGTTCCATGCGCTCGATGGCCACGACTACTACTTCATCAACCCGATGATCCTGCTTGTGGTGGTTCTCGTCTCCTTCTTCTGGTGGCTCGATCGGGACCACGCGGACCTGTTGCGCGCTCGCTGGAGCCGGTGGGCCATGGTGGCCCTGTTGCTCTACAACACCGCTTATGCGGCCAACAACATGCGGATGCGTTACGATGAGAGCGGAACCATGGACCCGCACGACCTCTTGCCAACTTACCACGACGCCGAATTCAACTTCTGGATCCCCTTGGGTTGGTGGGGCATGAAGGACCTTGGCACGATAGAACCCTACCTGCGCAGCATCGACATCAAGAAGGAGGACCGCGTGATCTTCCTCGATGATGGGGCGATCAACAGTTCGCTTGTGCTGATGGGCCAGCGCGGCTGGACGCAATTCGGAATGCCCTCCTACAAAGACCAAGGAACGATCCAAGGGCTTGTTGAACGCGGTGCGAAATTCCTGCTGCTCACGGATGAGAAATGGTTGCAGGAACCGAACGTGGAACCCTACCTCGCGCATCGGATCGGGCAGTATGGCAATGTCCACATCTTCGATCTGCAGGGCTTCCGCACATCGGGACCGAAGTAGCCGATGAAGAACGATCTTCGCCACACATGACGGCCAGTCCCATCCGCACGCTCTCGATCATCATCCCCGCTTACAACGAGGAGCGCACGATCCACCTGATCCTCGACAAAGTGCGTGACGTGCAGCTCGAGCACGGCATCACCAAGGAAGTGATCATTGTGAACGATGGTTCGAAGGACGGCACGGTGCCCGCGATCAATGCCTACATCGCCGCGAACCCCGGCATCAACATGCGGCTCTTTGAACAGCCCAAGAACATGGGCAAGGGTGCGGCGATCCATCGGGGCATCGAACTGGCCACGGGCGAATACCTCATCGTGCAGGACGCCGACCTGGAATACGATCCGCGGCAGTACAACGACCTGTTGCGACCCGTGGTGGAAGGCTTCGCTGACGTGGTCTTCGGCACGCGCTTCATGGGCCATCACCCGCACCGCATCCTCTTCTTCTGGCACAGCATCGGCAACACCTTCCTCACGCGGCTCTCCAATGCGTTCAACAATTTGAACCTTACCGACATGGAGACCTGCTACAAGCTGATCCGCTCCGACATCGCGAAGGGCCTGAAGCTGCAGGAGAAGCGTTTCGGTTTCGAGCCGGAGGTTACCGCGAAACTCGCTCGGGTCAAGGGCACCCGCATCTATGAGGTCGGCATCAGCTATTACGGCCGCACGTATGCCGAAGGAAAGAAGATCGGGTGGAAGGACGGCTTCCGGGCGATCTGGTGCATCGTGAAATACGGGATGTGATACATGGGCGACGCGACGCTTGCACGCGCACGCGACAACGGCCCGATCGTGTTGGGCTTCCTGCTGGCCGCGCTGGCGGTCTGGGTCCGGTCGATCAGCGAAGGCCTGCCCGATAGCGGTGATGCCGTAACGCATTACCAGTTCGCACGCTATGTATGGAAGCATGCCGAGCCGTTGCTCAGCGGTTGGGGCAAACCGGTCTTCACCTTGCTGGCCTCACCCTTCGCGCAGCTCGGCCTGTGGGGCATGGCCTTGTTCACTGCGCTCTGCGCGGCGTGTACGATCTGGATGATCGGATCTTTCGTAGGCCGCACCAGCGGAACATGGCGTTGGTTCGTTCCGGTAGCGCTGATGTTCGCACCGCAGTATGCGCATACCGTGATGGCGGGTCTCACCGAACCGCTGTTCGGTCTGCTGTCGGTGATCATCGTCATCTGGCTGATGGAAGCGCGTTGGACCGCGGCTCTTGCCCTTGCTTCGTTCCTGCCTTACACGCGTCCTGAACATGTGGTGCTCACGCCGCTGGTCGTGGGGGTTGCGTTGGTACACAAGCAATGGCGCGCCCTGCCTTGGGTCCTGTTGGGGACGGTCGTTTACGCGATCGCTTCAACGATCCTCTTCCATGATCCGCTGAAGGTGTTGCTGGATGATCCCTACACAGGAGTGGAT
>JANMKC010000406.1:0-8294 GCA_031371785.1 Flavobacteriales bacterium | reverse complement strand
CGCAGGGGTGCGCCCTGGTTCATCGGCAGTGGTGCGCCGTTCATCTCGTAGGCGAGGATCGTCTGCGGGTGCAGCGCGCTCTTCATGTCGATGCCCACGTAGTATCCGCCATCAGGTGTTTTCAAACTCATGTACTTGTAGAGATCCTCTGGCGTGTCGTTCGTTGGTGCAGCGCCGCTCTTGCTGCCCACGAGGTACTTCTTGGCGAAGTCGCAGAAGCGCACGCCGCCCCAATGCGTCACCTGGCTCCACCCTTCGATGCACTTGAAATCGAAGACCACATCGGTCTTCGGCAGTGCGCGGATCTCGTCCATGGTGATGTGCAGCACCGAGTCCGCACCCGCTCTGTTCGTGTGGACTTCAAGTGTCCATGCCGCGGTGTCGATCGATGACTTCAACCCGTCGTAACCGTTCACGCGTACCTTCTTCACCGCATCAGCGATCGGATACTCCTTCACCAGGTGCGCATCACTTTTGTAGGTCTGGTTCACCCGATCGTCGAAATCCAGCGCACCGCGCAATGGGGAGGAGACGCCGTCCTCTTTGGGGGCATTCACGATCCACTGGCGCACGCCGAGCACTGCCGCACCGAACAAACCGAACACGCCGAAGGCCATGAACTTCCGGCGGTTCCATTCCGCAGGGCTGACCTTTTTTTCCTGCTCGCTCATGCTGCTGCGGGTTTGTCGTCCGTGGTCACCTGCGCCTGCTCCTGTTCCTGTTCCTGTTCCTGTTCCTGTTCCTGCTCCTGCTCCTCTTTTCCGCGTACCAATTCCCATCCGGTCACCATCGCTTGGAAATTGTTCCACCCCGCGCGCACCACTTGCGCGATGTGGATGAGGAAGAACAGGCAATAGCCGACCGTCAACGCGAAATGGATGAGGCGCGCGGTCTCATAGCCACCGCAAAGCCAAGTGATCCAATGCAGCTGCGTGGGCTTGTAGATCGCGAGACCCGTGATCAACGAACCGATGCCCATGACGATGATGCTCGTGTAAGCGATCCGCTGCGCTCCATTGAACTTCTTCTCCGGCAAGGGCTTTTCGCTCAGGTGCAGATCATGAAGCAGTACCTGCCATGCTTCCCGGAATGAACCCTTGTTCGGAAGAAGAACGCGCCACTCCCCGCTGATCGCCGTGTACAGCACATAGAGGAAGCCATTGATGAAGAACAACCACATGAACGCGAAGTGCCAAGCCATGCCTTCCGCCAAGCGGAAGGGGATGCCGAGCGCTTTGTAGAATCCCGGTGGGTAGAATTTCAGGATCTCCCAGCTGCCGAGGTGCAGCTTGTATTCATCGTTCGCCCAATAGATCAAGGTTCCGCTCCAGATCATGGTGAACAGCACCGGAAAATTCACCCAGTGGAACCAGCGGATCGCGAGCGCGTGCTTCTTGCGGATGATCTTCTCGTCGGGCATCGTGATCGAAGGTACCGTTCCACGGAGGTGGGAATGTCCGCTTGGCGATGATCCAAAAGAAAAGGGGCCGAAGCCCCTTTTCATAAGCCGCTTCTCCTGAAGAGAAGGGTTTGGGATGAGGTCAGAACTTCGCGCGGCTCTTGCGGCCGATGCGCTTCTTGCCTCGCATCCAGCTGTACCGCTGGCGATAGAAGTTGGACTGCCCCTTCAGCACATAGCTGTACGTGAAGGTCATGGTCAGGTAGCTGTCGTTGTGCGTGGGATCACCGCGCTTGTTCTCGGTCAACTTGCTCGGCCCCGGAGAATCATCGTCACCTTCCCAACCATATTGCTCCTGGCCCGGAAGTGCCGGATTGTCCGCGTCCTGCGTGTAGAGACCACCAGCGGGATCCGTATCGAACTGGGTGCCGTGCGTAACGAAATCGCTCATGTCATAAAGCGCTTGGGCACCAGCGGGCATCAGGTGATAGTTCTTGTACACCGTGCTCACATCGTCCAAGTAGTCGGTGAAGGTCGTGCGCCAGCCGAAGTCCCAGCCAATGCGATGGCGACGGTGTATCGTGAAGTGCATACCGATGCCTACTGGAATAGCCAGGCCGAAGTGGGAGTAGTTCACCAGTTCGGTAGTGTAGTCGTGCAGGGAGAAGAAATCACCTTGGTGATTGATCTGGCTCTTCGGGTTGCTGTAGTACAGGGCGACGCCGACATAGCCGAACAGGCGGAAGTCCGTGTGGTAGCGCCCGCGGCCTCCCAAGTCGTTGTCAGCGAAGATGGTGAACTCCGGACGCAGGTACCACTCCAGCATGTCGTTGCGGAAGTTGAGGTTGCGGCCAACACGCGCGGGGTTGGTGCTCAGGTCATCAGCCCCTTGGATGCGGAAGTAGAGGATACCCGAATTGATCGAGATGAGCCGATTGATCTTCCTGCGGGCGAAGGCACCTACGCACCAGCGCGTCTGGCTCAACTTCATGTCCCAGATGAAATCGCGACGGGGCAGTTCCTTACCGCCCATCTCGCCCAAGTAGTTGGCACCACCCAGGTGTATGCCGAAGTCCCATGCGTATTGGGCCTTGGTGGTACCCGCCATGGATGCCATGAAAAGGAGCACCAGCGCATTGTTGCGTATCCGAGCGTTCATGAGGGTAAGCGTACGGGTTGGAACTATCGGGCAAACCTACGAAAGTTCCCCCCGCCGCAAAGCCTACCGGTCCACTGGGATATCAACGATCCGACAAGCGATGGTGGAGATCCTACTTTCGCCGCCCGACCGCCATGCACAACCGCCTTACCGCGCTTCTTGGTATCCGTTATCCGCTTATGCAGGCGGGCATGATCTGGTGTTCGGGGTGGCGCCTCGCCTCGGCGGTGAGCAATGCGGGCGGTTTGGGCATCATCGGAAGCGGGAGCATGTATCCGGATGTGCTGCGCGAACATGTGCGCAAGTGCAAAGCGGCGACCGAAAAGCCCTTCGCAGTGAACGTTCCGTTGCTCTACCCCAACGTGGAAGAGCATATCCGGATCATCGTCGAGGAAGGGGTGCGTACCGTGTTCACCAGCGCAGGCAACCCAGCAACATGGACGGGTCATCTGAAAGAACGGGGCATTAGGGTCGTGCATGTTACGGCCAGCGTGAAATTCGCGCGTAAGGCTGTTGATGCAGGGGCTGATGCTGTGGTGGCCGAAGGGTTCGAAGCCGGTGGCCATAACGGGCGTGAGGAAACCACTACGTTGGTGCTCGTGCCCATGGTGCGCGATGCCGTGGACGTGCCGGTGATCGCGGCTGGAGGCATTGCCGATGGACGCGCCATGCTGGCCGCCATGGCCTTGGGTGCCGATGGCGTGCAGATGGGCAGTCGTTTCGTGTGCAGCGAGGAGAGCAGTGCGCATCCCATCTTCAAACAGCATGTGGTGGAGAGCAAGGAAGGCGATACCATGCTAACACTGAAAGAACTGGCACCGGTGCGCATGATGCGCAACGCGTTCTTCACCGAGTTGCAGGCTGCTTATGCGCGGTGCGCATCGGTGGATGAATTGAAGGAACTGCTCGGCCGGGCGCGCGCCAAACGTGGCATGTTCGAGGGTGATCTGCTCGCGGGTGAACTGGAGATCGGGCAGGTGAGCGGGGCCATCGATGACATCCAGCCAGCCGCTGTCATCGTGCAGCGCGTGATGGAAGAATATGAACTGGCCAGGGCATCGTTCAACCATCAGGATCCGTTCTGACCTTCGCGGCCCATGTTATCGGCAACATTCACCCCTGCGCGCGCGTCTTCCATCCGGACATGTTCAAGCACCGGACACCTTTCCACGTGAGAAGCCTCGTTCTGGGATCGATCGTCCTGTATGGCGGCCTCGCCTGCGCGGCCTCGTTGGACCCGCCGTCGTTGCGATGCGCCTCGGTTATCAACCCGGCCGGGGATGTGGATGTAACGTGGGTCGTTCCACCCGACCCGAACAATGAGTTCCAGAGTTATGTGCTCTTCACAAGTCCAGCGATCGGCGGCCCTTACAATCTCCTTACCCAACAATTCACTTACGGCACCAATAGCTACTCGCATGTGGGCGCTGGTGCGAACGTGGGTCCACAGTTCTACTTCCTGAAGACCATCTCCACATCACTGGACACATCGCTCGCAAGCGACACGCTCTCCACCATCTTCCTGTCCGTGTCCCAAAGCACACCGTTGGGAAGCGCCGTTCTGGATTGGACCGCCCAGCATGTGCCGCCCATCGCCACGGCCAACGCCCAGCTCGCGGTGCAGTTGGAACATCCTATCGGCACTTGGTCGCAAGTGGATCTTCTGGCTGTCACCGCCCACCACTACGAGCAACTGATCTCCATCTGCCAGGACTCGCTCACGTATCGGATCGCCTTGCAGAACCAACTCGGCTGTACCAGCTATAGCAACTTGGCAGGAGACGTTTTCTCGGATGTCACTTCGCCTTCGCCGCCGGTCATGGTCACGCTTTCCGTCGACACCTCCACGAACCAGACCGTGATCGATTGGGATCCGAGCCCGCAGGATGACACCAACGGTTACATCATCGTGCTGGTGCTGAACGGGAACAACGTGATCGTGGACACGGTGTATGGCCAGAGCAACACCAGCTATGTATGGTCCGGCAGTGATGCGGGACTCGATGTGGAATCCTACACCATCGCCGCCTTCGATACCTGCTACCACGGCAACCCCGCTGCGCCCAATACCAGTGCGACCCTCTCCGCGCACAGCACAGTGTATGTGCGGACCGTCTATGATCGATGCGCTGCGGACGTTACCGTTATCTGGACACCTTATGTTGGCTGGCCTGTCACCAATTACGAGCTGTTCGTCAGCGTGGACAATGGTCCGCCGCTATTGCTGGGCACATTTCCATCAACCGTTCATTCGTTCTCGCACGAGGGTGTGCTGCCGTTCAAATCCTACTGCTATGTGGTGAGGGCGGTCGGAAGTACGCCGCTACTGGTGTCGTTGAGCAACAAGGTTTGCCGCACCACCAACTACCCGTCGGTTCCGCAGTGGAACTATCTGCGCAACGCCACAGTTGTGGAGCCGGACCATGTGCTTGTGGTCGACAGCGTGGATCTTTCCGCGAAAGCGTACCGCTATCGCCTCGAACGCACCTTCAATGGACAGCCTTGGGAAGAGATCACCACCGCGCCCGGTGGGGTGAGCCCGACGATCACCTTCGACGATCTCGACGTGATCACTGCGGAGCGCAGCTACACCTATCGCATCATCGTGGAAGACAGCTGTGGCATCGTAGCGGATACAAGCAACACGGGTACGTCCATCCTTCTTTTGGTCGAACCAGGCATCGATGGCATCAACCGATTGCGATGGAACGGCTATGTGCAGTGGGCCGGGCCGGTGGTTGGATACACCGTGTACCGCAGCATCGGCGACGGTGCCTTCATGCCCATCGCGTTCAACCCGCCGGATATGTGGGAACTCGATGATGATGTGAATTCCTACATCGCCAGCAATGGCCGTTTCTGCTATTTCGTGGAGGCCAATGAGAGCGGAAACCCCAGTGGTATCAATTCAGTGAGCATGAGCAACGAGGTCTGTGCCATCCAGCAGGAAGCCGTATGGATCCCAAATGCCTTCATCGCTGGCGGAGCGAACGATTCCTTCAAGCCTGTACTCGCCTTCGTGGACGTGAAGGGCTACGAATTGATCATCTACAACCGCTGGGGCCAGGAGATCTGGAGCACCACCGATCCCGACATGACCTGGGACGGCAAACTCAACGACTTCTATGTGCCGCAGGGCGTGTACGCGTACTACTGCGCGTTCCATAACGGGGCGGGAAAGAAATTCGAGGAGCGGGGTACGGTCACCTTTCTCTGTTGTCCGAATTGAGGTCTGCGCACGACCGGCTGCTGCGGATCCTGAACGCAGCTCCGGCACTTTTCCTCCCTAACCCTACTTTTGTGCATGGAACGATCCACTGCTCTACCCGCCCGCAAGAACGCCGCCTCCGAGCAGGCCAACGGGCACGCTTCAACTGACCGCTTCGCTATTGAAGGCCTCACGTACGACGACGTGCTGCTCGTGCCCGCGTATTCCGAGGTGCTTCCGCGGAACGTGGACATCCGTACGCGCTTCAGCCGCAACATCACACTGAACATTCCCGTGGTGTCCGCCGCGATGGACACGGTGACCGGCGTGGAACTCGCCATAGCTATCGCACAACAGGGCGGCATCGGTGTGATCCACAAGAACCAGCCCATCGCCGACCAAGCGAACGAAGTGCGTGGCGTGAAGCGCAGTGAAAGCGGTATGATCCAGGATCCGGTAACCGTGTTGGAGGATGCGTTGGTCGGTGATGTCCTCAAGTTGATGGCCAAGAACATGATCGGTGGCATTCCGGTGATCAATACGGAGAACAAGCTTGTGGGTATCGTTACCAATCGTGACCTGCGCTTCGAGAAGAAGATGGCGCGGCCTATCGCTGAAGTGATGACCACCCGCAACATCATCACCGCCAAGCCCGACACGAACATGGCGCAGGCCGAGGACATCCTGCAGGACCACAAGATCGAAAAGCTGCCCGTGGTGGATGCGGCCGGCAAACTCGTGGGCCTGATCACCTACAAGGACATCCTCAAATTGAAACAGCGCCCGAACGCCTGCAAGGACAAACGCGGACGCCTGCGCGTAGCCGCTGCCATCGGAGTAACCGCTGACAGCATGGACCGTGCGTCGGCATTGGTGGATGCGGGCGTGGACGCCATCGTGATCGATACCGCCCATGGCCACACACGCGGGGTGATGGACATGCTCCGCGAGGTGAAGGGCGTCTTTCCAGAGATCGACGTGGTGGTGGGGAACATCGCCACGGCTGAAGCGGCCATCGCTTTGGTGGAAGCGGGTGCGGACGCCGTGAAAGTGGGCATCGGACCCGGAAGCATCTGCACTACCCGCGTGATCGCGGGTGTGGGTGTGCCGCAACTTACCGCCGTGTACGATTGCGCGCGTGCGATCGAAGGCACCGGCGTTCCCGTGATCGCCGATGGTGGCATCCGTTACACGGGCGACATGGTGAAGGCCTTGGCAGGTGGTGCCAACACCGTGATGATCGGCAGCATGTTCGCTGGTGTGGAGGAAAGCCCCGGTGAAACCATCATCTATGAAGGCCGCCGTTTCAAAACATACCGCGGCATGGGCAGCATCGAAGCCATGCAACATGGAAGCAAGGACCGCTACTTCCAGGATATGGAGGACGACATCAAGAAACTGGTGCCCGAAGGGATCAGCGGTCGTGTGCCGTTCAAAGGAAAGTTGCAGGAGGTCACCCACCAGCTCGTTGGCGGATTGCGCGCGGGTATGGGCTATTGTGGCGCGAAGGACATCGATGCCTTGCAACAGGCGCGTTTCATCCGGATCACGAGCGCAGGTGTGAAAGAAAGCCACCCCCATGATGTGTTCATCACGCGGGAGGCGCCCAACTACAGCCATCTCTGAGGACCTGTGTCCCTTCCAACGCAGCCCCGATGTACATCGGGGCGCAAAGAAGCAGAGGAGCGCAGAGGCAGGGTTGAAAAAGAAGATCGGGCGCGCACAGGATCCCGACGCGTCGGAACTCTGCGTTCTCAAAAGCTCTTGTCACGATTCGTCCGCCATTCGGCGGACCTCTGGGTCCTTCGCGCCCCGATGTACATCGGGGCTGCGTTTGAATTTGGACCACGCCGTTCACGAGCTATTGCAAACAGCTTCTGAGGATTTTCGGAAGGCCCTGCTGTTCGTCCGTGGAACTTCCATCGGCTCATTCTTCCCTCCCGTCGGCGAGAAAGCGAAACTCATCGGTCGAATGCGCCGTAGACGCGGTCCAAACTTTTGGATCCCATGCGTTCGATGCTCTCCTCAGTGACGTTCTCAGTGGCCAGCTGCCTTCTGTCCACAACGTCTTTCGCCCAATTCGGGCCGCAGCATCAATTCTTCTGTGATGGCCCGCGCAGTGTGGACCTTGCCGATGTGGACGGCAACGGCAGCCTCGATCTGATCATCGCTTCGCGACAAGGACTGGGTGTCTATCCCAACTCCGATGGGCAGGGCACCTTCGATCAACCGATCTATCTCGGCACCGAAGAGACCGTCGCATGCGCCGCTGATGTGAACAACGATGGCCTGCCCGATGTGATCGGAAGCCGTGAGGAGAACAACGGTATCTATCTCTACCTGAACCAAGGCGCGTTGTCCTTTGCGCCACCGATGCTTCTCGCAGCGAACATGAGCGCGAACGAATTGCATTGCGCGGATCTTGACGGGGACGGGGATCGGGATCTCTTCTTTGTTACCCCTTCCGGTGAACTGGCATTCTGCACCAATACCGATGGTCTGGGCCTGTTCTCCGCGCCGACCGTTGT
>JANMKC010000391.1:0-2316 GCA_031371785.1 Flavobacteriales bacterium | reverse complement strand
CCGGAGAGGACCGCATGGTAGTCCAGCGCACCGGCGATGCAACGATCGTTGAAGTGGATGATCGGCACATCGGTTTTCAGCAACGCGATGGCGGCAAGCCCGGCTGGCGCGATGATCAGGTCGATGTGCTCGCTCGCCAGCCTCTTCTGCAGGATGCGTGAATACGCGCGAGACAAGATGAACGAATCGCGGTAATGGAACCGTTTCCCAAGGAGCCGCGTGGCGAGAAAGTTGAACGCTTTGCAGAAGAACAGCACCGGTTGTGGACGCAATGGGCCCAGGATCAGCACGCGGTATCCGGCGGAGCGCAGCGCGCGCAAGAGGAAGTAGTGGATGCCGGACCATGATCGCCGATCCTCCGGATCGTCCACCGTGATGTAGGCGATGGTGATGTCTCGCTTCATGCGTGATCGGCGGTGTTGTCGTTCCACAGGACAACGCAAGCGAAGAACGCGAAGAACATCACGCCAGCCTGCACTTCAAGCATGCTTTCCACGGTCCAATCCACCAATGAAATGGCGAGGAAGGCCAGCATCAACGGATCGCGAAAGCGGCGCGAAAAGAAGGGGGCGAGAAAGAACGCGATCAACAGCAGAAGCCCCGGCAAGCCTAAGCAAGCAGCGGATTGCAGGAACTGATCGTGCGCATTGAGGCGGTGTTCCGCGGCAGTGGTGTATCCATGCTCGGTATATGATCGCACCAGTTCATCCTTGATGTCGCCCGTGCCGGTGCCCGCGAAGGGATGCTCCTTGAAAAGTCGCCATGCGGTGCCCCAAGTAAGCCACCGCACTTCGCTGCTTGTCCCGGCATCGGCATGGTGCTCATGCTCCGTCGCCGCGCGGAAGACCTCCTTCACACGATCGCGGGCATAGCTGGACCCAGCCACCAGCGCGGCAATGCCGATCACGAGAACACCAAGCATTCCAACGATCGAAGTACGTGTGTGCCGATCGCGCCAGCGCATGACGAGCAATGCGGCGAGCAATGCGATGAGGATCATCCAGCCGATCTTGCTTCCGCAAAGGACCACGCCGATACACAGCACGGCGAGAACAGAACGATCCGCCCAAGCGGGCATCGCCTTTCCGATGGGCAACACGCACCAAGCCGCGACGCACAGTGTAAGGTACATGGCGAAGTAGCTCGGATGGAGGATCAGTGACCAGCGCGAACTGAACACCTCCTGCTCCGGCGAAAGTCCGCTGCCATGGATGATCCGATATGCGGCAGCGACCACACAGACCAGCACCGCCAGTACACACGCGATGCTGAAAGTGAAAAAGAGAACGTCGCGGCCCATGCGCCCACCATCCTTCATCATCAGCGCGAAGGCGGGCAGGATGAGTAGCGGTGCTTTGATGCCCAGATCGAAGAGACCGAAATCGGTGTTCCTGGTCCAGAGCATGCCGACCACGTGAAGCAGATAGAATATCGGCAGGACCATGAGCGGATCGATCCACCGCTTGGCCTTCAAGGCGCGATGCCTGATGCCGATGATGATGAACGCCAGCACGACCGGAACAGGGACGAGGTTGGGCGCGAGCGGGAAAAAGAGGACCGAGAGCAGCAGCAGCGATCCTGCCAAGCGGCCATGCGCAGCCAGCAACCGCTCAACCGCAGCGCGAACGTTCCAACGGATCTCCTGCGGCGCGTTCATGTTCCCCGGCCGATGTCCTGCAATTCCTCCCACAAGCGTTCGTTGATGCGCACGCGGTCGAACCGCTCCTGCGCGTAACGCCGCCCGTTCGCGCCATGCGTGCGCATCAACGCACGGTCATCCGCGTAGCGTATCGCCTGTGCCGCGAGATCCGCATCATCCTCTGGCACGAACGCCAGCCCGGCCCGACCGTCGTCGATGAAAAGTTCCTTCGCTTCGCCTTCCACACCGAGGAGCAATGGCTTTTCCAGCGCCAACGCCTCGAAGATCTTGCTCGGCACCGCACCCTTGAAGAGGTCGTTCCTCCGCAGCGGCACCACCACGGCGCTCACGGAACGCAGAAGGCCGATCAATCCGGCGCGCGGCATCTTGTCGATGAAGTGCGCATTGATGTCGCCCATCGTTACGGCACGGGCACGCAGATCCTCGCGTTCGGGCCCATCGCCGATCAGCAGGAAATGGATGTCGCGGCGATGCGTGAGCCGTTGCGCGGCTTTGAGGATCACTTCCAATCCCTGTGCGTGGCCGATGATGCCAGCATAAGCGAAAACCGCATCGTTCACGCCGATGCCCAGGGCATCCAGTCGCGAGCGATCCACGGGCCCTTGCGAAGCGGCCTCCATCGCGGCGAAGTCGACGCCGTTGGGGATCCACACCAC
>JANMKC010000216.1:0-1540 GCA_031371785.1 Flavobacteriales bacterium | reverse complement strand
AAGAGCTGCTGCCAGCCTGCCGGTGAAGCGGGCCGGCCGATATCATAAGGCCGCCAATCATCGCGCGGGGCAGGGGTGATGGGTGCCACCGGGTTCACGTTCGGCATGCCCGCGAAGGCGGCGAGCATCGCGGGTTCGGGTTCGAAGTCCAGGCTCGGTGTGATGTTGTGCCGACCCAGCGCGCGCCGCACCGCCGCATGCACGATGGCATACACCGTGCGGTCGTCGCGGAACTTGATCTCCGTTTTCGTCGGGTGTATGTTGATGTCGATCCACGCCGGGTCGATGGTGATGTGGATGAACCAGCTCGGATAGTTGTCGCGCGCCACCAGCTCATCGTATGCCTTGCGGACAGCATGCTCCAGGTAGTTGCTGCGGATGAATCGGTTGTTCACGAAGAAGTACTGCTCCCCGCGTGAGCGCTTGGCGAATTCCGGTTTGCTCACGAAGCCTTGCACTTGCACGAAGTCCGTGCCCTCTTCAACGGGTACAAGGCGTTCATCGTACTTGCGGCCGAAGACATGCACGATGCGCTGGCGCTCGTTGCCGATGGGCAAGTGATGGACCTCCTGCTCGTTGTGGATCAACTGGAAGGCGATGCCCGGATGCGCGAGGGCCACGCGCTGGAACTCATCGATCACATGCTTCAGTTCCACCTGGTCGCTCTTGAGGAACTGCCGACGCGCGGGCACATTGAAGAAGAGGCTGCGCACACTGAGCGTTGTTCCGGCAGGGCACGCGATCGCCTCCTGTGTTTTCACACGACTGCCTTCTATCAGCACGCGCGTGCCGAGGTCCTCCCCATGAAGCCGTGTCTTCAGTTCCACTTGTGCGATGGCCGCGATGCTCGCCAATGCTTCACCACGGAAGCCCTTGGTGCGCACCGCCGCCAGATCGTCCGCCGTGCGGATCTTGCTGGTGGCATGCCGCTCGAAGCTGAGCCGCGCATCGGTGGGGCTCATGCCCGCGCCATCATCGGTCACCTGCACCAATGTGCGACCGGCGTCCTTCACCACAAGCACGATGTTCGTGGCACCGGAGTCCACGCTGTTCTCCAGCAGTTCCTTCACCACGCTCGCGGGGCGTTGCACCACTTCGCCCGCAGCGATCTGGTTGGCCACATGGTCGGGCAGCAGGCGTATGATGTCGGACATGCGTGGAAGGAGCGCAAATATCGGGGTGCTTCAATTGCTCACGCATAGGGAACGGATGGACGGTGCCGTTGGCGCGGAATGAAGGAGGAACGCGGATCGATCCGGTTGGCCCCGGATCAACGCGGATGAATGCCTGCCAGTGCTATTGTGGTCGTGTGCCTTATCGCACCACGACCAACCGCTCGCGCAACACTGTGCCATCCTTCATGCGCACTTCCATGGGATACATTCCAGCGGAAAGCTCATGCACATCCACCGAAGTGTTTCCATCTCCGCCCGTGGCGATCGCGCGATCGAGCACCGCGCGTCCATCGCTGGCGGTGATGAGCAGTTGCGCCTCGACCGATGTCGCAAGTCCGTTCAACCGCACTTCACCGGTGGAGCAG
>JANMKC010000380.1:0-1752 GCA_031371785.1 Flavobacteriales bacterium | reverse complement strand
CCGCGTTCCTTTGTGCCCTCATCGCCTCTGCGTTCCGCCCCATGAAGATCGACAACGCCACCCTGGACAAGATCGCTGAACTCGCACGTCTTGATGTGGGCGATCCCGCCACGCGCACACAGATGCTCGGCGACATGCAGCGTGTGATCGACTTCGTGGAGAAGCTCAACGAGATCGACACGAAAGGCGTGGAGCCCTTGATCCACATGAGCGAGGAGCAGGATGTGCTGCGCGAGGATGTCGCCATGCCGGGACTCTCCAAACACGACGTGCTGATGAACTCGCCCGTGAAGGACAGCGACTACTTCAAGGTGCCGAAGGTGGTGGACAAGGGGTGATGGAACCGGAAGCGGGCACTGCACATCCCCGGTTCTTCCTTCAACGTTCAGCGATCCTGTTTCCTCCTCAGGATCCAAAGGTTGGGCGATCACGGACGGTGCCGTTGATGGCGAAGTCGCAACTTTCCGTCCCATTGCGCTGACCATGACCAGATCACTGCTGCTCGTTCCTTTCCTTTTCATCGCGTTCGTTTCCACCGCGCAGACCGAAAAACGGTATACGGAGCGCTTGGGTGAAAAGCCGCAGTGGGTCCAGTTGCTGTACAGCGCGAACCCTGATCCCGGAGCCGTACGCGCGGCATACAACGCATACTACGCCACGCATCGTTTCGTGAAAAGCGCCGACACGCAGTACTACAAGCGCTGGTTCCGCGAACTGGGGCATGCGCTGATCCCGCGCGATCCGATCCAACGCGTAGGCTATGAGCAGAACCTGCAGGACTATCTGCACGCCTCATCGCAAACACAGGAGGAGCGCAGCGGCGGCACTTGGCAGTGCATCGGCCCGTTCGATTGGGACCACAATGCGGTGGATCGCAGTTACGCGCCCGGTGCCGCGCATGTGTACACGATCGAAGAAGCAGCCAGCGACGCGAACACGCTCTATGCGGGCACCGCGAACGCAGGACTTTGGAAGACCACCGACAAGGCCGCGACCTGGACGAACATGACCAAGGGTATGATCATCGACGAGATCCTCAGCGTGGAGATCGATCCGTCCAATGCGAACATCGTCTACTTCGGCGCGAACGGGAAATTGTGGAAGAGCATCGATGGTGGAACAACGAACAACATCATCGGCGACGCGACCTTCAACTCGGTGACGCACGACGAGATCCGCGATCTTGTTCTTCAGCCCGGTAACAACCAACGCGTCTTCGTGTGCAGTGAGGAAGGATTGTACCGCAGTGATAATGGCGGCACGTCGTTCACCCAAGTGATGACGGGTACCTGGCAGGAGCTCGAATTCAAACCCGGCGATGCGAACACGGTTTACGCGGTGAAGCAAACGGGCATTGTCACGCAGTTCTGGCGCAGCACGAACGGTGGAACGTCTTTCACGCAGATGACGACGGGTTGGCCGGTGCCCGTATCGCCCGATGAACAGAAGCGCACGGAGATCGCGGTTACTGCCGCGAACCCCGCGATCGTCTATGCGCTATGCACCGGCGCGGCCAGCGGTGGCAGCGGTTTGTACGGCATCTACAAGAGTGTTGACAGTGGTGCGACATGGACCTTCCAATGTTGTGGCACCGGTCCTGGCGGCGTGCCGTCGGCCACCAACTTCAACCTGATGGGCTGGGATGATGGCGGGCAGGATGATGGCGGCCAGTACTACTATGATCTCTCGCTCGCGGTTTCTCCCACCGATGCGAACAAGGTGCGTGTCTGCGGTGTGAACCATTGGGTGAGC
>JANMKC010000379.1:0-5029 GCA_031371785.1 Flavobacteriales bacterium | reverse complement strand
ATGACCGCGCGGGCAGTGGCGCGCTGCGCTATACGAGCATCGGCGTGCAGTACGCGTACGAGATCCAGCTCAAGCGAAAGGTCTTTCTCCGTCCTGCGTTGCAGTTCGCCTTCGTGGACCACGCGGTGGATTATTCGCGCCTGCTCTTCGGCGACCAGCTCGCGCGCGGTGGCGATGTGGGAACGTACGAGAACTTCACTGGTCGCAATGCGAAGTACACCGATATCGGGTTCGGGCTGCTCTACTTCACGCCGAAGACATGGTTGGGCTTTGCCGCGCAACATATCAACGAACCGAACCAATCGTTGCTGTTCGGCGAGGCACCCGTGCCGATGAAGATCGGTGTGCATGGCGGTCGTCGTTTTGTCGTACGCACCCCGGTGATCACGAAACATAGAACGAGCATCATCGCTGCGTTCAACTATCGCGCTCAGGGCAAGTATGACCAGCTGGATATCGGCGGCTATTTCGAGCGGAACCCGATCTCCGCTGGCCTCTGGTACCGTGGTATTCCTTTGCTGAAGGCTTACCAGCCCGGCTACCAGAACAACGACGCCATCGCCGTAGTGGTCGGGTGCAAAGTGATGGACTGGCGTTTCGGCTACAGCTACGACATCACCATCAGCCGCCTGGCGACCAACAGTGGCGGTGCGCACGAGATCACCATGGTGTACGAGTTGGCGAACAGCTACAAGAAGAAGAGCATGGCCAAGCGCAGGGTGGTGCCGTGCGCGAAATTCTGATCAGCATCGGCGTTTACTGCTCAGCTATGGACGACGTGCGGCTCGACGTGTTCGAGCTCACCTATCATCACGGCGTTGAACGCCGACCTCGGATCAAACTTCTTCGCAGGATGCGCTGCGAGTGTATCACGGCAATGATCGAGATGCGGTCATCGGCAACGAGCCAATAGATGATCCGATAGTCGCCGAGATGGATCTCTCGGACCGAAGGATCCTTCACTTCTGGAACGGGATGACCCAGGCGAGGATGTTGTTCGAGGACCAAGGACCGCTGGAAGATGTCGGTTTCCAAACGTTCAGCATAGAACGGACTTCCTTGCGCCACATACGCGCTGATCCCGTCAAGGTCGGTCCGTGCCCTTCTGGACCAAGTTACTTCGACCATTTCGCTTGGATGTGCGCGCGCATTTCATCCATGGTGAAAACGCGCCCGGCCTTCACATCGGCCATACCTTCTTCCATCTTTTGCAGAAGGACGATCCGTTCAATAAGGTCTTCAGCGGCGAAGCGTTCCGGCATTTCGCGCAGGGTTCGCATCACGGCTTTTTTGGAGAGGGATGGGATCTTGGCGGGCATGATCCAAATGTAATGGCTCAGCGCGGGAGATACCCGCAGCGCTCCCTCACCCGCTTCAGCGTGGCGCTTGCCACAATGCGGGCCTTCTCCGCCCCGATCCGCAATTGCTTGTCGAGTTCGGCGGTGTCGTTCATCAATTCATGGAACATCGAGCGTTCGTTCGCATAGCGATCGGTGAGCACGGCGAGCAATTCTTTTTTCGCGTGCCCATATCCGTAGTTGCCGCGCAGGTAGTTCTGGCGCATCGCTTCCACTTGATCGGCCAGTGCGACCAACCGGAAAAGCTGGAACACATTATCCTTTTCCGGATCCTTCGGTGCTTCGAGCGGTGTGCTGTCGGTAACGATGCCCATCACCTGCTTCTTCAGCTCCTTCTCATCGGCGAAGACATTGATCACGTTGCCGTAGCTCTTGCTCATTTTCTGACCATCGGTGCCGGGCACGATCATCACCTCCGGATCCATGCGTCCCTCGGGCACTACGAATGTTTCGCCGTACTGGCGATTGAAACTTTCGGCGATGTCGCGCGCGATCTCCAGGTGTTGTTTCTGGTCCTTGCCGATGGGAACAACGTGCGCATCGTACAGGATGATGTCCGCCGTCATCAGCACGGGATAGTAGAAGATGCCCGCGTTCACTTCGCTCAGGCGATCGCTCTTGTCCTTGAACGAATGCGCATTGGCGAGCATCGGGTAAGGCGCAAGGCAGCCGAGATACCAGGTGAGTTCGGTCACCTCCGGCACATCGCTCTGGCGGTAGAAGGTGACGGTGTGAACGTCCAATCCGCAGGCGAGCCATGCCGCCGCCGCCGCATACGTGTTGTCGCGCAGCACCTTCGGATCGCGCTGCGTGGTGAAGGAATGCAGATCGGCGATGAAGAGGAAGGCATCGTTGCCGGGTGCCTTGCTCATAGCGATGGCGGGCTGGATCGCGCCGAGCACATTGCCAAGGTGCTGCACGCCGGTGCTCTGTATGCCGGTGAGGATGCGGGCCATTTTTTTGGAAGTGGCCGAAGATAGGATCGGTGGTCAGCGGCCAATGGCCGGGTTTACATTCGCGCTCCCTTTTCAGTCCGCATGTCCGCCGCGCACCCGCACGAGCACCACGATCGACCATTGGTTTCGGAAGGGGAACACATGCGCTCGCAGGTCACGAAGTGGCTCTTCTGCGTTCCTCGTTTCCTGTACAAGCTCTACTTCGGTCTTGTCTTCTTCTCCTCGCTGGCGGTGCTGTACATCCCGTTCCAGTTGTTGCTGCGGAAAGAGAGCGGCTACCCGGCGGCGTTCAAGGTGATGCGCGGGTGGGGTGTGTTCCTGAACATTTTCCTGCTGGTGCCGCAACGGGTCCTGAGCAATGCGCCCTTGCCGAAGCCGCCATACATCATTTGCGCGAACCACAGCAGCTACCTCGACATCGTACACATGTACAACTCGGTGCCGGACCTCTTCCTCTTCATGGGGAAGTACGAGCTGCTGAAATGGCCGATGGTCGGCATGTTCTTCAAACGGATGAACATCGCGGTGAACCGGGGCAGCCGGACGGAAGCGGCGAAGGCATTGATCAAAGCCGCGCGCACGATCGACAAGGGCATTTGCGTTTCGATGTTCCCCGAAGGCACCATCCCGTACACCGCGCCGCGCATGAAACTCTTCAAGGACGGGGCGTTCAAGTTGGCGATCGAGAAGCAGGTGCCCATTGTGCCTATCACTTTTCTCGACCATTGGAAACTTTTCGGCGATCCCGCGGAATTCCTGAGCCGAGGGCATCCGGGCTTCGCGTGTACCGTTGTGCATCCGTTCATCGACACGAAAGGGATGACCGACGCGGACCTCGATAACTTGCGGCACCGCGTGTTCGATGCCATTGAAACACCGCTGAAGAAGTACGCTCCCGGACCGAACGGGCCGCACCTCGTGATCTGACGTCATCCGGGGATCCATTCCACAACTCCGCGTTCCTTTGCGCCCTCAGCGCCTCTGCGTTCCGCCCCATGAAGATCGACAACGCCACCCTGGACAAGATCGCTGAACTCGCACGCCTCGATGTGAGCGATCCCGCTACGCGCACCCAGTTGCTCGGCGACATGCAGCGTGTGATCGACTTTGTGGAGAAGCTGAACGAGATCGACACGAAAGGCGTGGAACCTTTGATCCACATGAGCGAAGAGCAGGATGTGCTGCGCGAGGATGTCGCCATGCCGGGGCTCTCGAAGCACGATGTGCTGATGAACTCGCCGGTGAAGGACAGCGACTACTTCAAGGTGCCGAGGGTGGTGGACAAGGGGTGATGGATCGGGGATCGCGGAAACGAGCACATCACATCCCCGGTTCTTTTCTTCAACGTTCAGCCGTTCTCTTTCCTCTTCAGGATCCAAAGGTTGGGCGATCGTGGGAGGTACGGCCGGTGGCAAAGTCGCAACTTCCCGTCCCATTGCGCTGACCATGACCCGATCACTGCTGCTCGCTCCCTTCTTCCTGATCACGTTCTTTTCCACAGCGCAAACCGAACAGCGCTACACCGAACGCCTGGGCGAAAAGCCCGAATGGATCCAGTTGTTGTACAGCGCGAACCCGGATCCAGGTGCGGTGCGTGCGGCGTACATTGCCTACTACGCCACGCATCCCTTCGTGAAGAGCGCGGACACGCAGTACTACAAACGCTGGTTCCGCGAACTCGGCCACGCACTGTTGCCGAAGGATCCGACCCAACGTGCGGCTTATGAGCAGAACCTGCAGGACTATCTGCACGCCTCATCGCAAACACAGGAGGACCGCAGCGGCGGCACATGGCAGTGCATCGGTCCGTTCGATTGGGACCATAGCGCGGTGGATCGCAGTTACGCGCCCGGCGCGGCGCATGTGTACACCATCGAAGAAGCGGCAAGCGATGCGAACACACTGTACGCAGGCACCGCGAACGCAGGACTTTGGAAAACCACCGACAAGGCTTCCACTTGGACGAACATGACCAAGGGAATGATCATCGACGAGATCCTCAGCGTGGAGATCGATCCGTCCAATGCGAACATCGTCTACTTCGGCGCGAACGGAAAATTGTGGAAGAGCATCGATGGGGGAACGACGAACAACATCATCGGCGATGCGACATTCAACTCGGTCACACATGATAGGATCCGCGATCTTGTTCTCCAGCTCGGCAACAACCAACGCCTCTTCGTATGCAGTGAAGAAGGCCTGTACCGCAGCGACAATGGTGGCACCTCCTTCACGCAAGTGATGACGGGCACTTGGCAGGAACTCGAGTTCAAGCCCGGCGATCCGAACACGGTGTACGCGGTGAAGCAAACGGGAATCGTCACGCAGTTCTGGCGCAGCATCAACGGTGGCACATCGTTCACGCAGATGACCACTGGTTGGCCCCTGCCCGTTGCGCCTGATGAACAGAAACGCACGGAGATCGCCGTTACAGCCGCTAACCCAGCGATCGTCTATGCGCTCTGCACCGGGGCTGCAAGTGGCGGCAGCGGATTGTACGGCATCTACAAGAGCATCGACAGTGGCGCGAGTTGGACCTTCCAATGTTGCGGCGCTGGTCCTGGCGGCGCGCCATCGGCCACCAACTTCAACCTGATGGGCTGGGATGATGGCGGGCAGGATGATGGCGGCCAGTACTACTATGATCTCTCGCTCGCGGTTTCTCCCACCGATGCGAACAAGGTGCGTGTCTGCGGTGTGAACCATTGGGTGAGC
>JANMKC010000370.1:0-14567 GCA_031371785.1 Flavobacteriales bacterium | reverse complement strand
GGATGCTGTCGCTCCACGGAAGCACACTGCATGTATCGCTCACGGTGAAGTAGTAGGTGGTGGTCACACCGGGGCCCACATTGATCGTGGGTGTTGTTTCGCCGGTGTTCCATAGGAAATGGTACAGGCCGGTGCCGCCGGTGACGATGGGCGCAAGCACTTGCTGCTGGCCACAGGCACTGGCTATATCGTTCGTCACAATATCGAGCGCTGGGAACTGGTCGATGTAGAACAGATAGTCGTTCTGAACTTGCTGTCCGCTGCAAATGATGTTCTGGGTGATGGTGATCTGGATCGTTTCGAGCCCGTCGGCATCCAACGGCACCCAGAGCGGGATCGTGATCAGCGTATCTCCGGGCTGGTAGATCAATTGGCTGGGCAATCCGGGGGAGTAGTCCACGCCTGGCGTGGCCGTGCCGCTAATGGTCAGCGTGATGGTATCCACGTTGGTGGTATCGCCCAGTCGATGGAAATCGAACGGTACGATGCCGCACCCTTCGAACATGGTACTGTCGTTCACACTGACGCCCGTGGTCAATGTGGGAACGATCTGCCCGGTGCTCGTGAAGCTGCCGGCCTTCAGGAACACGGCACTGTCCCATACCGTGTCGCTCGCATCGCCCAACGCGATCTTGATGTGGTAGGTGAGGCCGCAGGTAACCATGCACCTGGCAGTGATCACGGTGGTGAAGCCATCATACTGCACATAGGTGGAACTTCCATTGAACGGTGCGTTCGAACCATCACCGTTCACGTTGTAGAATCCGGGGTTCACCACATCGTTCACCGTATTGATGGTCACCGGGTCGGTCGTTCCGGGTATCAGTGCGATGTTGATGGCACCATTGGTATACGGACCCGCGATCCCCGGCCCGCTCACGAAGAATCCGAAGATGTCGTTCACACCGTTGACGAACTCGAGGTACTCATCGGAGGCGAACACGAAATCGAACTTCAGCGAATCGCCGGTGGGAATGAAATCGAATTCGAGGATGGCGGCATCGTTCACGCTCTGCGGATCCGAAAGCACCGCCAGGTCGGGATCGCCGAAGCCGGTGTTGCCGCCACCCAAGCTGCTGCTCCCGCTGTTGTTCGGGCCCATGGCGTTGTTGATACTGCCGGTTGCGAGGATCAATCCCTCATTGATCCCGATGTTGCAGTTGGCACCATTGAAACCGCCGATCTGCTCATTGAGGATGGTGCCGGGCTGGCCGTTGAAGGTGATGTTGCTCGCGCTTACGCCTTGGCCGAGCAAGACGTTCTGGACACCGAAGCTGGCGGTTATGCTGTTATCCAGCGTGATCTGCGCGAAGCCAATGCCCGAAAGCAGGATGGCGGCGGGAAGCAAGAGTTGGCGTGCGATCATGGACACGTGGGGGTCGTGAAAAGCGACGGAAGATACTTCTTCCGCGGTAAGCAGTTGACCCGGCGCACTGCAAGGAAGTTGCCTGCATGGGATGCCTGATGCGCCCGGTCGCCAAAGAACTCCAGCGGTCCAAAGCGAACAGCCACCCGGACAAGCTGTCCCGGTGGCTGCTCAGAGCCGTTAAGGCTCAGTCCTGGGCGGTGTCCTGTCCGAGCAAAGTCACATGTCCTAACCCATCCGTCATCGGCAGTCGCTCACCGGAAGCACGGTACGTGTATACATACACGCCCGTGGGAGCCATCTGTCCGTTCTGCATGCGGCCATCCCACACTTGATCAGGAGCGGACATCGCGAATACCTCGCTGCCCCAGCGATCGAAAATGGTCATCTCGAAGGTGGAAAGGTCGTTGCCGACAACACCGAATACATCGTTGATGCCATCGCCATCCGGGGTGAACGCATTGGGGAGGTAGAGATGGGAGATCGACGGGATCAGCAGTGAGTCTGTAGCCACGCATCCGTTCATGGTCGTCATCGTGACCTGCACGAGATGCTCGCCCGCATCACCGAAGGAGTACGTCACCCGCTGGCCATCATCAGTGTGGCCGTCGCCGAGATCCCAAGCGTATGTCTGGGGCGTCGGCTGGGCAGTGGCTTCGAAGGCCCAACCCTCATTGCCGTTCGGCGAACCGAGGATGTGTACGGTGGGATGCTCGATCGTTACGGTGGCTTGATCCGTGGCGATCTGGCCGCAGAAGTCGGTCACTTGCACGGCATAGTTGGTGGGTGCCTCCGGGCTCACGGTCAAGCTGCTGTCCGTCACGGCCGATCCGATCCAATAGAACGTGCAGCTCCCCGCCCCACCGCTGACCGTTGGGATAAGCACGGCACCTCCGCCCACACAGATCGCGCGATCCATCAGGTGGATGGCCAAGGGGCCATAGTTCGGGGCCAGTGTATTCACGATCGTTGAACCGACATGGCCGCAGACGTCCGTGGCGGTCAACGTGAATTGCAGATCGGTGGGGACAGCCACTTCGATGTAAGTCGCGGATGAGATCACCACGCCATCAGCGTTCATCCAGCTATAGGTATAGGGGCCAACACCACCTTCCACGGATACCATGGAGGCTTGAGCCGTATCGCCGGTGCATGTCACCGTTACATCAGCGGTGGCTGTGACAATAACAGGCGGATACTCCTGGGTGGAAACCGACTCCGTTGCCGAAGCGGTGGAACCGCATGCATCGCTCACCGTTACCATATAGGTTGCGGCGTTGGCGCTCACATCCAGGGTTTGCAAACTTCCCAGGACATTGCCGCCTGATGTCCACTCATACACGAACGGGCCGGTACCGCCGTTCACGGAAACCACAGAAAGCACGGTCCCGATGGCGTCGCAGGGCAGGACCACATCAGCGCTCGCTACCACAGTGATCTGGGGAGCGACCATGGTCACCAATACCGAGTCGTTCGCCTGAACACCGCACGCATCGCTCGCCATGGCAACGAACCAAGTGGGCTGGGCAGGCGCTGGAACCGTGAGGTCCATTGTGTTCCCAAGGATCGTTCCGTTGGAAGACCATGTATAGGAATAAGGCCCGGCACCCATCTGTTGGAGCACCATCGAGAGGCTGCCCTGTTGCATGCAGGGAACACTGAGTTGCGCCGGCACATCGAGGAGCATCGGCATCGGACTTACAAGCACCGAGTCGATAGCGACGCCGCCACACGCATCGGTTACCTGCGCCACATAGTATTGGGTCGCATCGGCGGTCGCGGTCACATTCTGGGTGCTGCTGAGCACATTGCCCTGCAAGGACCACTGATAGTTGAAGGGACCGCTGCCACCTTGGACGTTGAGCACCGAAAGATCGACCTGGCCAAGGCAGGGCACTTGGGGATCCGGCGTCAGGGTCAAACTGGCTGCTGGACTTGCGAACGCTCCGGCTTCCAGGAACACGGCTGAATCGTACAGCCGGTCGGTGGCATCGCCAATGGCCAGTTTGATGTGGTACTGCTGGCCGCACTGCACTTGGGCCGTGGCGTTCAGCGGAACAGTGAAACCATCATACTGTATGTACTGCGCGCTGGTGTTGTACGGGGCCGTGAACCCATCCCCATTGTCCACGAAGGATCCCGCGTTCACAAAGCCGTTCACCGTGTTGATGGTGACCGGCGTGGCGGTACCGGGGAGCAAGGCGATGTTCGCCGCATTGTTCGCATAGGGGCCGCTGATACCGGGCCCGCTGAGGAAAAATCCGAAAGCATCGTTGATCAGGTCCACGAACTCGGGATACTCTTCTGAGGCGAATACGAAATTGAAAGAGACCTGTCCACCGGTCGGCACGAAATCGAACTCCAGCACGGCAGCATCGTTGATCAACGTGCCAGTGATCTGCGCCAGATCGGCGTCGCTCGCATTGTCGGCCAGTTCCAGGCTCGTGCTGCCGGAATTGTTCGGCCCCATCGCCACGGAGGCATCACCTGTGGCGAGGATCAGGCCGCTGGCGATCCCCACGTTCGCGTTCGCACTGTTGAAAGCGGCGATCTGCGCATGGGGACTGTTTCCCGCAACACCGTTGAAAGTGATGTTCGATACGGTGACACCGCCACCGAGCAGGACGTTCTGCACCAAGGCATCCGGCGATGCGCTGTTGTCGATCACCAATTGGGCGTGGGCGAGCGCAGGGATCAAGCTGACGCTGATTAGGCTGATGAGGGTACGGTGGTTCATGGCGTTCGGTCTGGTGGGTCAAAACACGCCCGACGACATCACCCGGCAGCGCGCCGACGAGCAAGTGGCGGCACCCACCGAGCCGATGGTTCCCAGCCGGGCACAAGCGAGAGCCGGGTATCTTCGGCCCCCTCGCTATCACGATCCACATGAGCACCACCGACGCCTATATCGAAACCAACAAGGACCGCTTCCTCAGCGAACTACTGGACCTGCTGCGCATACCCAGCGTAAGCGCCGATCCCAAACACAAGGCCGATGTGGCGCGTTGCGCGGATGCGGTCAAGCAGCGGATGATCGAGGCCGGACTCGATAGCGTGGAGATCTGCCCGACCAAGGGCCATCCCATCGTGTACGGCGAAAAGATCATCGACCCTAAGAAGCCGACCGTTCTCGTGTACGGCCATTACGATGTGCAACCGCCCGACCCGTTGGACCTGTGGCATTCACCGCCCTTCGAACCAGTGGTGAAGGATGGCTTGATCTACGCGCGCGGCAGCGCCGACGACAAGGGCCAGTTCTACATGCACGTGAAAGCCTTCGAGGCGATGATGAAGACCAACACGCTGCCGTGCAACGTGAAGTTCATGATCGAAGGCGAAGAAGAGGTCGGCAGCGACAACCTTGGTGCATTCGTGAAGAACAACAAGGCACGACTGAAAGCGGACGTGGTACTGATCAGCGACACGGCGATGATCGCCAACGACGTGCCCAGCATCAACACGGGACTACGCGGATTGAGCTACCTCGAAGTGGAAGTGGTAGGCCCGAACCGTGACCTGCACAGCGGTGTTTATGGCGGTGCCGTGGCCAACCCGATCAACACCCTGTGCGCGATGATCGCCAGTTTGCACGATGCCGATGGTCGCGTGAACATCCCCGGCCTCTACGATGATGTGGTGGAGCTTTCCGCCGCGGAACGCAAGGCATTGGCCGAAGCGCCGTTCGATGAGAAAGCGTGGATGAAGGATCTCGGCGTGAACGCGGTGAAGGGCGAAAAGGGCTACACCACCGACGAACGTTGCACGATCCGCCCGACGCTGGATGTGAACGGTATCTGGGGCGGCTACATCGGTGAAGGCGCGAAGACCGTGTTGCCTTCAAAAGCCTCCGCCAAGATCAGTTTGCGCCTCGTCCCGAACCAGAAAAGCGACAAGATCACCAAGCTCTTCACCGATCACTTCCTGAAGATCGCACCTCCCTACGTGAAAGTGACCGTAAAGCCGCACCACGGTGGCGAAGCAGCCGTGACACCCATGGACAATCCCGCATACAAGGCGGCCAGCAAGGCGATGGAGGAGACCTTCGGCAAGACCCCGATCCCCACGCGCGGTGGCGGCAGCATCCCGATCGTTGCACTCTTCGAGGAAGAACTCGGATTGAAGACCGTGCTCTTCGGATTCGGTCTCGACAGCGACAACATCCACAGCCCCAACGAGCACTACGGCGTCTTCAATTACTTGAAGGGCATCACCACCATCCCGCGTTTCTTCAAGCACTATGCGGAGATGTCGAACGCGCATGCGTGAGGGCAAAAGCGGCAGTTGGCAGTTGCAGTCGGCAGCCGCTGCTCACCGCCAATGCCTACTGCGCACGGCCACTGCCCACTGCCACTGGCTACTGTTGCTACCTATCCTTCTATCGAGCTGCCTCAGTTACCAGGAGGTCACCTTCAAGGGCATCACGGAATTCCAGGTCTCGCGGTTCGATCAAGAAGGCGTGGCCGCACGCGCGATGGTGACGCTCGACAATCCGAACAACTTCCGCATCCACGTGATCGATCCCGATGTCGATCTCTTCCTGAACGATGTGTACATCGGCAAGGCCACGCTGGACAGCAACATCGTGATGGACAAGAAGAGCTCGAAGGACTATCCCGTTCCGATGCACGCCACCTTCGATGGGCACGGTGGACAGGCGATGATGGCGATACTCGCAGCGGCGCTCAGCGGCCATGCGAAATTGAAGGCCAAAGGCTCCGTTGTCGGCAAAGCTTTTCTCTTGCGAAAGCGCTTTCCGTTCGAGCAGGAACAGGAGATCGATCTGGGCGACCGTTAGTTCAAGGGAGCGCTTCCACCTGCGTCACACTCCAGTAGCCGAAGCATCCACGGGCCACGCCGACCCGGTAGCGTCCGCTTTTCGATGCGGCCATCTCGCTTTCGCTGATGTGGAAAACCTCGCGCCATGGGAGCACATGTTCGCGCAGGTCCGGCGCATCCCCTTCCGCGATCCGCACTGACGTCTCGAACTCGGACGAGAACCACCGCACCGGCCCATGCACGAAATGATTGATGGCGATCAGCGCGCAGATCGTGAGCGGCCCGATGGCCAGCACATTGAACAAGAACCACTCGAACTTCGCCATGCCCAAGCGCAAGCCGCTCCAGCGGTAAGGCAACAATGTCCCCACCACGCACAACAACACCATCCAGCGGGCGATGACGAGCGGCTCGATGAAGGTGCGGCGCCCGAACCACATCACGGTGAGCAGCGAGGCGAAGATGCTGATGCCCATCACCGTGCCGGGCCAATAGCGTTCCTTGACCATCGGATCCTTGAAGATCCGTCCTTCCACGCGCGGTTGTTGGCGCACGGGATCCCTAAGCGCACGAGCACGCGTTCGTTCCGCGTTCCTTTGGTCGTCCATGCCGTCGCCTTCCACGTTGTTCGTTTGTCTCCTCGCAGGTTCCGTCCTCGCGACACCCGGTTGCCGAACGCAAAACGGAGGCGCCGACAGGCCATTGCAAGATACCATGCACGCCCACACCAACCGGCTGATCCACGAGAGCAGCCCATATCTTCTGCAGCACGCGCACAACCCGGTGGACTGGTTTCCCTGGGGTGATGAAGCTTTCGCGAAAGCGAAAGCGGAGAACAAGCTGGTGCTGGTGAGCATCGGTTATAGCAGTTGCCATTGGTGCCACGTGATGGAGCGCGAGAGCTTCGAGAACGACAGCATCGCGCAGGTGATGAACGAGCACTTCGTATGCATCAAAGTGGATCGCGAGGAACGCCCCGACGTCGATCAGGTCTACATGAGCGCCGTGCAACTGATGACCGGTCGTGGCGGCTGGCCGCTGAACTGTTTCACATTGCCCGATGGTCGGCCGGTATATGGTGGCACCTACTTCCCGCCCGCCCAATGGACGCAATTGCTGAGCGACCTCAGCACGACGTGGAAGACCGATCCCAAGAAAGTGATCGGCTACGCGGAACACCTGAACGAAGGCGTGAAGCAAAGCGAGCTCGTTACGCTCAACACCGATGCGCCGGACTTCTCGCGCAAGGACCTCGCGCGCATGGTGGATGTGATGGACAGCACCTTCGACCATGTGGACGGCGGCAGCGACCACGCGCCGAAGTTCCCGATGCCGAACAACTATCAGTTCCTGCTGAAGTACGCATGGCTCACCAACGACGCGGCGCTGAAGGCGCACGTGGACCTTACCCTGCACAAGATGGCGCTCGGCGGCATCTATGACCAGGTCGGCGGTGGCTTCGCTCGCTACAGCACGGACGGTCTTTGGAAGGTACCGCACTTCGAAAAGATGCTTTACGACAACGCACAACTCGTGTCACTGTACAGCCAGGCTTACCAGGCGACGAAGGATCCCTTGTACAAGGATGTAGTGGAGCGGACGATCACGTTCATCACGCGTGAAATGATGTCACCCGAAGGCGCGTGCTATAGCGCGCTGGATGCGGACAGCGAAGGCGAGGAAGGAAAATTCTATGTGTGGACCAAAGAGGAACTGCAACATGTGCTCGGCGCTGACCTCTCTTTCGCCGAGAAGTACTACAACGTGAACGAGCATGGCCTGTGGGAGCACGGCAACTACATCCTGCTGCGCGCGGAGGACGATGTCGAATTCGCGAAGCGCATGAACATGCGCGTGGACGAAGTGCGATCCACTGTGGAACGCGTGAACGCTACGCTGCTCATCGCGCGCTCGAAGCGGGAACGTCCCGGCCTCGATGACAAAAGCCTCACGAGCTGGAACGCGCTGATGGTCTCCGGTTGGTGTGACGCGTACGAAGTGTTCGGCACGAAAGAATACCTCGACAATGCGCAACGCACGATGCGCCTCTTGCTCGCCAAATGTCGGCGGCAGGATGGTGGTTTGTGGCACAGCTACAAGGGCGGAAAGGCCTCGATCAACGGCTACTTGGAGGATTACAGTTTCACCATCGAAGCATTGCTATCGCTCTACAGCGTCAGCTTCGATGAGACGTGGCTCACGGAAGTGCGCAAGCTCGCGGACCATGCCATCGCGCATTTCCATGATGATGCCACAGGCATGTTCTGGTTCACCAGCGACCAGGACCCACCGCTGATCGCGCGCAAGACCGAGGTGACGGACAATGTGATCCCCGCATCGAACAGCAGCTTGTGCAAGGCGCTCTATACGCTGGGCCAGTTGTTCGATGATCAGCGCTACATCGACATCAGCACGAAGCAGCTCAACAACGTGCGACCGCAGTTGGACCGCTACCCGAGCGGATACACGAACTGGGCACAAGCGATGCTGGCGCACGTTTTCCCCTGCTACGAGATCGCGATCACGGGGCCTGAAGCGCTCGCACGCCGCGCGGAATTCGCGCCGCACTACATCCCGGAACGTGTGTTCCTTGGCGCAACAGCAAGCACTGACCTGCCCTTGCTCGCCGAGAAAACGCTGGGTACGTCCACCACCATTTTCGTGTGTGAGAACAAGGCGTGCCAGTTGCCCGTGAGCACGGTGGAAGAAGCGCTGAAGCAAGTGAAATGAGGAGGATCCTTGGCGTTCCTCTCCTGCTGATCACCTGCACATCGCACGCGCAAATGCTTCTTATCGAACCGGGCAGTGATGATCCAGCGGCATTGCGGTTCAACCCGGCGTTCATCTTCCGCAACCACGTGACCGCCATCAACGGTGAAGCGAACCTGAAACGCGATGGTGAACCGATCCGCTCGAAGAACGAACGCACGCGGTTCGAATTCGATGGGTTCGGCCGAACCGTGTTCAGCAACAGCACCTTCGGCAAGCCGGGTTCCGGGCATGATACCGCCACGGTGACCTTCACCTACGATGCGAAGGGCCGCGTTACGGAGCAATTGCGCAACGACCCCAACGGCTGGTTCGCGCTGCGTGATGAGCTCGATACGTTGGGACGGGCCACACGGCAGTCCTACGTGCGCATCGACAACCTTGGGATCGATCGCTACCAGTTCGTTCGTGGCACGGAAACGACGATAAGCGACGAGCGCTTTCTCTATGCGGCGATCAACGATACCGCGTGGAGCAGGACCTGGATCAACGATCGCGCGCTGCCTTACCGCGAACAGATCTTCCACAAGGACCGCTGGGGCTATCTGCGTGGTATCGACGACCGCAACCTCATCACCTCCCATAGCGGGCGCATCACCTTCCGTTACGACGAAAAGGGTCACCTCGCCGAGCGCATCGAGCAAGCGGATCTTTCCACCAGCGCATCGCAGAAACGCGTCTGGCGCTATGACGCCGCCGGCAACGTGACACTCTGCGACGCATGGCGCGATGACCGGCACACCAAGCATACCGAATATCTTTACGAAGAAGGTACGATGCTGCTGAAAGCCGTGCTGACCAAGGACATGGACACCGGCCTCATCCACATCGGGCGTTACACGACAGAACGAAGATGAAGCGCGCGCTGCTCCTGATCCTGCTCTCGCTCCTGTTCCTGGACACCCGTGCCCAGCACGCCATCATCACCTGGGCTTACGGCCCCTTCGGCACACCCGGCGACGCGGCCTTCGTGGTGGAGGACGATCGCATCTACCAGGCATGCGGCGCTTACGGTTCGCGCGGTCCGTGCATCTACGTGATCGATGGCGAGCAGGTGTACCACAGCGAGGACGCTTTGGGCCGGAAAGGCATCTGTGCGTTCACCTTCGAAGGTGACAAGCTGATCCGCGCGCAGGGAACGAACTGCACGCGTGGCTCCTGCGCGCTCCTCATGGAACAGAACAAGGTGTTCCGCGCTGACGGTCAATTCTGCAACAAGCAGGAAGGCGCGTTCCTGATCGATCAGAACACCGTGTTCGTTGCCGAAGGTCCCTTCGCGGCGAAGAGCGATGCGATACTGGAGATCAAGGGCGAAGTGGCTCCGATCGCATTGCTGGTGATACTTGCTGGTTTCTGATCAACCAACCTTCTTCGCCTGCGTCACGTTCGCCTCTTTGCCATAGTCGGGCACGAGGTAGGCGAGATCAGCGAAGTCTGAGCGATCGAAGCACGCGTTCGCGCAGGAGGCCAAGCCATTGACCGAAGGCCTCACACCCTCCACGAACACGATGTGCGGTTTATCGGTCCATAACGAAGCGGCCTTGTCGGCACCATCGCCGAATACAACATGCTGGTGCGCGGAAGCAAGCGCAGCGCACCATCCTTCATCCAGCACCAACGGTGCGGCTGCTGTGATCGCGTTTCCAGCGTGATCGCACGTACGGGTGAACACCTCCATCCGCCTTGCATCGATCATGGGATGCAGAAGATCATCATCGTGAAGCGCGACGGCGGAACTTCGCAATTGCGCGCAAAGAACATCCAGCGTGCTCATGCCGATGATGGGAACATCCAGCGCGAAGCACAGCCCCTTCGCAGCGGAAAGCCCGATGCGTAAACCTGTGTACGATCCAGGTCCGATGCCAACGGCCACGGCTGTCAAGTCATTCAAGGAACGGCCAGCTTCTTCCATGACCTGTTGGATGAAAACGTTCAGGTGTTCGGCATGGGTGAGCCGCTCGCTCGCTTCCTCGCGCGAAGCGATCACGCGATCACCATCGCTGAGCGCTACGGCGCAGAGTTTAGTGGCCGTGTCGAACGCGAGCAGGAGCGGCATCGATCAGAGCGTGAGCGGCAGACCTTGCAGGATGTCGAGGCTCTTCTGCGCCATGAGGTAGCTGTACTTCGCGTTGATCAAGTCGGCCGTGGAACGCGCAACCCGCGCCTTCGCCGTGTTCAGTTCGATCGCGGTGATCACGTTCTGGGCATAACGCTCCTGTGCGTAACGCACGGCTTCCTCCGACGCCTCCACGCTCTTGCGGGCGCTCTCGTATTGGCGATAGGCCGCTCGCTGCGACACCAATGCGTTCTGTACATCGCGTTGCAGGCTATTGCGTTGCGACTCCAATTTGTTCTTCGACTGTTCATGCCGGATGCGCGCCAGGTCCACCGCGTAACTGTTGCGCTTGTTGTTGAAGATGGGCACGCTGAGGTTGAAGGTGAGCGATTCGTTCAGGTTGTCATCAAGCTGCTTGCCGAAGGGGCGGGTGCGCGTGGCATAGTCGAAGCTCGGGGAAAGCACCGCTTCTCCACCTGTGGTGACACCGATCTGTTGTTCGGTGATGACGGGCTCACCGATGATCTCCTTGTTGCTGCCCGAATAACCTGTTCCCGCCGACGCATTGAAGGACAAGGATGGCAGGGCGGCGGAACGCGCGATGGCCACACCCCGCTCCGCGCTCTGTGCGCTGAGGTCCGCCTCGGCGAACGCAGGGTTCGTGTCGATCACTTTGCGCAACACATCATCCTCGTTGGCTGAAGGTTCGGTGATGTTCAACGCACCGGTCTCAGGTGCCTCCACATCGAAGCCCGTAATTTCCTTCGGCTCCAATCGCAACAACTGCCCCAGTTGCAGCAAAGCCTGATCCTGTTGGTTCTGAAGATCGGTGACCGTGTATTCCTCGCTGGCCAATTGCGCGGCAATATCCAGCAGTTCGGCGCGGGCGAGGCGGCCAGCGTCCACCAGTGCCTGCGTGCGGGTGATCTGATCACGGGACACGCCCGCTTGAGCCTCCGCGCTCTTGATCCGTTCGCGCAATCCCAATACGTTCAAGAAACCACGAACGATCCCGGTGCGCACATCGTTGCGCGAAGCTTCGAGGCCTTTGCCCGCAGCTTGTTCATCGAGGTCGGCCTGTTCGAGAGCGTTCCGCTTTCGCCCGCCCTCATAGATCGAAAGGTCGCTGCTGAGGTAGAAATTGTTCGTGCGCACGCGGTCCGTAGCGAAGGTGTTGGTGAAGCGGTCCACCACACGGCCATAGTTGTAGCCATGTGTGGCACCGGCGTTCAGGTTCGGCAGGAAGGACCAAAAGGCTTGGTCGTGGGCCTTGTTCGCGAGCTCGGCGCTGAGTTGCGCATCGCGCACGGTGAGGTTCTTCTCCTCGGCACGTTGCACGCACTGTTGGAGGGTCCACTTCTGTTGCGCGTGCGCGCCGGTCGCCAGCAGGGCGCACAGAAAGATCGTTGTTGGTCGCATGGTTCATTCCGCCTCAAAGCGGCACGGACAAAACTATCCGGTGGCCACGCGCCTCTGCCACGTGATGGATGAACGGTGAATGAAGGGGGCGGAGGGAGCAACAGCGGGCAGTGGCAGTAGGCAGTGGCAGTAGGCAGTGGGCGGTTGGACGCGGCTGCCTACTGCCTACTGCCACTGCCTACTCTCTACTATGGCTAGTTCGAAAGGATCTTTACTTCCACGCGGCGGTTCGCCTCGCTCTGGTCCTTGTTCTTCGGCTCCGGGAAGAGCATCTGCGAATTCCCCAGGCCCACATAGCTGGTCCGCGAGGGTTCCACATCGTTCACCAGCAGGAAATCGTAGACCGTTTTCGCACGGCCGGTGCTGAGCTCGATGAACTCCTTGGTGTTCTTGTACGTGGGGCCGTTCACATGCCCCTGGATCTCCACTTTCACGTTGGGGTTCGCTTGCATGAAGCGCACCAACAGGAGCATCGCCGCTTCCGAAGAGCGCATCACCTTGGTATCGTTGCCCACAAAGCGGATGTCCTCCAGTACCACGTGTTCGCCCAGCGTGATCGGCACCAATTTCATCTCCACCTCCACAGCAGGATCCATGGTTCCCTTCACTTTCATGTTGTAGAACATGTAGCCCTTGCGCACGCAACCCAGCCGCAGGTTGCGATAGGGCTCCATCTTGAAATGATAGTCGCTCTTGCCCCTCGCTTCGACGATCGAGTCGAAGACCATCCCATCGATCGTGATCGTAGCCTCGAGCGGTTTTCCGGTCTTCGCATCGGTCACCTTCACATGCAGGTCTTGTTTCTTCTCTTCCTTTTCGGGTTGCGGTGGTGGTGGTGGTGGATCATAGTGGAAGCGGATCGTGTAGCCGTCCAGCGGTCGGTCCTGGTAGTCGATCACGAGATAGAGCAGTTCGCCTTCCTGCACTTCCAGCGACTTGCTGAATGATGATCCCACGCCGGAGCGCACGTACTCCTCGGGCGCGTCTTTGCGCAGACCGCAGATGCTGCCGTTGCTCTTGTCGTCGCGGCTGATGTTGGTGCGCAGCGGCGTCACAAGCTTCTTCTGCACTTTGTCGCAGATGCCCGGAATAGCACCCTCGAAGATCAGGAAGTCGATATCGTCCTCGATGTTCTTCGGGATGATGTCCATGGTGAGCGTGGTCTTCACTGGAGCGCGGAAGGTGTACCAAGTGGTGTTGTGCTCACGCTCGAGCCATTCCTTGTCCTCCATCGGATTCTCCTTGATCTCAAGGATGTTCCCGAATCCGCGCACGACACGATCGCAGACGTACACGGAATCCGCGATGGGGATCGCGCCGACGCAATCGCCGTTCTCCTGCGTGAAGGGTTTCTGTGCGCGGGTGGTCTGGGCCACGATGCAGCAGACGAGGGGAAGGGAATATGTGAAGTGGGAGCGCTTCACGATGGATCAGCGCATGCGCTATGACGGTGAAAAAGCGAGATTGCTTCCGAGCCAACGTTCCATCTCTTCCACAGGCCTGTTCTTGCGCTGTGCGATGTCCTCCAATTGGTCGCGGCCAATGCGGCCCACACCGAAGTATTTGCTTTTCGGGTGTGCGAAGTACCACCCGCTCACCGCAGCCGTCGGGAACATCGCGAGGCTTTCAGTAAGGTTGATGCCGGTGTGTTTTTCCGCATCGAGCAAGCGGAAGAGTTCGGGCTTCTCCGTGTGATCGGGACAGGCTGGATAACCCGGCGCAGGACGGATGCCATCGTATTCCTCCTTGATCAGCTGGTCGTTGGCGAAGGATTCAGCGGAGGCATAGCCCCACAATTCCTTGCGCACGGTCTCGTGCAGTTTCTCCGCGAAGGCTTCAGCGAGGCGGTCCGCGAGGGCCTTCAGCATGATCGCGCTATAGTCGTCGTTCGCTTGTTCGAACCGTTTGGCGCGTTCCTCCACGCCATGTCCCGCCGTAACGGCGAAACCACCGAGGTGATCGGTGATCCCGGTGGTTCTCGGAGCGATGAAGTCGGCCAATGCCATGTACGGAAGACCTTGCGCCTTTTTCAATTGCTGTCTCAACGAATGGAAGCGGCCGATGGTTTCCGAGCGCGAAGGGTCGCGGTATACCTCGATGTCGTCCTCCAACGCATTGGCCGGCCAGATCGCCGCGACACCATGGGCCTGTAGCCATTGCTCCTTGATGATGCGGTCCAAC
>JANMKC010000369.1:0-4651 GCA_031371785.1 Flavobacteriales bacterium | reverse complement strand
TTCTCCAAGCAACGGTCCAATAGCAGCACCGGCAACTTTCTGCTCTCGCTTCCCTCCGGAACGAATTACGGAATCAGTGTATCCGCACCCGGTTATCTGTTCCATTCAGAAAACTTCGAGTTGACCGATACGGCAGGCTACAAGGAAGTGGTGAAGGTGATCGAAATGAAGAGGCTCAAGGTGGGTAAGACCATCGTGCTGAACAACGTGTTCTACGACTTCGACAAAGCGACCTTACGACCCGAAAGCGCGAAGGAGCTTGATGCCTTGACGAAGTTGCTGGAAGAGAACCCCGGCCTGCGTATCGAGCTGGGCAGCCATACGGACGACAGAGGCGCGGATGACTACAACCAGAAGCTGTCCGAGGCAAGGGCTTCTTCGGTCGTGATCTTCTTGGTAGGCAAAGGCATCATGCCCGATCGTCTCGTAGCGAAAGGCTACGGGGAGACCAGTCCCGTGGCCGGGAACGATACGGACGAAGGCCGCCAACAGAACCGGCGCACGGAGTTCAAGGTGTTGGAGTGAGCGGGCCAGGCATCAGTCCGGCTACATCCCCGCCTGAAGGAGGTGATGGAGTAGGTCGGCGTTGTCTCCAAGCCTGAGATCAACTACTGGCAGGTGATCCGGCACAACCCCGAGGCGAAGGAGAAGACCTGGACGGAGATCACGACACACGTATAGGACTTCGCTGCGTGGCTGAAGGTGTTCGACGATGAAGGCGCTGCATCCCGCGTTGTGGAAGGCTCGGACGATGTGGCCGTGGCATCGATGATCCAAACCCGGTGTTCCTGGTATTCGATGTGAAGGATGTGGCCCAGGTGAAAGCGACCATGTCTTCGGAGAAGAAGAAGGTGATCATGATGCAGCTGGTGCGGAATGTCCGCCTACGACCCAGTTCCTCACACGAGCGGAACGGCGGTCTCTCCGTGAGTTGAACGCTGGTGAGCGCAGACATGTGCGTGCTGCATTTCGTATTCGTGCCGATCGCGATACCCATGCAAGTTGTTGTATCCCTGGCATTCCATTCCTGATCATACGCCTCTCACAAAACCGGTATTTCTACGAGGTGCAGGGCCGAACACGAACGGCACTTTTGGTCCATCCTACTGACCAACCCCTTCCGACCATGAAACACGATACTCTACGTTCAAGCGCATTGGCGCTCGTGCTGGGCTTCGCCGCCCTCGGCGGCCATGCCCAATCCAACCAGATCGGCCAGCCTGTCAACGGCAGCGTTGGCGGGATCAACGGCGCCTATCTCACCATTTTCGGAACCACGGGCCCCGGATGCGGTGTGCTGAACTACCGCTTCACCATGACGGATCCGTCCGCAGCATGGGGCAGCACCTACGGCACCACCGCCAACTATTACTCGTTGCCAGCGGCCAAGGGCCCACAGTCGTTCAACCTGGCCTTCACCTACGCTTCTGACAATACGGCCCAACCCACCTATGAGGTCTTTGTGGACGGGCAGTACTGCTCCAGTTGCATAGCCACGGTCAATTCACATTCGGTCAGCGGCATACCCGGGCTCACGGACATCACCATCCAAGACGGCATCACCATCACCCACCAGGCCGGCGATGCGTGGGGCGAGCCCAACAACGGCGTGCGCGAATTCGGTCTGCGGTACAAGCAAGGCAACCAGGCGATCGCGGATATCCGCTTCAAGGTGGTATTCGTCGGCAACGTCTTCACCAATGTGCTCGGCTACTACAACACGCCTGCGCTGCCACTGTACATCCTGCGCGATCCGCCCGGTGATGCCAGCTACAGCAGCATCACCACTACCAACGGCGCCTGCGTGGGCGAGACCCGCTCCGTTACCACCGGTGAAGCCGAGAACGGCTATTTCAAAGCACGCATCGGCGTGTCCTTCACCTTGGGCTTCGTCCTTACCGTGCCAGTGGAGATCTACGGCGAGATCGGTGCGGACATTTCCGCCACCCAGACCGAGACGCAGAACTTCGAGAACCTGACGTGCTTGGAATCGTCGACCACCTACAGCACCAATCCGGTGGGTCCGCCCAGCGATCTGTTCATGCTTACTGCCACGCGCTATGCCTATGGCATGGCGAAGGTCATTGAACGGCCTACGTGCGGCACCATCAACAAGACCAATTACATGGTGACGGTGCCCGTGGAGAACCTGGGCAGTTACAGCGCCACCGAGAACGACATCAGGAATGTACTGATGCCCGAGATCCAGGACGTGCTCAATGCACTGGACCCTGTTGCCGACAGTGTGGTCTACAAGTCCACGTTAACGCAGTTGAGCGTTTGGCAGCAGACGCTCGACATGAATGACAGCATCAAGGCGCATGCGATCGCGGGTGCACCTCCGGAGAATTTCTTCGGTGCGGGCGCTGTCATCGACCATACGCTCACCACCACCAACACCGAGAACTACTCCATCAATTATGATGCGGCGCTCGAAGCGGGACTCTCCTTCGAGTTCGGTGTGAACATCGGCGGCTCGGGCATCACCGCCGGTGGTGGCGCGCACTTCAGCCATGGCTACGGTTCGGGCCAGAACCAGTCGAACACCGTGACCAACACCGTCGGCTACCACATGGAGGATGATGACGCGGGCGACCGTTTCCGGGTGCGCATCCTGCAGGACAAGGTCTTCGGCACCTATGTGTTCGAACTGGATACCAACGTCTCCGAGACCAGCTGTGAGTACGAAGGCGGTTACCAACGCGAGCAACCTTCGCTCAGCGTGGGCACCGTGGGCAACAACTTCATGGTGGCGAACCAAGTGCCGTTCGGCCAATCCGTCGCTTACCCGCTGTATGTCTGCAACAACAGCACCGATACCATGACCTACTACCTCAAGTTCCGGAACAATACCAATACGGAAGGGGGCATCCTCAGTGCGTTCGGCAACACCATCAACGGCAACGATGCCGGCATCGACCTGGACGTTCCCGCAGGCGAGTGCTTGGACGTCACCAACCTCTTGCTTACCCAACCACTCACACCACTTGGTCCTGATTACTCCATCGAGGTGTACCTCTATTCGCTCTGCGAACCCGGCATCAGCTCCAGCATCACCATCGCTGCGCACTACGGCGCGGGCAACTTCGGCAGCCACTGCGAACCCACGAGCGCATCAGGTCCAGCCTTCGGGGATTACATCGATGGCGTACAACTCGGCACCATCAACAACACGGCAACGGGCAACGTCGCGGGTGCCACCTACACGGACTTCAGCGGAACGTTCAGCACGCCCTTGTCGCGCAATGCACAGCGCGTGATCACACTCACTTCCGGAACGAACGCGGGCGACCACTACGCGGCTTGGATCGACTACGACGGTGACAATACGTTCGAGGCCAGCGAGAAGCTGGGCGAGTTCATCACTACGGCCGCCGGTGAAGCGCAGAACATCACCTTCACCGTTCCCGCGAGCGCGGCCTTGGGTTCCACCATCCTGCGTGTGCGCGGTGTGCATGCGGTGGGCAACGAACCCGCGATCGTTGATCCTTGCTACAACTACTCGCTCGGCGAAACGGAAGATTATGCGGTGGTGATCAACGCGAACGTTCCGCAGGATTGCCTGGGCGCGAACAACGGACCCGCACTGCCTGGTACCGCGTGCAACGACAACAATGCGAACACCGGGAATGATACCTGGAGCGCCAACTGCCAGTGCGTAGGTCTTGCTGTGGACTGCGAAGGCACACCGGGTGGAACCGTGGGTGCCGGTAGCCTTTGCGATGATGGTAACCCGAACACGGTGAACGATGCCTACACCAACTTCTGCCAGTGCCTCGGCCTTACGATCGACTGCGCAGGAATTGCCGGTGGAACAGCACTTCCCGGAACAACTTGCGACGACGGCCTCTCAACAACGGGTGGTGATACCTACAACTTCTCTTGCCAATGCGCCGGTCAGCTGATCGATTGTGCCGGTACCATCGGTGGAACCACGCTTCCCGGCACGGCCTGCAATGATGGCAACCCGCTCACCGGAGGCGATGTGTTCACCGCCAACTGCCTGTGCGCAGGTGCCTTCGCAACGGATTGTGCAGGTGTGGAAGGTGGAACAGCACAGCCCGGAACAGCTTGTGATGACAATGATCCGTTGACCGGCGATGACAATTACACCCTGAACTGTGTTTGCGCCGGTCTTATGTATGACTGCATGAGCAGTCCCGGTGGAAGCGCGCTGCCCGGATCAACCTGCGATGACCAGAACATCGGAACGAGCGGCGATGTATGGTCCGCCGACTGCATCTGCCAAGGCGTAGCCGCAACGGATTGCGCCGGTGTGCCCGGTGGAACCGCCCAGCCCGGTACCGCCTGCGATGATGGCAACGCCAACACGGGCAACGATACCTGGAACGCTTCCTGTGGATGCGAAGGACAACCCATCGATTGCGATGGTGTGATCGGCGGACCCGCGCTGCCCGGCCTGCCCTGTGATGATGGCGATGCCACCACCGGTGATGATGTGATCGACAACAACTGCCAGTGCGCTGGTCTGTTCATCGATTGCACAGGTGTTCCCGGTGGAACGACCACCGTCGGTTCCGCATGCGATGATGCCAATGCCGCAACGACCAATGATGTGTACACCGCGAACTGCATCTGCGCGGGCGTGCTCGCGAACGATTGCGAAGGTGTGGTCGGCGGACCAGCACAG
>JANMKC010000353.1:0-3724 GCA_031371785.1 Flavobacteriales bacterium | reverse complement strand
GAAGAAATGCGGATCATGATCGGCTAGTTGGAATGTCGAACGGTTGAACCAGGTTCTTGGGGACAAGGGCCGAAAGTATCCCGCAGCGTGATCCGCGACCGTCCCGCGCAAGCCCATCCGATCCAAAGCCTGCCGGTAACGGCGAGGCACCCGAATGGATCGGGTGCCTCACACGTTGGTCCGGTGGGAACAGATGCTCCTTGTAGCGCTTACTCCTTCACTACGTTCCGCGATGCGAGGGGCACATCGCGTTCATCGCTGACGCGAACGAGATAGACGCCGCCAGCAAGGCCGGAGACATCCATGGGCTGTCCGCTCGTGAATCGCTTGTCCAGTATGGTACGACCCAACGCATCAACCATCATCACGGTTCCGGTGGTTGTAGCGCCACAGCGTATGAGGAGCTCGTTGCGCACGGGGTTGGTGATGATCACAGTCCCCGTAACCACTGTGTTCACAATGCCTTCGTGCATTTGCACGCTCACATTGATCACCGTGTCTTTGTCGCAGAGATCCGAGGTGACATCGTTGTATGTGAAGGTGATCTGGTAATCGCCCACACCGGCGGTGGAAGGCGAGAACGTGGCATTGCCGAGGCTGTCCACAGCGCTGAGCGAACCCGGATCCCCGTTGATCGAGAGCTGCGTGTGGTTGTACTGCTGCACGTGGAAGTCAGGGAAGGTGTCGGTATAGGCGGTTCCCAACGCACCGCATTGGCCATCGCCCACCGGGTAGAGTTTGGCGGAAAGCGAATCACCGGTGGCGGGATCGAACACCTGGAACCATCCGTCGTTGTTCAGTCCGAAGCAGGTGGCGTATTGCCAACCGAGCCCATCATCACCTTCGGCGATGATGGAGTATGGCTGCCCATCCAACGGCAGATCATAGAGGTAGATGGATCGCAACACGTCCACATCGGCGTCCGGACCGAAATCCGAACCCAAGGGATATCGGGTGAAGAGCGTGTCGCCAGTTGCGCTCAAGACCCATAGACCGGCGGCGGCGGCTTCGCTGGTGAAGAAATTGACGAGTAGGGCACCAGAGGGGGTGGGCGAAACGCTCAAGGTCACATCCGGGTCATCATTGAAGTAGGTGGAAGCGAGACCGGCAACATCCAACGGCGGATAGGGCACCAATGTGTCGTGATAGATAACGCAACCCTCGGCGAGGCCCGGAACAGTGGAGAGCGAATCGGAGATGGTGATGATGTTCTCCGCGGCGGCGACCACGGTGAGGGTATCGCCATAGTGCGCGGTGAACATGTCCCCGTTGAGGTCCACGGAATAGGTGGATGCTCCGCCATAGCCATTGTAGTGGTGGAACCCCGGAAGGCCGCCGTACACAACGAGGTGCAATTTGCTCACGCCCTCCTCGCACGTGTAGTAATGATCGGCATGGATGGCGCGCACGTACGTTTTCAGGAAGGGCTGGCCCACGCCGAAGCAGCCATCCAGTTCGAAAACCATCCCGGCACCAGTGCTGTCCCATGCGATGGGAGTGAACGCCATCGCCCTACCACTGTCCTGCCAGTTCGTTGTGACCACATAGCGCAGGGCATAGGGGGTGACCTGCGGGAAGGTTGAAAAGTATTGCGGCACGAAGCCCGGGAAAAGACCGGCTCGATTGGATGTATTATGCACGTCATGGCCCGGCACCAGGCTGTCCGGCCAGGCCGTCAGCGGACCAGCACCGTCGGGATCCTCGCTCATGATCCAGTTGATGGTTGAATCCGGTGTTGCCGCCGCATCATGGGCCCCTGCGATCTCATAGCTCGGCACGTCGATACCGCAGCCGCCGAAGCAGAAGTACAACGATGCCTGCGGCACGGTATTTATGGTATCGGTGCAGAGGTCGCGGTCGGTGCGCTGGTGGGCCGACCAGTTGTGCGGATCCTGCTCAAAGGCGACCGCACCCTGCGCGATCACGGACAGGTCGCTGGGCTGCGGTCGCTGCGCATTGCCCGGCGTGGCGAACAACAATGTGAGCAGCAAGGACAACGTGTAGTGGAGAGTTCTCATCGGTTCTGGTTTTCGTGAACAGCCAAGGGTGGTGATGTGTTTTCCAAAGGGACAAAGGAGCGAACGTTGAGGCATCCGCGCAATACCGGTTTTCCGGTATTTTCTGGATCGGTGAGGTGATGGGAACGGCCTCAGAACCTGTTTTCAAAGTCCCTTCCAACGCGGCCCCGATGTACATCGGGGCTGCGTTTGAATTCGGCCAGGATGGTCCGGAACAAATTGCAAACAGCTTCTCAGAAAATGAACGGCACGATGCGCTTCACGCGCGCGGCGTAGGCGGCATACTCGGGATAGCGCACCACCACGAGCTGCTCCTCCGCATACATGCGCACGCCGAGACCTGCAGTTGCAACGAATGCCAAGCCAAGGTTGACAGGCGAAAAATGCGAAAGCGCACCAGCGAAGACGGCATAGATCACCGCCGCATAGATCGGATGGCGCCAGTGCGCGTAAGGCCCTGTGGTCACCAGTCCGCCTTCCGTGGGGTTCGCCACCGCGTGGAAACTCCGGCTGCCGAAGGTGATGCGCGCCCACACCATGAGCAGTAGGGAAAGCACCTGCACGGCGATGGCCGGAACACCTTGCGCCACGAACGCTTGTCGGTATACAAGGATGAACAGTGCGACAACCGCAGCGAGGAATCCGATCAGTGAAAAGAGCTTGAGGTTCATGTTCGGGCGGTTCGGACAGCGAACATAACGGAGACCCCAGCGATCAATGCCCCCCGCCTAAGGCAACGCACCGGCGGGTCGCCGGTGCGACTCTTCCGCAGGGCGTGACCGTAGAGGGACGTGACCCGAAAAAATACCGGTTTCCCGGTATTGTGGGCGCGCTGCGCGAAGCGCTTCTTTGTAATTCGCATGCATCGGCGCACGCGATATCCCCAGCCTGTCTTCGCGAAGAGACTTCAACGGACGAAGCACCACCAACCCACGTTCGATCCGCTACAAAGTGAAGATCAACTACTGAAAACCAGTCAACGCTATTCAGGCGAGGTCAAACCAACAACCACCAACCTCCAACCAACAACCAACCCCCCATGTCCTCACAAGTCACCATCACCGCATACGCCGGCGACGCGAAAACACTCCTGGCCTTCGACCTGCCCAAGGCCGCCACCAAGGACCTCGCGGGCTTCACCATTTTCTGCAAGCCCGGCAGCGCGAAGGGTTATTACCTGTGGAACACCTTGCGCTTCAAAGACCCGGCGAAGCATGCGCAGGATGCGAAAGAACCGCCTGCATCGAGCGTGAACGCACCCTTCCACAAGTTCCGCTGGGTGCATGTGCCGGGCATCTTCCATCAAGGACTGAAGCCCGTGTTCGCCAACTACACCTACACGGTAACGCCGCGCTATTTCGACAGCACCGGTTCCATGTTGCCCTTGGACAAGAGCCTCTCTTCCACCACCACCATCGCTGTGGGGACGTTCAAGAAAAAAGGGATCGAGCTGGCCTTCACTCGGGGCTTCGTGCAATTGCAGGGCTTCGTGCATCGCTTCAGCAGGAACGCGCCCTTGCGGCCGAAAGGCAAAGCGCTGCTCTACGACATCAACGCCGTGGCGGGAAAGAACGCGAAAGGCGAGAGCTTCACATTCGCTGACGAGTACGCATGGATGGGATTCACCACGCGGGAGAAGATCCTTGGGCTGTTGGAGCAAGTGGTGTCGAAGAAGAGCATGCGGCTGGACGTGTTCGCATACGACC
>JANMKC010000336.1:0-4336 GCA_031371785.1 Flavobacteriales bacterium | reverse complement strand
GTGCGGGGAGCGGGTGCGGATGGAAAGCCGATCGAGCGCGCGGGATATGTGCAGGTGATGGGCACGCGGTGAGGTTCGAGGCACACCCTTGAAAATACCGGTTTTCCAACGAGACCTTCCGAGGCGATAGGGATGTGATCGGACGTATGGAACAATTGGCTGTTACCGGATCTTGGCGGAGAATGAAGAACGATCTCGCATGATCCGCTTCGTGTGATCCTTGCTTTGACGTGATCACGGCCTTCGACACTGACAGCGCGATAGGTCCGATTCGTCCAGGTTCGGTATTTTTCCTCCATGCCGACCGCGCGTGAGGATGCCCTGCGTTTGCTCCGCGCTGCCGTTGGTGACCCGAACGCCGGTTTTCGTGAAGGCCAGTTGGAAGCGATCGCGGCGTTGGTCCGCGATCGCAAACGATTGCTCGTAGTACAACGCACAGGCTGGGGCAAAAGCGCCGTCTATTTCCTGAGCACGCGCCTGCTGCGCGATCGTGGTGCAGGACCGACTCTCATCATCAGTCCGCTCCTGTCGTTGATGCGCAACCAGTTGATCGCTGCGGAGCGAATGGGGGTGAAGGCGGCGACCATAAACAGTTCGAACCGGAGCGAATGGGAACCGATCAAGGAACAGGTCCTTTCCGGTAATGTGGATGCCTTGCTGATAAGTCCGGAGCGATTGGCGAACGAGACCTTCGTTGATGAGGTGTTGCTCCCCATCTCCGCGCGGATCGGTCTGCTCGTGGTGGATGAAGCGCATTGCATCAGTGATTGGGGCCATGATTTCCGTCCGGATTATCGTCGCATCGTTTCCATCCTGAAACGCCTTCCAGCAAACCTGCCCATGCTGGGCACAACGGCCACCGCGAACCAACGGGTGATCGATGACCTCAAGGTTCAACTCGGTGATCTGGAGATCCAACGCGGAACACTTGTGCGCTCCAGTCTGATGTTGGATGCAGTGCGCCTTCCTGACCAATCAGCGAGGCTCGCATGGCTCGCGTACTATCTCCCCAAGTTGCCGGGTTCGGGCATCATCTATACGCTCACCACGCGCGATGCGGAGCGCGTCGCACGTTGGCTTCAACAAGAAGGAATAGCCGCTCGCGCCTATCATGCCTCCATCACTTCCGGAAATGCGGATGACACCAACACATACCGCGAGCAATTGGAGAACGACCTGCTGGATGGACGTTTGAAAGCGCTTGTTTCCACCTCTGCGCTCGGCATGGGTTTCGACAAACCCGACCTTGGCTTCGTCATCCACTTCCAAGCTCCCGGTTCCATCATCGCCTACTATCAACAGGTCGGGCGTGCGGGACGTGCGATCGAAAAGGCGTATGGTATTCTTCTACATGGGCAAGAGGACGAGGAGATACACGCGCATTTCCATCAGAACGCGTTTCCGGAAGAGGGCAACGTGAAGCGCATCCTTTCGTTGTTGGAGCGGAACAATGGGCTCACATTGCGGCAGCTGGAACAAGCGATGAACCTGCGGACCGGTCAACTGGAACAAGCGCTGAAGTTCCTCAGCATGGAGGATCCCGCCCCGGTGGTGAAACAAGGTCAACTCTGGTCGCGCACGCCGGTGGCCTACCAGCTCGATCGCGCACACATCGAACGCCTCACCCGCCAGCGGGAAGAAGAATGGAAGCAGGTGCAAGCGTATGTGGACCACACCGGTTGCCGTATGGAGTTCCTGCAGATCGCATTGGACGACACGGTACACGAAGCCTGCGGCCATTGCGCCAATTGCCTGGGCAAACATTTCAAGGACCGCATGTCGAACGATGCTATTGCCAAGGCCGCGCTCTTCCTGCGCTGCGCCGAGTTCGAACTCCACTGCCCGGTGCAGATACCACAAGGAGCATTGATGGGCATGGATGTGAAAGGCAACATGCCGAAAGAACTACGCCCTGAAGTTGGCCGCGTTCTCAGCCGATGGGGTGATGCTGGTTGGGGCGGTCAGGTGGCGGATCAAAAGCGCGCCGGGCGTTTCACCGATGACTTGGCGAACGCATTGGCCGAAATGATCGCGCAGCGCTGGAAGCCCGATCCGTTTCCCGAATGGATCACCTGCGTTCCCTCATTGAAACATCCGGAACTTGTTCCTGATCTTGCGCGCCGCGTGGCAGCGAAACTCGTGCTGCCTTTCCAGCAAGTGATCACCAAACGCAAGGACAACGAAGCGCAGAAGTTCATGCAGAACCGCTTCCATCAATGTACCAATCTCGACGGCGCGTTCGGGATCGCGCAGCCGTTGCCGACAGGTGCGGTGCTGTTGCTGGATGATGTGGTGGATTCCGGTTGGACCTTGTCGATCATCAGCGCGCAACTGCGGCAGGCAGGCAGTAACTTGGTCTACCCGGTCGTGCTCGCCAGCACTTCGCATTTGTGAATCATGGACCTTCGCCCGAACGATCACGTTGTCCTGCTGCTCACCGCGCACCTGCCTGGTGTTACGGGTTCGCAACCGCTCGCACCCGGCGAATGGTCCCGCTTCAACAATTGGTTGAGCGAACATGGGCACACGCCTTCCGATCTGTTGGTGGGCGATCCGAAGCGCACCATTCAAGGCTGGGCCGACAAGACCGTGACCGAGGAACGCATCATCACCTTGTTGGAACGCGGCTTCCAACTCGGCATGCTGATGGACAAGTGGCAACGCGCGGGACTTTGGGTCATCACGCGCGCATCATCGGACTATCCGAAACTGCTGCAAGAGCGGCTTGGCGATCAAGCACCGCCGGTGTTCTATGGTGCAGGCGATCGCAAGAAGTTGGACACGCACGCGCTCGCCGTTGTGGGTTCTCGCAATGCCGCTGAACAGGACATGCAATTCGCACGCGACCTTGGCCATCGTGCTGCGCAAGAAGGTTGGTCCGTTGTTTCCGGCGGTGCGCGCGGCGTGGACGAAGCCTCCATGCGCGGGGCCATCGATGCCAACGGCACGGTGATCGGAGTGGTGGCGGACAGCCTGTTGAAGACCGCCACATCGCACAAGTACCGCGATGCCATCCAACGCAGTGACATCGTTCTGCTCTGCCCTTTCCATCCGGAATCAGGCTTCAGCGGCCCGAACGCCATGTCGCGCAACAAGCATGTGTACTGCCTGAGCCGCGCGGCCGTGGTGGTGTGCTCGGATACGGGCAAGGGCGGCACATGGGCAGGTGCCACGGAAGACCTGAAGAAGAAGTGGGTGCCCGTCTGGGTGAAGCATCATCCGGATCCGCGCTCAGGCAATCGCGCGTTGATCGAACGCGGTGCGCTCGCCTTGCCCGATGCGGACCCGCATGCGCTCCGAATGGAAGACCTTGCCGGTGGCTCGTTGCGCAAGGCGGAACTCTTCGAAGTGGGCACAATTGTCGCACACGAACCCGCACCTGCCTATGGGGATCAACACACCGAAGAACCGCGCATCAACGGACACGCGGAAGTTGTGACTTCCGAAGCGGACGATATGGAAACGCTGTGCAAGGCACTGCTCATACCCATGACCAGCAAGGGCCTTGAGAAGCATTTGGCGTGGAAGACCGAACGTGTGGAGCGCACGCTCGACCGGCTCGTTCATTTGAACAAGGTGCAACCGCCTACAGGCAGAGCGAAGAAGTACAGCTTGGCCGAACGGGATCTGTTCAGCTGATCCGCTCATACACGGTGCGCAGGGTCCGAGGTGAGACCCTGCGGTAGTTCGGAGATCACCAGCCAGTCATCAAAGGGCGGGAAGCGAGCGATGAGGATGGCGGGCCGTGGCTTCCGCAGCGCGTCCACTTGTGGGATCGCTGCGCGTACTATGGTTCAGGCTTCCATGGAACATAGTCCGGGTTGGGCTCCAGCAGGGTGATCTTGCTGATGTCCGGTTCGTCTTCGCTATACGCCCGTGAGAAACTGTGAAGCCCCATCAGGTTCCAGAACTCCCGGTCCTCGTCCACGGCCGGTTCCACATCCACCGTCACATCGAAATCGCTCCGCAGTTCTTCCTGCAAGGCCACCAAGCCCTTCCTGTTCTTCGTGGCTTGGGTCATCAGTTCTTCGGCCTCCGTTGCTGTGGCCTCTGTCGATTTCCTCCGCAGGAAATAGTTCGCCGCCAGCATCACCAGCATCACACATGTGATCCAGGCTTCCTGCGCCTGCGCCGTGCGCCGCACCACCCGCAGCCGGTCGCCCCGCTGCAAACCCTGCTGCTGGAAAAGGCCCAAGGCCCCGACCCCGGAGATGTGGTCCGTGTTGATGGTGATCTGTTTCATGCCGCTTGCAGCCCGAAAGTTAGGGGGTAGCCTACGGAAGTGGGCTCAGGTGGATGTCTATGCCATCGAACCGGGCTTTCCGCTTGGACAGGC
>JANMKC010000332.1:0-53732 GCA_031371785.1 Flavobacteriales bacterium | reverse complement strand
CGCTGCTCTCATCGAGTTTCCAGTAAAAGTTGGGATCGGATTGGGATAGCAACACAGAAGAGGCGAGAAGAGCCGGGATGAGGAGAAGTGCGCGCATGGTAGCAGGGTTGGTGCGCTGCTCAACGCCGTTCACCATGGATCGTTCGCCTATTTCGACAGATGCGGAGGCCGCACGCATGAAGGCGCGAACCCGGATCGCTGGGAAAAGTCAAGGGTAGTGGACCGGATCTCCAGCGATGAGGGATCAGCGGTTCGACGTGAGCTGTTTGTCGTCCTCCAGACAAGCGGCCATTTCCCGGTACACCTCGATGATCCGCTCACGCGATGGCTTTTCGCCCGTGCGCTTGATGATGCGCTGAGCGAGACAGCCCTGATCGAGGATATGCGCGATGCGAACGCGCGCGCCTTCGCTCAGGTCGGCACGCAGTTGCTGGTACAGGTGGCGCCAGAGTTCGTTCGCGGTGGCGCTTTCATGCCGCATGCCGAACATGAGGAGAAAGTCCTTGTTCGCGATCACCGTGTCACCGGCGTGAACGATGACATCCCTGAAGATCGCGAGCAGGTCGCTCTCGTGCCAGGCACGCTGGAGGTAGTTGCTCACCCATTTGCCGGCCACCATGGCCTTCAACACCGCGACGATCATCTCGGCGATGGCGAGATCGGCACTGGGACATTCCTGCACGTCCATGACGCGGATGCGGATGTCGCCCCGATCGAAGCGCGCGATCGCGCCGCGCCCATTGAGGAGCTGATAGTCCATCACGCCGTCCGTGTCCAAGGGTTGCAGCGCGCGAGCGATGGGTTCGAAGATCACGCGGTAATAATCCTCCTGGTTGAATACCGCCTCAGGGATCAGCGGACCCATCAGTTCCGGAAAGCGTTGCTGGCGCGTGAGGTACTGGTGCATGCGCGTATCCATCAGGCCCGTCACTTCGCCGTTCATGATCGGGCTGCATGCGCATAGCGCAGGAATGATCGGCAAGACCATGCGTATCGCCGTGTGCAGTTTGCTGAATTCATCGTCGTTGGCGAAGGGCAGGTCGAGGTGTACGCTCCAAGGGTCGCCAGATGCGAGATCGCGGAGTACGGGATCAGGCACAGGATCATGTTCTCCTGGGCCGTTCTCTTTCACGGCATGCCTTAACGGATGCACGCTGACCGGCAGCAATACGCGTTCGGTGCTGGCGAGCGCGGCGTTGGTCGTGCGTACTTCCGCGCGGAATCCTGCTTCGAGGGAAGGGATGTTCGCGGTGGGTCCGATGGTTCTCAGCACCAACACATGCGATGCGGGATCGCTCTTCCGCTGCAGCTCACCGATGATCTTCGCCGCATTGTCCGCTGGAAGTTCAACTCCGGTCGCGCTTATGTTCAGCGTGTCCTTGTCCACCACCAGGTATTGCAACCCGAACCCTGTGGCCTCGAAGAGGGATCGTGCTTTCTGTTTCGCCATGTTCGGTAGGCTCTGCGCCCCTGCGACGTGACCTTTCATCCAATGTACTGCTTCACGCCCGCGATCCGTGCTTGACAAAGATCGTCGCTCAAGCCGTTCGCTTCCGCCACAGCATGCCCGATAGCGCCACCGCGGCGAAAGAGATGAGGAAGGGCATCATCGGGATGAGATAGCGGCTTTGCGCCACAATAGCGCTGTAGGCGGCCACCTGCAGGACTATGCCGAGGATCCACGGCCAATGGTCGCGTCGGAACCTCCAGATCCCCAAGAACGCCAGCGCCAGATACACGCACTGCTGCCCGAGTGCCGCGTGATCAAGCAGGCCCGCGCTAAGCCCATATTGCGACTTTACCCCGAAGTTGGTGAGCAGTTGCAGCAAACGGTAGGAGCAGAGCCGCACGTAGCCGACGGGATCCGCCTTCACGCTCCGCATGCCTTCTTCCATATACACGCGGTCCATTTCCGCTTCGTTCTCGGTCCCCTTCAGATCGGTGCGCTTGGCCAGCAGTTCGTGGCTGAGCGAATCCGCTTCGTACGAAGCCACATAGTGCGGAAGCACGTCCATGCTGGATTGCTGGTTCATGCGCCAGAAGTTGTAGCCGTTCATCGAAGTGCCTGTCCACCACTTGCCGAAAACAGAGTGGTTGCGGATGGCCCAAGGTGATAGCACGAGCAGCATCGCCACGCCCATGGACGCCATGGGCCGCACCGCCAAGCGTATCCCGGGCTTGGCGTGGTACGCGACCGCGCACCACGGCAACAGCATGAGCAACATCGCCGAGCGTGAAAGCGCCGCCAGTCCGAGCAACGCCCCGGTGATGATCCACCAGCGCACACCGCCGTCGCGCCCGGCTCGTTGCAGGGCACAGGCACTGCATAAGATCAGGCAGGTACCCACCAGGTCGCCGCTCAACTGGTTCTGGATCTCGATCGCGGGCAAGTAGGTGGCCCATGCCAGCGCGGCGATGAGCGCGGCGCGTGTGCCCGCCCATGTCCGCGTGAAGCGGTACGTGAGCAGCACCACCAGCACGCACATGAGCACCTGCACGTGCATGGCGACCAGCAGCGAGCGCCCGCTCACCGCTGCGGCCGCTGCGAACAGGAGTACCGGGATCGGTTCACGCATCGCGGTCGGCGTTGCTTCTCCTCCCGGACAAAAAGGAAAGTAGAGCGGATAACAGAGCGTATAGCCCTGGCCGTCGAGTAAATGGTTCGCGATGGGCCAGAAGTTGTCGGTCTGTCCGGCATCCATGCTCAACGGTTTCGACCAGATGCGGCCCAATCCGATCATAGCGGCCAGCAGAACAATGAACGCGAGGGCGCGGCGCGGGTGGGCGTCGAGCCAGTTGATGAAGCGTTGGATAAGGGTCATGGATGGGATCAGCATGAGCAAGATGCGGCGGGACCGCGATCCGCTACCACGGATCAAGCTGGACTTCTCCACGCGCCGCTGTGAAGTGCGCTTGCCCGGTCCGCTCGTTCAGCGATCACATATAAGCGGAGCGCGGCCGGAACATGCGCGGCAATTCGTTCTTGCCATCGAAGGGCATCACGCTGGCAGGGTTCAGGGAGCTGCGTACGATGAAGCGGCCTTGCACGCCATAAACTACTACGGCGATAGGCACCGCACGGGTGGTGTCCTCCACCACGAGGGTGAATGCGGGAATGGCCTGCAATGTGTCACGTGGATCAGCGAGCGACTGGCCGCGGGACCGGGCGAGGCTTCCGAGGTAGTGCGCGACGCGGGAGGGATCGGTCGGCGCGCCATCAATGGTCCAACGTGTGCCATGGCGCTCCATCACATAGCCTGTATCGCCGGGAAAGTTGAAGGTGAGCCGCCGCCAGTTCGCGGGATCTCCGCGCACGAGGTATTTGGGCATCCAGTCGCCGAAGCTTTTGTCGGTTATCTCGCCGAGCCGGCCTTGCACCGCGTATGCATCCTCGTCGCCGATCGGGCACACCACGGTCATGGCATCTTCGCTCGAAGTGGCGCGGCCCACGAGCAAGGTATGCTGGCCATCCGCCGCGTTGATGACCAAGCGGTCGGTGAGACTGTCGCTGAGTTCGTACCTGTCCTTCACCTCGGTCATGCGGCCCGCAAGACGCACAGTGCGCATATCGCTGATGCTGGCCAGCAGTTCATGGACAGGTGCATCATCCGGGATGGTGGTGTCGTTGCCCATCACCAGTTGCCATGCCATGCCCACGCGCCTGAAGCGCAGATCGGGAACGCGCTTGAATTTGGCCGGAATGATGGTGAAGGAATCGACCGAGCCCGTATCCACTTTCATGATCACCTCGCGGAAGGTGCGCTGTTGCGCGGAAGCGCTGAAGTGTCCGCTGAGCCACCACAATGCGGCCAATGCGACGACCAGGAGCAGCAGGTGCTTCGTGCGGAGCTTACCGAACATGATCGGGCGCCATGCGTTGGGCGCGTTGCTTGCGGCGCCATGCGCGGCGGCCGATACCATAGATCACCGCGAGCAAGGCGGGCAGCAGGAGGTTCAGCCACTTGAGCGCGCCCCGCTTCGCATCGCTGATGGTGTCCAACGGGCGGTAGTTGATCTCTTTGCCGCGCAGACCGAGCAGATCGTTGCTTCCGGTAGCGCGATCCACGGCGTTCACTACGAGATTGATGTTCCCATCGGGCAACTGCGCCGGTTGCTGTTGGCCGCTGCCGCTCACACAGAAGCCGCCGTTGCTGAACACGATGAGATGAGCGGGCCTGGTCCCGCCGAAGATGCTTTCCACTTCCGCCCCCACGGTTTGCGGGCCTGCGGTGAAATCGGCATCCGTCCATTGCTTGTGGATATCGATGAACTGTGGCGAGGGCAGCGCGTTGCTCTTTTCGCTGGTGAAGAGCAGTGGCGTGAAATGAAAGGTGCTGTCGCCGATTGATGAGAGCGGTGCGCAGAACTGGTATACCACCACGTCGAGGCCCTTGCTCACGGGATGATCGGCGAAGCTGCTGATCACCGGGAAGTAGGGGAAGGGCAACTGCACAGGCATGCTGAAGTTGCCCATTTGCTGCATGACCTGCACCTGGTTGCAGCGCGCGTCGGTAACGATCTTCTGCTCCACGCGAATGCCGTGCTGGGCGAGCCAGGGCTCGATCCCTGTATAGCGCATTGCGGCCACCGGTGTGCTGCCGAGGTCGCTGCCTACAGCGTTGTACGCGATCACCACGCCCTTTCCCTTGGCCATGAAATCATGCAATCGCTCCAATTTCATGGGGGATATCGTGTCCTTCGGATCCACCATGAGCAATGCGGTGAAGCGATCGTGTATGGGTACCGAATCATAGATGGACATCGGCTGCACCGAATACATCACACTGAGGCTCTGCACCAGCTGGTTCAACTCCTGCACGCGCGGTTCGCCGTGCCCTTGCACAAGACCCACAATGGGTTTCTCCAGGATGCTCACCTCTTTGATGGCGCTGCTCACGGTCCATTCCAAGGCCGATCCCTGCTGGATCACGGGTATCACGGTCTTGCGATCGCCCATGCGCACGGTGGCGCCCATGTATACCTGCAGGTTCTCGGCCTTGTCCTTTTCGCGCGTTTGCGCCAGAAGAGGTTTGATGCCCTCCTGTTGCGCCTTCTGTTCGAGCGAATCCGCACTGTTGGGATCGGTGAATTCGAACACGACATGGCCATTGCTGCGCGCGGCGTATTCCACCAGCAGATCCTTGAAGTCCTGCCGCGCGATGGCCAGGTCCGGCGGCATTTTCTCCGTGAAGTAGGCGCTCACCGTCACCGCGTCCGGCAGGTTCTTCAGCAGTTGGATGGTGGCCGGGCTGAGCGAATAGCGCTTGTCAGCCGTGAGGTCCAACCGGAACTTGAACCGCTGGCCGATAAGGTTCACCAGCACCAATGCGGCGATGAGCAGCACGCTGTTGCGGAGGAATTGCGCGCGGGTCCTCATCGATCAATCGTTCACCAATCGTTTGGCGAGGTTCATCTCCGCCAATGAAAGACCGAGTACCGCGATGCTGCCGAACCAGATCAGGTCGCGGCTGTCAATGATGCCCCGGCTCATGCTGTCGAAATGCGCACCGGTGCTGAGGAGTTTCAAGGTTTCACCCAGGGTGCCGGTGAAGCTGGAGGCCATCACGCCGAAGGCGAGGTGGAAAAGCGCAACGAGCACCAGGCCGATGAGGAAGGCGACGATCTGGTTGTTGGTGAGGCTGCTGGCATAAATGCCGATGGCGATGTATGCCGCGCTCATGGACAACAACGCGAGGTAGCCGCAAGCGATGGCACCATGATCCACCTTGCCGATGCTCGCGATGGTGATCCAATAGGGGAGCGTGCATAACAGCGCGAGGGCGATGAGGATCAGGCATGCGAAGAATTTGCCAGCCACCACCTGGCGATCGCTCACGGCCTTGGTGAGCAACAGGTCCAGCGTACCGGTCTTGCGTTCATCGGCCAGTGTACGCATGGTGATGGCGGGAATGAAGAAGAAGAGCGTCCAGTAGGCCACATTGAAAAAGGTGCTCAGGTCGGCGAGGCCACGCATGAACACATCGGTGCCGAACCACCAGGTGAAGAAGCCACTGATGCCGAGGAAGGCCGCGAGGATGAGGTAGGCCATCAACGAATCGAAGAAGGAAGCGAGTTCCTTGCGGGCGAGCAGGGCGATGGTCTTCATGCCGAAAGAATGAGAAAGGCCGAATGTGAAATGCAAGATCGCAAAGGGCCTTCCGTGCGACAGCCCTTCGTCATTTCGCCTCTGCCATTTTCCATTTCATATTCAGTTCAGCGTAAGGTCCCTGAAGATGTCTTCGAGCCGGGTTTCCAACGGGCGCATTTCGGTAAGTGCCCAGCCGCTACGGGCGCAGAGTTGGAACACGGCACGCGCGGGATCCACGTTGGCCGCGCCGCGCACTTCATAGCGGTCCATGCTGCCGCTCACGGGCAGGGCGGAGGCCACTTCAGGCAAATTGCTCAACGAGGTGATCACCGTATCGCGCACAGCATCCTCGATACGTACGTGCAGCACGCGCTCGCCTTGGGCTTGCGCACGCAGCACACTGGGTGCGCCATCCGCCACGATGCGACCCTTGTTGATGATGAGGATGCGATCGCATACGGCCTCTACTTCGGGCAGGATGTGCGTGCTGAAGATCACGGTCTTGGCCTGGCCGAGCTCTTTTATCAGCGAGCGGATCTCCACGATCTGGTTCGGGTCCAGGCCGGTGGTGGGCTCGTCCAGGATGAGCACCTGCGGGTCATGCACCATGGCCTGCGCCAGCCCGACGCGTTGGCGGTAGCCCTTGCTCAACTCGCCCACTTTCTTGTGCTTCTCCTCACCGAGGCCGCAGACCTCCACCATTTCGCGGATGCGTTGCAGTTCGTGGTCGCGCGGCACGCCTTGCACGCGCGCGGTGAAGCGCAGCAGGTCCAGGACAGGCATATCCTCATAGAGCGGATTGCTTTCCGGCAGGTAGCCGATCAAGCGCCGCACTTCGCCGGGTTCATCGGCCACGCTCTTTCCACCCACGGCGATCGTACCTGAGTTCGGGGCGATGAGGCCGCAGACCATCTTCATCGTGGTGGTCTTGCCCGCGCCGTTCGGGCCGAGAAAACCGAGCACCTCACCTGCGCTCACACGGAAGGAGATGTCGTCCACCGCGGACTGGGAGCCGAACCGCTTGGTGAGATGATCGATGCGGATATCCATGAGCAGGGCGACGAAAGTATCCGCGCCATGCGCGCCAATGCAGGCACCGGAAAGCAAAATCTGTTAATCCAGGGGTCGTCAGCGGGTGATGGTTGTTGGTTGATCGTCACGAAGGACGAACACAGAGATCATCCACTATGACGCGCATCGTCGGCAACCCAACAACCAGCCCCCGGCCTTCGCCGGGGCAACAACCAACAACCATCAACCAACAACGATCAGCGGTTTTCGCGGCGCTCAATGCACCTGGTGCTTCTCCTCCTTCTTCTCGCCCTCGCGGATCTTCTCCAATGCTTGGGCAATGCGCCGCTTGCGGGTCTCTTCCTGCTTGGCGTCGGTGATCCACTCCACGTAGTCCTTCTTGCAGCTGTAGTTGAAGGCTTCCCAATTGGCCCAGGCCATGGGATCCTTGTGCAGCACCTGCTCCAGGTCCTCCGGCACGATTAGCGCCCTTCGTGGGGGCTTGGCATCGCTGAGCTTGGTGCCCTTGGCGTTCACGGCCACGGCCTGTTTCACCAGATCCATGAAAGCGGCTTCGTTCACCTTGTCGGCCTCATACAATTTGTAGGACCGCATGCCCTTCTCTTCGCCTTTGGGCAGGGCCTCGAAGAGTTTTTTCGGGTCCTTCAGCAGGGCGCCCTTGTGGAACCAGACGGCCACATGTTCCTTGAACGCGCACAGGCCGATCATGATGCCCGCGTGATCGAAGTGGGGCTTGTCCCAACGCCAGGTCTCTTCCACTTGTTCGTCGGAGGAATGGATCAGCTGGCGCAGGCAAACGAGCAGCTTGCGCTGCCATTCGGGTTGTTCAGAAATGTAGAGATTGATCTGCTCCGTAACTACCATGGGATCGAGTTTGGTAACCGGTACCGGATCGGTTCGACGGGGCGAAGATGGGGCTTACTTCTTCGCGTCCTTGTACATTTCGATGACCACAGGCCAATTCTTGTCCTTGGCGAAGCCAATGGCCCCGGTGGTGACGATCTCCCCAGGGGCCGTCCGCCACACCTGCATGGGTTGGAGGCCCATCTGCTTATAGCCATCCTTCAGCACCACTTTGGCCTTGTCGGTGCCATCCGGTTTGAACTCGAAGAGCAGGGCGTCCTTGCTGCTGGTGATGGGATCCACGGGCGCTTTCAATTTGCGCTTCTCGTTATTGCTGTCGTTGTCGTTCAGCAGCACGAAAAGCACGTCTTCGTAGCACAGGCTGATGATGGTGCCGGGCACATCGTTATCGAAGCTGAGCTCATGATCGAGCACCCGGTACCATTTCTGGTCGCCGCTCGCGTCGGTTTCCCAAATGTGTACCGCGCCATCCACCTGCTCGGTTTTTGGGAATTTCTTCCCGCTGAGGTCGGCTACATAATGGGTCTCGATGCCGCTCTTGCGCGCCACGATGTATACGCCACCGTTCTTCTTGGGCCAAACATGGTCGATGCGCATGTTGCTCTGCCAATGTTCTTCCTTCTTGATGATCTGCTTGTCGAACGGAAGGAGCTTGAACTTGTCGAACTTCATCGCCTGTGCGTCAAGAATACAATGGAAGACACCGACCGATTCGCTCCGGTTGGTTTCCTCGCTCGCGTACACACCGCCCACGACGATGGATCCATCAGGCTTCATTTCCATGGTGGCGTCCTGCGCGAATTCCTTTCCGGCCAGGTCGAGCAGCACGACTTTCTGCCCAGCGCTGTCGAGCCGGTAGAGGGAGAAGCTGTAACCAAGATCTTCTTTGGTCTTGGGGGCCGGGTTGGTCACGTTCTTGATCAGGTACCACACCGCGCCTTTGGGATCCACCCGGGTGTCGAGGATCCTGGATGATCCGCTGGCGTCCATGATGAGCGTATTGGTCCAGAGCAGCTTCATCACTTTGTCGAACATCTGTGCGAACACCGGACAACCCGCACCGTGGGTGGTGGTCTGCGGAGAAAGGCCGATAAGCATCTTGGTGCTGTCCACGCTCACTGTGGTGGTGAAGCCCACGGCCATGTTGGGCTTGAAGTAGTCGGGGCTTTTGCCGAGGCGATCGAAAGGGATGGCCGTGAGCAACTGCGCGCCTTTTCCCGTAAGGCTTCGCGGGCTGAGCACTTGTTGGATGAGCAGGAGTTTGCCGTTCTCCGGATCGGGTTTGGTGGCGATCACCCGGAACTGGTGGGTGAACTGCTCGATCGTTTCAACGGCCACCGGTCCTTCGCCCCAGAGGATCTTCGTCTTGTCGAACTTGATCTTGTTGAGGGTCTGTGAATCGTAGGCGAGGAGTGTGCGGTCCATCTGCCACTGCTCCAGGCCACCGAGCACGGGGCTGCTGCCTTTCACCTGCAAGGCCACGATGCAGCCGCCATCGCCACGCACCACTTTGTGGTACACCGTGCCGTCCTCAGGCGCGGCTTCGAAGTTCACGTTCACCTTCCAGCGCACTTTGCTCTCTTGGGCACAGGTGGCAATGGAGGCTGTGGCGATCGCGCCGAAGGTCAGGGCGCGCAGTGCGGTCAATGTGCTCATGGACGAGTGATTGGTCCTGGAAAGGGGCGTGAAAGTAGAGGTGCTCATGGAAATGGGCGAGGCAAGCATCGCGCCACTGGCCAATGCGGCATCCGGGATCAGCAGCGCTCGATGATGACCGCGTAGCCTTGGCCCACGCCGATGCACATGGTGCAGAGGGCATAGCGCTTGTTCCGCTCGTGCAGTTCGATGGCCGCCGTTTGCAGCAACCGCGCACCGCTCATACCGAGCGGGTGGCCCAAGGCAATGGCACCTCCGTTCGGGTTGATGCGGGGATCACCATCCGCGATACCGAGGCTTCGTGTGCAACTGAGCACTTGGGCGGCGAAGGCCTCGTTCAGTTCGATGATGTCCATTTGTTCCAACGTCAAGCCAGCGCGCTTCAAGGCCAGCTTGGTCGCGTGTACCGGTCCGATCCCCATGATCCGCGGCTCAACACCCACCACACCGCTGCTCACGATACGCGCGAGTGGCTTCAACCCGTGCTGCTTGATGCCCGCTTCGCTCGCTACAAGAATGGCGGCAGCACCATCGTTCAGGCCGCTGGCGTTGCCGGCTGTCACCGTGCCGTTCTTCTTGAATGCTGGTTTCAATCCGGCAAGTATCTCCAAGGTGGTCTTGGGCTTCACGAATTCATCCTGCGCGAACATCAACGGCTCGCCCTTGCGTTGCGGGATCGGAACGGGAGCGATCTCTTGGGCGAGCCGTCCCGTCGCTTGTGCTTTCGCCGCTTTCTGGTGGCTCCACACGGCGAAGGTGTCCTGGTCCTCGCGGGAAATGGAATTCGTTTCGAGCAGGTTCTCGGCTGTTTCACCCATGGCATCAACACCGTACTTCTCCCTCATCAAGGGATTGATGAAACGCCAGCCGAAGCTGCTGTCGAACATCTGCGCATCCCGGCCATACGGCGTGCTGGTCTTGCTGATCACCCAAGGCCCTCGTGTCATGTGCTCAACCCCGCCAGCAACGAAAACGTCGCCGTGTCCCGCAGCGATGGCGCGGCCTGCGTGTACCACCGCGCCCATGCCGGAAGCGCAAAGACGGTTCACCGTTTCACCCGGAACGGAAACCGGAAGGCCCGCAAGCAATAGCGCCATGCGCGCCACGTTGCGGTTGTCCTCACCGGCCTGGTTCGCGCAGCCGAGGATCACCTCATCAATAGCCGCGGGATCCAATGCTGGATGACGCTTCAGCAGTTCACGCAACACATGGGCGGCGAGGTCATCCGCGCGAACAGGGGCGAGGGTGCCACCGAAGGAACCGATAGGGGTTCGGATGGCGTCGATGATGAATGCGTCGTTCATGCGTTGTTTGGAAGAGGTTCATCCGGGAACCAAAGCGTGCCCCTGCGAAAGACAGTGCCCCGGAAAAGCGCGACGGTCTTGCCGTTCGCGGTGGTCACACGCACGTCATACCGACCGAAGCGGGTGCTCAGCTCGACCTCGGTGGCTGTGGCGGTCAACACATCGCCTGCTTTCACCGGCCGCGTATGCGATATGCTCGTTTCCACGCTTACCGCCTGTATGCCGTGCGAGTTGGATGCGAAGGCCAGCGCACTATCCGCCAACGAATAGGTGATCCCTCCATGCGCGATGGCGAAGCCGTTCAGCATTTCGCTGCGAACTGTCATGCGTAGCACACAACCTCCCGGAAGCACTTGGATGCGCTCGATGCCAAGCCAGATGGTGAAGGGGTCGTTATCGTACATGCGTGCTACGACACGTTCAGCAAGCGCTTTTACCTCCATGGGCCGCGAAGGTAGGAGCAGCGTATTCGCCTGAATGGAACTACAACCCCAAGGTGCTTAGTCGAAATACCAAGCGAACGTGCTTGGAGTGACGCAGCGGAAGAGGCAATACGCGCCAACACAGATCGGGCAGACCCAAAAGACGATTGACCGAACAGGTAATAGTGTTCGGTGAGACAGTAGTAAGATGGCGGTCAACGAAGCCCAACCCAAGCATGCAATGAAAGACCATAGGATGAACTGAAGTTCGATCACTTCAATCCATCCGTGACTATCGATCCTCAATTCCGGATCCACATCGTACATGGGGAGGTGACCGTATGACAATGAAGCAGTGAGGACCTTCATGATAACGAGGAGGACCCATGTCGATGCAAGAAATGCAAACACCGCATAGGCGATGCGCGCGGTGCTTTTAGCCTGAGACATCACAGTGTTCGACATATCAAACACAGACTTGTGGAAGACAGAACGAATAACGGCCCAAATGATTGTACCCGCCTATTCGAACAGATCCTTCGATAGCACCCCCTCGTGCTGCAACAGCCACTTCTTGCGCCAGAGTTCGCCCGCGTAACCGGTGAGTAGCCCGCTCTTGCCGAGCACCCGGTGGCAAGGCACGATGATCAACAACGGATTGTCCCCACAGGCGGAACCCACCGAGCGCGCGCTTCCTCCCACATTGTCGGCCAGTTGCTCGTAGGTGAGCGCCTTGCCGAACGCGATCTTCACCAAGCGGCTCCAGAGCTTCTTGCGATAGGCGGAACCGACCTGGTACAAGGGGAGATCGAACTTCTTGCGGCGGCCGGCGAAGTAAGCTCCGAGCTGCACCTCCGCTTCCTTCAATGCTTTCGGCTGTTTGCCGCCCTTGCCGCGCCCCATCGCGTTGAACGTGACGCGGGTGATGCGCTCGCCGTCACATTCGATGTAGACCTTGCCCATCGGGCTTTCCACCGAGGCCACGTACATGGGGCCGAAGAGTTCGAGGGGCTTGTTGGGTGAACGCTTTTTCATGACGACTTTCGAGGCCTCGCTCGCTCAAGTGAACGCGAAGGCGAGACCAAAGTAAACAGCCATGGCCTGGTTCACGGACGACTTCAATCGCTTCTTCAAGGATCTCGCGAAGAACAACAACAAGGAATGGTTCGATGCCAACCGTAAACGCTACGAGAAGAGCGTGAAAGAACCCTTCATAGCGTTCACCGGGGAGATGATCAAGCGGGTCGGCAAGTTGGATCCACGGGTGCGCATCGAGCCGAAGGAGGCCATCTTCCGCATCAATCGTGATATCCGGTTCAGCAAGGACAAGACACCCTACAAGACCGCGTGCTCCGCGATCATTTCACCGGCAGGCCGCAAGGACCATGGCATTCCCGGCATCTACTTCGAGCTCGGTCCGGAGAAAGTGGCGATCTACGGCGGTGCCTACATGCCTGAGAAGGACGCGCTGCTCGTGATCCGCGAACGCATTGCGGTGAACGGAAAAAAGTTCCGATCGCTCTATGGAGAGAAGGAGTTCAAGAAGCTGTTCGGGGCGATACAAGGCGAGAAGAACAAGCTGTTGCCACCGGACCTGAAAACGGCCGCCGTGAAAGAGCCCTTGCTCTACAACAAACAGTTCTACTGGGGGGCGGAACTTCCCGCGAAGACCGTTACCGATGCCAAACTCGCTGACATCCTCATCACCCACTACAGAACGATGCGGCCATTGAACGAGTTCCTGTTGGGCGGCAAATGAAGAACGGCGACCCGAAGGCCGCCGTTCCGCTTTCACCAGACCAAGGGATCAGTTGGCCTTGCCGACGATCTCCACATTGAGTTCGATATCATCCTTCACCACCGCATCCTTCATACCGGGCTTCCAGATCACGCCGTATTTCTGGCGGTTGAAGACCAGCTTGCCGACGGCTTTCACGGTGCCGTCCGCGTTCGGGGTGATCACGATGTCCGTGACCTTTTCCGCATTGGTCTTGCCGCGAACGGTGAAGTCGCCCGTGGCGCTGTTGCCGTCCATCGCGGTGAGCTTCAGTGTTGCCGTGGGGAAGCTGTCCGTGTTGAAAAAGTCGGGTGACATCAAATGGCCCATCAGGTTCGCCTTGGTGCCGTGATCGCTACCATCGGGAGCGTAGTTCGTGTCGTTCATGGCGTAGTTCTTCATGTCCACCACGAACTCGCCGCTGGTGAGCGTGCCGCCCTTGGTCTTGAAACTGCCACTTGCGAAATTCAGCGTGCCTGTGTGTGTCTTTACACCGATCATGGTACCCGCCCAGTTCACTTTGCTGGCGGCCAGGTCCACCATCCAGTTCTTTTCGGCTGACGCTGCCGCAGTGGCACTGTCAGCAGCGGCTTTCGCGTTGGCGGCGGCTTGTTCTTCAGCGGAGGGCCCGCAGGATACGAACGTCATCACGGCGGCAGTGGCGGTGAGGGCGAGGAAAGGCTTCATGTGTGTTGTCGGTATGGTTAGTTCCGGGCCGCGAAGAAAACCGATGCGGCCGCACGAGCGCTTGAACCAGTTCAATAAAATGCCTTTCCCTCACGCACCATTCGACGAAGCAGGGGAGAAGGGCGATAGCGGTCCTCGCCGTATTCGGTCTGGAGGCTCTCCAATTGCGCGAGCACGTTGGCGAGGCCCTTCTCATCAGCCCATTTCAGCAGGCCCTTCGGGTAGTTGACCCCCTTCGTCATGGCCATGTCGATATCGTCCCGCGTGGCGATGCCAAGGTGCAACGCATCGATCGCTTCGTTGATCAACATGGCGACAACGCGATCAACGATCTTCCCCGCAAGGTCGCTCGCAGAGGACCCTGCGGGACGCGCCTGCTCCTGTCCTTGCACCTGCCCCTTTTCACCATACACGTAATACCCACGTCCGGACTTCCGCCCCAGCCAGCCAGCCTCCACCATGCGTTGTTGGGTGAAGCTCGGCTTGTAGCGCGGGTCGTAGAAAAAGCTCTCCCACACGATGCGCGTCACGGCGAAGTTGATGTCGTTGCCGATGAGGTCCATGAGTTCGAATGGCCCCATGCGGAAGCCACCGATCTCCTTCATGGCGCGATCGATGGTGGCCATATCGGCGATGCCTTCCTCGAATATGCGGATGCTCTCTCCGTAGAACGGCCGCGCCACGCGGTTCACGATGAATCCCGGGGTGTCCTTGCCGATCACGGGGGTTTTGCCCCATGCCTTCATGAGCGCGATCGATCGATGTTGGTGATCGTTCGAAGTGGCCAGGCCGGGTACGACTTCCACCAACGGGAGAACAGGTGCGGGGTTGAAGAAGTGGAGCCCAATGACCCGTGAGGGATCGATGCACGCGGCGGCGATGGCGGTCACCGAGAGGGAAGAGGTGTTCGTGGCAAGCAAGGTGTCCGCCCCGACGATAACCTCCAAGTAAGTGAAGAGCTTCTGTTTGATCGCGAGATCCTCCACGATCGCTTCGATGACCAGGCCACAGGGTGCGAGATCCTTCAGGTTGTGGACAGGTTTGATCCGGCCAAGGATCGCGGCCGCCTCATCGGTAGTGAGCTTACCTTTCCCAGCAAGCTTGTCCAACGTCGCCGCCAGATCCACCATGGCCTTGTCCACTGCACCGCTGCGCGCATCGTAGAGCAGGGTGACGTGACCGGCCTGCGCCGCGACCTGCGCGATGCCACTGCCCATGGTGCCCGTGCCGATGACAGCTACCTCCGTGCTTTGGTCCATGCGGTAAAGATCAGGGGATCGGCTGATCCGAAGATGAGATGAACGACTGTCGGCCCATATTGTCTGCTCCTCCGATCATCTCACTCACCGGTGTAGACCGGCTTGCGCTTTTCGAGGAAGGCCTTCACGCCTTCATTGTAGTCATGGCTCGCACCGGCGATCGATTGCAGTTCGTTCTCGGAGTCGAGCTGCTGGTCCAGCGAACCGCTCATACTTCTGTTGAGCGCCTGCTTGGTGAGCGCGATCGCCTTCGTAGGCATCAGTGCCAGCCTCTTCGCGAGCGCCATTGCTTCGTTCATCAGTTCGGCATCGGGCACGGCCTTCCAGATCATGCCCATGGCTTCCGCTTCTTTCGCGCTCACCTTGGGCGCGAGGATCATCTGCCCGAAGGCACGCTGCATGCCGACAAGTCGTGGGAGGGTGAAGGTGCCACCGCTGTCCGGGATCAATCCGATGTTGATGAAGCTCTGGATGAAGTTGGCGCTCTCGGCCGCGAGGGCCAGGTCGCACGCATAGGCGATGTTCGCCCCGGCACCAGCGGCCACACCGTTCACGGCGGCGATCACGGGCTTGGGCAATGCGCGGATGCGTCGCACGATGGGGTTGTATTGCGTGGTGAGGATGTCTTCGATCCGCGTTCCCGGGGCGATGGCTTCAGCGAGGTCCTGTCCTGCGGAAAAAGCGCGGCCTTCACCGGTGAGCAACACGGCCCGCACATGCTTGTCCTCTTTGCAATCATCCAACGCGGATATCACTTCCAGCGACATCCCGCGATCGAAACTGTTGAGCTTGTCGGGACGGTTCAGCGTGATGGTGGCGACGCCATCCGCAATGGAGAAGTTGATCTTCGAATACGTCATGCGGTTCGCGCCGAAGCCTCAAAGCGAGGGCGGAGGGCGAAGATCGACCGATCGGCCCGAAGATCAACGGACCACCAGAAGCCTCGCGGTTGTTGCTGCGCGGTTCAGGCCTTCGATCCCCACTACGAACGTTCCCGCAGCGAGGTCGCAGACGTCAAGCCATCCATCCGCAGGGATCTTCGCGAAGTGCTTCACGATGCGGCCATCCGCGTCCACGATATTCACCGATGTGACATCCTCGCTCCGTTGATCGACAAGTTGCACACGCACTTGGTCGGTCGCGGGTTGCGGGTAGAGCATCACAGTTGGAGCCGCAGGGCTGTTGCTGAAAAGTCCAGTGCTGAGCGGCGCGATAGCTGAGTAAGTGAAACTCACCGCTGCACCCAAGCTGTCCACCGTCATCTCCGCTACGGGCAATTTGGTCTCCTTCGCGAGCCATGAATAAGAGACGGTGGTGTCCACTGCTGCTTGCACGAAGGTCCACGGCAGGAAGGACAGCAACTTGGTCCAGATGGAATCCACGCTGATCGCGGTGTTCTTCACGCGCAAACTTTCGTAGGTCCCGACCGGCGTAGTGATCTCGCCGTAGCTGTCCGTGGTGTCGCGCATGATGCCATGGTGGCGCAACCGCACCTGATACACGCCGAAGGAACTCCCATCGGCGATCACCTCCGAAGCGTAGGTGCTCGTGAAGCCATCGCTGAACTGCCGTGGGAACTCATGCAGCGTGAGCGATGGGTTGAATTGCGCGGTGATGATGGTGCCGTTGCCCAGCGGATCGCCAGCGGTTCCTTCCACAGTCATGATCGCCGCACTGTTGCTGAAGTACAGGTAGGTCGCGTTGTCGTTCGTCATGGCGAGGTCCGATCCGCCGAACGAATCCCCATAGGGAGTGGAGGAGGGGTCGATCACCGAGGTCGTCTCAGCGCCGCCTTGCTGTGCCATGGAAAAGTCCCACGACTGCCCGGCACCGCTGCTTCCGGGTCCGTAGTTCGGGATCGTGTCACGATAGCGTGTGATCACGTCGCCCACGATCGCCATATCGGTGGACACGATCGTGATCTGTGCGTTCGCACCGGTACACGCGAACAATGACGCTGCAGGGATCAGGAACTGTTTCATGAGGTGGGTCGGGGGATCGAATGTATATGCCGCGCTTCCGTGGAAGGCCCATGTGATCGGCGGACCGCTCAACTTCCCTTGGTTTCCTTCCATGTCCTGTACCGCGCGGTGATCGGCGGTTTGCTCTTGTCCACTTCGCGCAGTGGCTCGCATTCCTTCAATGTCGCGTGCAGTTCAGCCGGCAGTTGTTGGTAAAGCTTCGTGCCTTCGGTCTTCCAGGCGAGCATTTCGTCGCTCACGTCCTTTATCGCTTTCGCAGGGTTGCCCACGATCACCTTCCGTTTCTCCCAGATGGAATCAGCGGGGAGAAAAGAGAGCGCACCCACGATGCACCCATCGCCGAGCACCACGTTGTCCATGAGCACGGCGTTCATGCCCACCAAACAGTTCGCACCGATCGTGGCCCCGTGGATGATGGCGCCATGGCCGATATGCGCGCCGGGGTGCAGCATCACCTTCACGCCGGGGAACATGTGGATCACGCAGTTCTCCTGCACGTTGCATCCGTCCTTGATCACGATCTCGCCCCAATCGCCGCGCAGCGCCGCGCCCGGGCCGATATACACATCGGCACCGATCACCACGTTGCCGGTGACCGCCGCCTGCGGATGCACGAAAGCCGATGGATGTACCACCGGACGATAGCCATTGAATTCGTAGATCATGGTTGCTGGTCTTGCGCAAAGGTGCCACCAGACCCCTTCAGTAGTTCACTTCCTCATCCTTGAGGTTAACCTTGGGTTAAGGATCGCTTCAAACAGCTTATGGTCGGAACGGCCTTCTACTTTCGCGCCGCGCCAGACAACCTGCCCGATGATGCCATTAGAAGCCTTTTTCCGGATCTTCAAACCGAAGGACCGAGTGTTCTTCTACCACTTCGAGGCCAGCGCCGCGAACGTGCTGAAGATGAGCGAGGACCTCATCGCGATGATGGCCACCGATCCGGGTGCTCACCGCAATGCCTTGCTGGAGCGATTGGAATTGCAGGAGCGGGCGAACGATGACCTGACGCACACGATCTTCACCGATCTGGCGCGCAACTTCATCACCCCGATCGATCGGGAGGATATCCACCAACTGGCCACGAGCCTTGATGATGTGGCGGATTTCATCCTGGCCAGCGCCAAGAACATCGAGATGTTCCACATCATCAAGCCGGACGAGACCTGCCGGGAACTCGCTCGGCTGGTGAACGAAGGATGCAGGATCGTCCAGCTCGCTGTACAGGGCCTGCGCGATCTGCACAAGGCGAACACCAACATCCGTTTCGTGGTGGACATCAACAGTATGGAGAACGAGGCGGACTCGGTGTACGACAAGGCCATCGAACGGCTCTTCGCCAATGAGAAGGACGCCATCGAACTGATCAAGTGGCGCGACCTCTACTCCACGCTCGAACTCGCCACGGACAAATGCGAGGACGTGGCCAACGTGATCGAATCGATCATGCTGAAGTACGCATGAGCCCTGAACGCAGAGACACGGGGATCATCGCTCGCAACCCCGTTCGATCCGCATGAGCCTTTTGGCGGTCATCATCCTGCTCGCGTTGGTGTTCGATTACATCAATGGCTTCCACGACGCGGCCAATTCCATCGCCACGGTGGTCAGCACGAAAGTGCTCACACCCTTCCAGGCCGTGCTCTGGGCGGCGCTGTTCAATTTCGCGGCGTTCTTCATCTTCAAGGACCATGCGGTGGCGAACACCATCAGCAAGACGGTCCACAAAGAGTTCATTACCCTGCCGGTGATCCTGAGCGGCCTTATCGCGGCGATCATCTGGAACCTGCTCACCTGGTGGTACGGCATACCGAGCAGCAGTTCGCACACGCTCATCGGTGGTTTCGCGGGCGCGGCCGTAGCGCATGCGTTCGCATCCACGGACGGTTTCTACTTCGGGGCGGTGGTGGAGAAGGACAAGATCATCACCACGGTACTCTTCATCTTCCTGGCACCGCTCGTGGGTATGATCATCAGCATGTTCATCACGCTGGTGACACTTGTGCGCGCCACATGGTACCGGGTGGCCTTGATCGCGATCACCTCGATCGGCACCTGGTTCGTGTTCGCCCACTTCCAGAACGTGAAACTGGAGGAGAACCTCGGGAAATACTGGAAGGTCGACGACCTGAAGAAAGCCGCCGCCTTCGATCCATCGAAGACCGCGGACTTTGAAGCGGCCAAGGCGAAATTCGACAAGGCATCACCGCTGCTCGCGGCGTTCGGCCAACAGAGCGGAGGGCAGGTCGCCGAGCGCATCAAGGCCGATGTTGATCCATCGGTGGACGTGGAAAAGCTGGGCAAGGAGCTGGACAAGGCCAACAACTTCTGGATCCGCGTGGGGATCATGACCATTGCCGGCCTGTTCTGCCTGATCTATTTGTACGTGGAGAAGGTGAAGACCCCGAACGCCTTCAGCATGGCCAAAATGTTCAAGCGGTTGCAGTTGCTTTCTTCCGCGGCGTTCAGCATCGGCCATGGCGGCAACGACGCGCAGAAGGTGATGGGCATCATCACGGCGGCCCTCATCGCGAGCGGCAGGATCACCGACTTCAAGGACATGCCCAATTGGGTTCCCCTCTCATGCTATACCGCGATCAGCCTGGGCACGTTGAGCGGTGGCTGGAAGATCATCAAGACCATGGGCACGCGCATCACCAAGGTGACACCGCTGGAAGGCGTGTGCGCCGAAAGCGCCGGCGCGATGACCTTGTACCTCACCGAGCAGATGGGCATACCGGTGAGCACCACGCACACCATCACCGGGGCCATCATCGGTGTAGGTGCCACCAAGCGATTGAGCGCCGTGCGCTGGGGCATCACCATACGCCTGCTCTGGGCGTGGATCATCACCATCCCGGTGAGCGCCTTGTTGGCGGGTCTGGCATACTGGATCTGCGGGCTGTTCGGGTTGCAGTAGGGCGGGTGTGAGCGGACGATTCGCGCATCGTCCTTACTTAGATGCCGTTATGAGCATCCTCCTATCCGACGCCGATCACTGGAAACGCCTGCTGCCGCTCACCTTCACGCGGCCTGTCGGTGCTTTGCGGCCGGGCATCCTCACCATCGCTGATGCCTGGTGGAAGATGACCGAGCTGCCCGTGGGCTTCAGCACCGAAGCGTACCTGCAAGCGAAATTCCCGGCGGTGAAAAGCGATGTGCTACGCGAAGTGGATGGCTCTTTGCTGCCCACGCCGGATCTCGTGAGCGCGGTTCTCGATCTGGAATTGGGTGAAGCGCTGGTACATGCGGGAAGAACATTGGCCTTCTGTCGTCCGGGTATCGAAGGCTTGGAAGAAGGCGCGTGGAGTTCGCTGCCGAGCTATTGGAAAGCGAAAGCGTTCTCCGGTGAGGTCCTGTCCTTCACCCGGCCATGGCATGTTTTCCAGCACTGCGGCAAAGCGATCATCAATGATTTCGTATTGATCACGGAAGGTCGCCGCAGCCAACGCTTGAGCGCGCAGAACACGGTGATCGGCGATCCCAACCTCATCTTCCTGGAAGAAGGCGCGATCGTGGAGGCTTCGATCCTGAACACGAACAACGGACCGATATACATCGGCAAGGGCGCGGAAGTAATGGAAGGGTGTATGCTGCGCGGTCCCATCGCGCTCGGTGATCACGCGCAATTGAAGATGGGCGCGAAGATCTACGGGCCTTCGGCCTTCGGGCCGGAATGCCGGGTGGGAGGGGAAGTGAACAACAGCGTGCTGCTCGGTTACACCAACAAGGCGCACGACGGATTCCTGGGCAACAGCGTGCTGGGCGAGTGGTGCAACCTCGGCGCGGACACCAACAACAGCAACCTGAAGAACACCTACGGACAGGTGAAAGCGTGGAGCTACGCGGAAGAAGCGATGATCGGGACCGGCGCGCAGTTCTGCGGGCTCATCATGGGCGACCACAGCAAGAGCGGCATCAACACCATGTTCAATACGGGCACGGTGGTGGGCGTGTGCGCGAACGTGTTCGGTGGCGGGTTCCCGCCAAAGCATATCGAAAGCTTCAAATGGGGAGGTGCTGACGATCTCATCGACTATCTCCCGGAACCCGCGATGACCACCGCACGAATGGTGATGAGCCGCCGTGCAGTGACCATGAGCGCCGACGATGAGAGGATCCTCAGGCATGTGCAACTGCATCCTTCAGGGCAGGCGGACTGACAACTTCTCCGACCGGTTGCGCGGGCACGATCATTGACCGGCTGGCCGTCCTGTTGAAAAACCACGTCCGGCGCGCACTTCGCAAGGGAGTAAATTCGCCGCACGCCACAATGGCACCGACCCTGTGATGAACGATCGCCTTCCTACTGACAGCATGCTGCTTACTTCCGACCAGATCGACAACGAGACCGAACTCATACCGCTGATCACCGCGGAGGACGAGGAGCAGATGAACGCGGAGAGCACCCCGCCGGAACTGCCCATCCTCCCGCTGCGCAACACCGTGCTCTTCCCCGGAGTGGTGATCCCCATCACCGTGGGCCGAGACCGCAGCATACGGCTGATACAGGAAGTGTACCGCGGCAACCGCACGCTCGGCGTGGTGAGCCAGAAGGACAGCGGCATCGAGGATCCGCGCCCGGAAGACCTGAACAAGGTGGGCACCATCGCCACCATCATCCGCATGTTGCGCATGCCCGATGGCAGCACCACCGCCATCATACAAGGGAAGAAGCGTTTCGAGCTCATCGAGATCATCAAGGAGGAGCCGTTCTTCACCGCACGCGTGAAGGAATTCACCGAGCACCGCCCCACCAAGGGCGACAAGGCCTTCGAGGCGTTGGTGAGCAGCTTGAAGGACCTGGCCATCCAGATCATCAAGGCCAGCCCGAACATCCCCAGCGAGGCCAGCTTCGCCATCAAGAACATCGACTCCCCGAGCTTCCTGGTGAACTTCATCAGCAGCAACATGAACGCCGAGGTGGTGGAGAAGCAGAAAATGCTCGAGGTGGCCGATCTGCGCGAACGCGCGAACCTGCTGCTGGCCCACCTCACCAAGGATCTCCAGATGTTGGAGATGAAGAACGAGATCCAGAGCAAGGTGCGCACCGAGGTGGACAAGCAGCAGCGCGAGTACTTCCTGCACCAGCAGATGAAGACCATCCAGGACGAGCTCGGCGGCAATCCTATCGAGCAGGAGATCGAGGAGATGCGCGCGAAAGCCGCCAAGAAGAAGTGGAGCACGAAAGTGGGGGAGACCTTCGACAAGGAACTCAGCAAGCTGCAACGCATGAATCCGGCCGGTGCGGAATTCAGCGTGCAGTACAACTATGTGCAGCTATTGCTCGAACTGCCGTGGGGCGAATTCAGCAATGACAAGTTCGACCTGCGCAACGCGGCGAAGATCCTGGAACGCGACCACTTCGGCTTGGACAAAGTGAAGGAGCGCATCATCGAACACCTGGCCGTGCTGAAACTGAAAGGCGACATGAAAGCGCCGATCATCTGCCTGTTCGGGCCGCCCGGCGTGGGCAAAACATCGCTTGGCAAGAGCATGGCCGAAGCCCTCGGCCGCAAGTACGTGCGGATGAGCCTCGGTGGATTGCATGACGAAGCGGAGATCCGCGGACATCGCAAGACCTACATCGGTGCGATGCCGGGCCGCTTGATCCAGAGTTTGAAGAAAGCGGGCACCAGCAATCCGCTTTTCGTCCTCGACGAGATCGACAAAGTCGGCAAGGACTTCCACGGCGATCCCGCGAGCGCGCTGCTCGAAGTGCTGGATCCCGAGCAGAACCATGCGTTCTATGACAACTTCGTGGAGATCGAATACGACCTGAGCAAGGTGATGTTCGTGGCCACGGCCAATTCGCTCAGCACGATCCATCCCGCCCTCCGCGATCGCATGGAAGTGATCGAGGTGAACGGCTACACGATGGAGGAGAAGCTGGAGATCGCCAAACGCCACCTGATCCCCAAGCAGCTGAAGGAGAACGGCATCAAGTCCAAGCAGATCAAGCTCGGCGTAGGTCTGCTGGAAGCGATCATCGACCAGTACACCGATGAGAGCGGCGTGCGCACGATGGAGAAGCGCATCGCGAAACTGATCCGCTACCGCGCGAAACAGATCGCGCTGCGCCAGAAGCACGACGTGACCATCGGTGTGGACGAACTGGTGAAGATCTTCGGCCCCAGCCACGCCCGCGACAAGTACCAAGGCAACGATGTGGCAGGTGTGGTGACCGGTCTCGCATGGACGCCCACTGGCGGCGAGATCCTCTTTATCGAGACGAGCATCACCAAGGGCGAAGGCAAGCTCACGCTTACCGGCAACCTCGGCGATGTGATGAAGGAAAGCGCGGTGATCGCCTTGGAATACCTGAAAGGCCACAGCGATATCATCGGCATCGAGCAGGAAGTGTTCAAGCGCTGGAATGTCCACGTACACGTGCCGGAAGGCGCCACGCCGAAGGACGGACCGAGCGCGGGCATCGCCATGCTCACGAGCATCGCCTCAGCGTTCACGCAACAGAAGGTGCGCAAGTTCCTGGCGATGACCGGCGAGATCACACTCCGTGGGAAAGTGCTTCCCGTTGGAGGCATCAAGGAGAAGATCCTCGCCGCGAAACGCGCGGGCATCAAGGAGATCATCATCAGTGCCGACAATCGCAAGGACATCGAGGACATCGATGCGCGCTACGTGAAGGGCTTGAAGTTCACGTATGTCACCGAGATGATCGACGTGGTGCGGCACGCCTTGTTGAAGGAGAAAGTGGAGCACGCGTTGCAGGTGGCATAACCGTTCTCCGTCCCGGAAAACCACTGGAGCAGGGGCCTGCGCGACGGAGGTTTGTCCGGGACCTCAGCGGAGCAATAGTTAGTTGATCCTACGCTGTCACGGGTTCCGACCTGTGCGCTGCGGAGGTCCCGAACGGTGCCCTACGCACAAGACTCCATCCCGCGCGCTTCCGGGACGGGTTTGGTTTTTTGGTTCTGGTGGAGGCGCTCTTGGATCACCGTCCCGCACAACGCAGGCTGATCGCCTCCAGCGACATCGACGCCGCGAACTCCGCGTCCATGCTCGTTTTGGAAAGGACCGCCATGTAAGTTGCGGCTGGTGCGCCCTTGAAATTGGTCTCCTGCCATGATATCGCGTCGGTCATCGGCATGGCCAGCCGGTGGAACTCATCGATCCGTGCAACGGCTTGGGGTGTTCTTGCGGCGATGGCCGATACCTCATAATGCCGGGTGATCGCCGCGAAGATCCGCACGCCGAGCCCGTTCACCGAAAGCATCCTATGCATGCGCGAGGCATCTCCCGTACTCTTTATGGAGAGCATCATCGCCGTCTTCGTGGAATCCAGCAGCGCATCCAGCGCGCGGATGTTTTCCAGGACAGAGTCAGCGGTGGCCGCATTTTTCGAACAGTCGCTTCGGATCGAGGCGGCGAGTTCCTCAATGCGGCCTTTGCCGAAGCGGGTCTCATGCGTGATCATTTCCAAGCTGTCGTTGAGGGAGTGGAATTCGTGGAGGATGGGGTCGCGTGGATCGGTACTGCAAGCGCAGGCTAATAAAGTGCTGCAGCTCAGGAACCAGAAGATCCGTGGAATAGCGATCATGATGAAAGCGAAGCCCCCTGCGTGCGTTCTGCCCTACGGCTGCTGAGATACATCTCCATTCTCACCCGCCAAGATCCGCCGATCAACGGACGACGCCGGGCTTACCTTCAACAAAGTGCTCCTACGCTCCTTCAGAGGTTCGGCGAACAAAGTACATCTCCATTTCTCCCTTGCCTTTCGCATGCACTTTCCCACGCGGTGTGAAGGAGAAGGAGGTCACCTCCTTTCCGTCCCTTACCTCCATTGCCTTCTTCACCAACGCGTACGTGCTCTCGCTGATGTTGACTTGTCCCACCTCACCACTGCTTTCCATTCGGCTCGCGATGTTCACGGTATCGCCCCAGATGTCGTAAGCGAATTTCTTCACGCCCACGATGCCAGCGACGACGGGGCCAGTGTGGATGCCCACGCGCATTTCGAAAGCGGGCTTTCCTTGCGCGTCACGCTCAGTCTTGCGCTGCTTCATGAAACTTTGCATCTCCAGCGCGGCGTGAACGACGTCAGCAGGGGTGGAGGACTTCGGATCCGGCAATCCACCCGCGCACATGTATGCATCGCCGATGGACTTGATCTTCTCGATGCCGCGCGTGGTGATGATATGGTCGAACGCTTTGAAGCAGGTGTTCAGTTCTTCCACCAATTCCTGTGGCGACATCTTCTCGCTCGCCTGCGTGAATCCCTTGAAGTCGGTGAAAAGGATGGTGGCCTGATCGAAGTGCTTCGCTTCAGCGGCGCCGGTATTCTTCAGTTCCTCCGCGACTTCCTCCGGCAGGATGTTCAACAACAGTTCATCGCTGCGCGCCTTCTCCATGCTAATGCGATTGCGCTGGAAAAAGAACACCCCTGCGAACAAGGCAACCAGTGCGAAGCCGCCCATGAAGCTGTTGCGCATGAGTTTCTGTTTCTGGATCTCCTTGGCCTGAACCTCCTTGTCCTTGCCGAGCAGCATGATCTGCTGTTCCTTCTTCTCCGTATCGTACTGGATCTACAGGTCGCTGATGGCCTTGGCCCTGTCCGCGTCGAGCAAGCTGTCCTTCGCCACCATAAGCTCCTTGGCTTAGAGGAGCGCGTTCGCAGGATCATTCAGCCTTTCATAGCCCTCCACAAGCACGGTCAAAGTACTTATGCGAATACTGGCCCAACCCCCTTCGCGTGCTGGACCGACCGTGCGCAAGGCGATGTCTACGGCGCGGAGATCCCGAGAACGCGCACGCGCGAAGCCGGCTTCATGCAACAGGGAGTCCGGGATCCTCAGTAGTGCCTTGCACAGGCAATTGCGCGAGACCCCCATTTCCCATTTGAGCTGGCTGCGCTCGGCCGCGGCAAGCGCTGCTTCGTAGGCGGCCTTTGCGCCCAGGATATCTTCCAACCCCGTTCGCGCATCACCAATGGACACATAGGCCGACGATGCGCACTGGTCGATGTTCGCCTGGGAGGATGTTCCGTTCGAGCACAGCGAGAGGGCCTCTTCAAAGTGCTGGAGCGCCTTCGCGTAGGCCCCGCGCTCCATTTCGATCTGCCCCAGGCCACGCAGCGCATAGGTCATCAAACCGGGGTTCGCGCTCTTCTTGGCCAGTTCATACCCACGTTGAAGGAAAACGGTGGCCTGTGCCGGGTCATCGATCATCAGGTTCATGGGGCCCAGGTTCAAGCATGCTATGGCGCTGTTCTCGGTAAGGTCCAGCACTTCTGAGATCCGGAGCGCGATCAGGAAGTGTTCAATGGAAGCACGGTAGTGGCCGCCTTCCTTGTTGGCATTGCCCAGCAGGCTATGCGTGCCCATGATAAGCACATCGTAGCCCGTGCCGGTGCACTCGGAAAGGGCACGTTCGCCGATTCCGATGGCCTTATCGAAACGGTTCCCCATCCAATGCCAATACACCTGGTTCTGCAGGGCACGTACCAACCATTCGATCTGCCCGCTCTTTTTCAATAGGCGTTCGGCCTGCTGGTAAAGGGCCTCGGCCCGTGCGGTATCGGTGTCGCGCACGTCGCTTGCTTGAAGGTTCAGCGCCGCGCCTTCGCCTTCACCATCGCCCAAGGCATGGAAGATCCGGGCTGACTCCACCAACTCCGTGCGGTTGGTATCCGGTCCATTTTGGTTGATGTCGTTCAGGCCCTTGCGCAATAGGGCCCATGCCAGGTCGCTCTTCAAGCCCAGCCGACGGCCGATCGCGATCGCCTCGTTCAGTTCCTTGCTCCGGTCGCTCATGTTGCCACCTGCTTGGTCCAGCGCGACACGGCGGTAGAGCGCCACGACCAGTCGACGCTCATCACCCAATGATCGCGCCAAGGCCGTGGCCTCATCCCCCAAGGTTACCGCTCGCCGCGGGTGGATGAATTCGTACCGTCGTATGGATTCGTTCAAGAGGTCGAGCCTGCCGACATCCCTGGCCGGATGCTTTTCCAGCAAATGGAGAACACTGTCTAGCGCAGCCTTCTGTGCGGTCGTCCTCAACGGTGCGCTGAGAATGAGCAGTAGGAGGATTATGAAGTGCGCAGTTCGATTCATGATAGGGTCTGGCTTGTTATTACGAAGTACATCTCCAATTCCCCCTTGCCCTTCGCCTGCACCTTGCCGCGTGGAGCGAACGAGAGTCCCGGCTGATCCTTCAACAACGCGTATGTGCTCTCGCTGATGTTGACCTGTCCCACTTCGCCGGAGGATTCCATGCGCGATGCGATGTTCACGGTATCCCCCCAGATATCGTAGGCGAACTTCTTCACCCCAACAATACCCGCGACAACGGGGCCGGTGTGGATGCCGACGCGCATCTCGAAGTAGGGCTTGCCCTGTCCATCGCGTTCCGCCTTCCGCGTTCGTATGAAGGCTTGCATCTCCAATGCGGCGTGAACAACGTCGCCGGGAGAGGAGGACCTGGGGTCGGGTAATCCGCCTGCGCACATGTAGGCATCTCCAATGGTCTTGATCTTCTCAATGCCGCGTGCCGTAATGATCCCGTCAAAGGCTTTGAAACACGCGTTCAATTCTTCGACCAGTTCCTGCGGCGACATCTTTTCGCTCGCTTGGGTGAAGCCTTTGAAGTCCGTGAAAAGGATGGTGGCCTGGTCGAAGTGTCTGGCCGTCGCCGCCCCGGTATCCTTCAATTCCTCGGCGACCTCCTCCGGCAGGATGTTCAACAATAGCTCATCGCTGCGTTTGCGGGCCTTGCTGATCCGGTTGCGCTGGAAGAGGAACACACCGGCGAACAAGGCCACGAAGGCGAAGCCACCCATGAAACCATTGCGGATGATCCGTTGTTTCTGGATCTCCTTGGCGGCCACCGCGTCCCGCTTGTCCTGTTCCGCGCTCTGGAGCGCCCCACGCTTGTCGTATTCATACTGGAAGGACTTCCGGACCAGGTCTTTCTTGTTCTTCTCATTGGTCAGGCTGTCCGCCAGTTGTTGGAACAGATGGTATTGCTCCAGCGCGGCAGGGTAGTTCTTCAGGGCTTCATGCACCTGGCCGAGGACCTGTGCACGCTCCTTTTTCAGGTTGAGCTCTGCATAGTCGCCTGCCTTTTGCTCGGAAAGTCGCGCGTTGCGAAGTGCGGAGCCCGCGTCACCCCGCTTCAGGTCGATCTTGGCCAGCTCAAGGTGACCGAACGCCATTCCCCGCCGGTAGGAGCCCGAGTCGGCCATGGAAATGGAGCGCAGGCAGTGGCCCACTGCTTCCTCGTACCGGCCCTGCATCTCTTCGATGCGTGCCAGCTTGAAGTAAAGATCGCTCAGCGCGTTGTAATTGCGACCCCGTCGCGCGAAGGGGATGCCTGTGAGCACGGCCTCCCTCGCGCTCGCCGAGTCGTTCTTGCTGAGGAACACCGTGGCCATGTTGTTGTAGGCGAGACCGAGGCCTTCCGTGTTGTCCTGGTCAGTGAGTGGAACGATGGCACGGCGGTAAAAGGCGAGGGCGGAGTCCAGTTCGCCCTGGGTCTCGTGCAGCGCTCCGATGTTCACCAGCGCGATGGCAAGTACTTTGCTGTTGTGCGTGGCTTCCGCCAGGCGGCGCGCGCGGTCGTACATCTCGATGGCGCGCGGTACGTTCCCCTGGAAATGATACATCGCTGCCATGTTCAGAAGGGAGCCAGGCATCTCCGCTGAATCCTTTATGGCTTCACGGATGACCAGCGAGGCTGACATCAAGGACAGCGCCGAATCGATGTCCCCGCGTTGGTGCATCACCACCCCCATGCCATTGGTCAGGTTGGCCTCTGTCGCGCGTGCGCCGCACTCCCTTGCAGCGCGCAGCCCTCGTTGGTAGTAGGCCAGCGCACTGTCCGACTGGCCGAGCTGGCGGAACCGCGAGCCGATACCGGAGCACGCACCCGCTTCACCTTCAAGGAATTTGCGACGGTCGCCGGAGGGTCGTCGCAGGCCTCTCTGGGAGAGTTCCAGCCCCATACGCGAGAAGCGCATACGTTCGTCACCGGTGGATCCCGATGAGAGCGCGATGAGCGTGCGCAAGCTGTCCGTATCGCTCCGCGCCACCACCAATACGTGCAGCAGGGAGTCGATGGATCGCTGACGATCACCGGTCTGGGCCCCGACGGCCAGGGGAAAGCCAAGCGAAAGGAGGATCAAGTGGTATCGCATGGAGGAATGGAGGAGATGTGGTCAAAGGATCCCGCGGGGTACTTGCGCCGTCACGAAGTACATCTCCATCTCTCCCTTGCCCTTCGCCTGCACCTTGCCACGCGGGGTGAACGAAAGGCCGGTCACATCCTTCACCAGTGCATACGTCGCGTCGCTGATGTTCACTTGGCCGATCTCCCCGGATGATTCCATCCGGCTGGCGGTGTTCACGGTATCACCCCAGATGTCGTACTGGAACTTCTTCACCCCCACGATGCCCGCCACCACCGGACCGGTGTGTATGCCGATGCGGATCTCGAAGAAGGGTAGTCCGGCCGCGATCTTCCGCGCCTTGCCTTCGGCGATGAAGTCGCGCATGGCCAGCGCGACCTGTACCGCGTCAGTCGCATGGGTACTGTTCTCCACGGGCAGGCCACCGGCGGCCATGTACGCATCGCCGATGGTCTTGATCTTCTCTAGGCCGTATTGACCGCAGATACGGTCGAAGAAGCTGAAGCACTCGTGCAGGTCCCTCACCAGCTGCTCCGGGCTTACGAGCTCGCTCATGGCGGTGAAGCCCTTGAAGTCGGTGAAGAGCACGGTGACCTGTTTGATCAGCTTTGCTTCGGCTTCACCCTTCGCTTTCAACTCCTCCGCCACTTCCTTGGGCAGGATGTTCAGCAGCAGTTCCTCGCTCCGCTCCTTCTCGCGCGCGATGCGGTTGCGCTGGAAGAAGAACACCCCGGCGAACGCGACCACCAGAACGAAGCCCAGCATGAACCCGTTCCTGATCGCTTTCTGTCGTTCGAGCTCCAGCGCTTTGAGCTCTTGGTCCTTTTCCAACAAGGAGATCAGCCCTTCCTTCTTCTCGATCTCATAGCTCAAGGTCTGGGCCTGGAGTTTCTTGTCCATTTCGGCGTTGTACAGCGTGTCCTTGATGTCCGTATACAGGTTCAGGTAGCTGTAGGCCTGTTTGAAGTCGGTGGTCTTGGAATAGCTCTTGGCCAACCCCAGGTAGGATTCCTGCAGCTCGTAGATCGCGTCGATCTCAACGGCGATGGCCTTGGCCTTGTTGAAATTCGTGATGGCTTCCGGGAGATCGCCCTTTTGCTTGTAGGTATCCGCCAAGCTGAGAAGCGACTGCGCCATTTCCAGGCGCGCCTCCGTGGCACTGGCGATCTGGAAGGCCTCGGTCTGGTACCGGATGGCCTTGGTGAAGTCCTTGCGGATGGCGTATACCCTTCCGATGTTCTTCAAGGCGACCGGTATGTTGCCCGTGGCGGACTGTCGGTATGCTTCCAACGCGGACTCGAAATAGAACAGCGCTGAATCGGGGTTGTAATACGCGAGCGAATCGCTGGTGCCCGGTTTCCAGAGGAAGATCTCCCCCAAGTTCACCGCGCAGGTGCCATAGGCATCATAGTCGCCCAACGCTTTGCTCAGCGGCAAAACGCGCCTGTAGTAGGTGATGGCGAGGGGCTTGCTGGATTCCTTGGTGAGGTATACCGTACCGATGTTCACCAGGGCGGTCACGGTCCTCAAGGAGTCCTTGGTGGATTCAGCCACACGGAGCGATTCCAGGTAGTAGTCCAAGGCCGACTTGTCATCCCCACCGTTGAAGTGCACCGCGCCCAGGTTGTTCAGCATGTTCGAGACACCGTTCAAGTCGTTGATCGACCGGAAGGTCTCCAGGGCGAGTTTCCATTGCACAAGGCAATCGATCCAATCGTTCTGGAAGTAATGGCACATGCCAATGGCCTTGTACGCGCGGGCCAGGCCGCTCTTGTGATCGATCTTTTCAGCAAGCTCCTTGGCCTCAACGGCGAAACGCTTGGCCCCGTCCGGGGCAGTGCGGTAGAACTGGCCGCTCAACTCCACCAAGATCGACACCCGCGTAGAGTCGGGGATATCGGCTCGCAGAAGCGCATTCAAACTGTCGATCACCCCGTTCTGTCCGTAGGCGGAAGCGGAGCAAACGGACAGGAAGAGCGCGAAGGAGAGCTTGCGCATACGGACCAAGATCGGCCTAACATACGAAGAGCCACCCGCCGGAACACGGCAGGTGGCTCTTGCGGTCCATGTCCGTGTCACTCGATGATCACGGTGCGGGAATCCAGGCGTTCCCCTTTGATGAGACGGATGATGTACATGCCCTGTCCGAATGAGGAAAGGTCCAGCTCGATCCGTTGACCGCTCGTCCTGTTCATCTTCACCTGGCACTTCAGGCCCAAGGCGCTGTACACGTCAACGCTCGTCCCCGCCGCCTCTCCTTCGGCGAACTCCAGGAACACTTTGCCGGTGGATGGGTTCGGGTAGACATGGATGTTCAAACCCGCTTCGTGGCCGTCCATAGCTGTGACGTCAAGTTCGTTCATGCGAGCCTCTTCGATCGTGGTGCTCTCGTCTTGAAGGGCCATCCCGCTGCTGCACACGACATTCGAGGAGTTCGCTGGGATCGATCCGGTCGTGCCGTCGTTCTTGTTGCTCCTGATCTGCCACGTAAGCTGGCCTACGTTGTTGAAGGGGACATTCCACGTACCTCCTCCGGGCATGAAAAGGACCGGTTGACCGGTCGCAAGGTTTGCCGCGCCGCTTATGGAGTTGTTCGGTCCGACCGGGATATAGACCGGTGTTGAATTCTGGTTCTCGTAGGTGAAACGGGCGATGTACATGAACCCGCCCGCACCAGGGGAGATCAGGTTCTGACGGCAGATGAAATTCGGTTTCACCTGCTTTGTTCCTGGGCCCGCTGGATTCACGTAGAGCGTGCCGTTCACCGAAGTGAACGTGTAGTTGGCGGCCGTGGCGTTGACGATGATCGCATAGACCCCTGCATTCCCCGTGTAATTCGGGCTCAGCGTGAAGGTCACCGAGGTCACCACCGATGCGGTCTGGCCATTGAGGAACCCACTGTAAGTGGCCGTGAACGAAGGCAGGGCGGCGCCTTTGCTGATGACATAGATCCCGGTGGTGGCTGTGGCAGGGGCCTTCTGCACCACCAGCGTGCCGCTCGCCGTGCCCAAGTAGTTCGCGGTGTTCACCGTGACCAGCACGGCATAGGACCCCGCGTTCACCGGCAATGTGCTACTGCCGTTGTAGGTGACGGTGTACGCCAGACCGGTCGGTACAACGGTTACGCCAACGGACTTCGGCGCAGCGTTGTAGGTCTGTGTCAGCGTACTCGGTGTGATAGTGATCTGGGCAGTGGCCTTCTGGACCACCAGTGTGGCGCTCGCCGTGCCCACGTAGTTCGGGTCGTTCACCGTCACCAGCACGGCGTAGGAACCCGCGTTCACTGGTTGGGTCGTGCTGCCGTTGTAGGTGACGGCATTGGTCACACCAGCCGGCACAACCGTTACGCCAACGGACTTGGGAGCGCCGTTGTAGGTCTGCGTCAGCGTACTCGGTGTGATAGTGACCTGGGCGGTCGCCTTCTGGACCACCAGTGTGGCGCTCGCCGTGCCCACGTAGTTCGGATCGCTCACCGTGACCTGCACGGCGTAGGTGCCAGCGTTCACTGGCAGCGTGGTGCTGCCGTTGTAGGTAACGGTGTAGGGTACACCAGCCGGCACAACGGTTACGCCAACGGACTTCGGAGCGCCGTTGTAAGTCTGTGTCTGCGTATTCGCAGCGATGGTGAATTGGGCGGGGGCCGGCAGGATTGTGACGTGCCCCAGTCCATAGTGCACATTGAAGTTGTTCGACAGGAAGGTCCCGGGAGCGCACAGGTGCGTGCCTACCGTATTCCCGGTGATCAGGTTCACCGATCGGATGATCACATTGCCCGCGGAGTCCCCTGACAGGATGGAGACATCCCCATCCCCTAGGATCACAAGCGTATGCGTATTGCTGTTCAGTGTGATGGTCGAGGAATTCAGAAGTCCTGAATTATTGACCAGGCTGCCCGAATTGACCAAGGAACTGGTATTCGTGACGTTGCCCAGCGAGTCGATGTCATTGACCAGCGCCGTGCCCCGGACCAGACCGTAACCGTTCACCAGGGCGGTTCCGCGCACAAGGCGGGCGGTCGCATTGGTGAATGCGGTCGAGGAGTACAACTCCGCCGCATCGATCAGGTCGCCGTTCACCAGCGCCGTGCCCCGTGTGGTTTGCACCGCCTGGGAGATCATGAAGCTGAAATCGCTGAGCAGTTGATCGGTCAACAGCGGATCACCCTCGTTGTTCACCAGTGCCGTTCCGCGCACCACGGCGGTGGTGTTCACCAGCGCGGTACCATGGGTGCTCTTCACCGCGTTCAGGACGGCGAGGCTGTCACTGGGGGTCATATCAATGGCACCGGGAGAACCATTGAACACGTAGTTGAAGTGGATCCCTACGATGGAGTCGTTGTACACGAACGTCGTATCCCGTGGCGTGATGGTCAGGTTTGCCGGGTCAATGGTGAGCAGGCCATTGCGGAACACGATTTTGTACTGCTGCTTGATCGAAAGATCGAGCGCAGCCGTGGTCGGCACGCTGCTGCCCGGGGTCAGCGGATCACCGGGGTTCCCGGAGATGCCCCACAAGCCCACGTTGCTCTGCGGCGTGGCGATGGTGGTGAGGCCGATGCTGAGGATCCGGGCCCGTTCAGTTGCCGTAAGCACGGATGAGGCCAGCGGCACACTGCTGTTCACCCCTTCCAAGGTGTACGTGGCGGTGAAGGCAGGCAGGACCTCGCCGAATTTCTTCGTCTTGTTGTCCACACGCACCAAGATGGTCTTCTTGGTGGTGAAGTAGAGCGGGTTCGAAAGTCCGCCGTCCGTGCCGTTCGTGCCGGGCATGGGCGGATTGTACACCTGGATCGCAGGGTACAAAGAAGTGAACGGTTGCACCAGCGTGATGATCGCCGTATCGCCTTGTATCACCACGCCGTTCGTCAATGGCGCGCCGTCCAGCCACACTGTGGACGCACTCGTCAGGTACTCTCCATAGATGGTCAGCGTAAGTGGATCCACCCCGGGTGTGAGCGCTGTGTTGTAGGATATGCCGGTGATGTACGGCGAAGGATTGGCCATGTGTTTCAACGCCGAATCGACAAGGACAAGTCCCGCTCCCGAAGCCACATCGTATCCGGGCGTATACATGTCGCGTGCGGCGTTCTGGAGCACGCCTTTCACCTGGTCCGGCGTGAGCGTGTTGCCGTAGTACTTCGTTCGCGCCTGCATCACCAGCGCTGCCGCTCCAGCCACATGCGGTGCCGCGGCCGAAGTGCCGAAGAAATTGGGGAAGAGATCACCATCGTAGTTCACTCCGCCAAGGTCAACGGATGTGTTCACGCCGTTCGGTGCGCAGAGATCCGGCTTTGATCGGTTCACCCCGTTCACCAAGGTGCCGCCTCGCGAGGAGAAGGAGGCCGCAGTGGGCGTTTGATTGCCATACTCCGGCGTATTCGTATAAAGCACCGCACCCACGGCGATGGCACCCGCCGCGTTCGCCTGGCCGGAGATGGTGGAGGCTGTGAGCCCGCTGTACTCATTGATCTTGAGCAGTCCGCGGTACACCACGTACTTGAGCGTTGCTGGCGCGCTCCCGGTCTCGCGAACGATCATGAAGTTCGACAGGACCGAGTCCGCCGTAACCGTGAAGGGCAGGATCTCGATCGGGTCGCCACCAACGTTCATGCGATTGAAGCCGAACAAGAGGTTGCCGCTGGTGCCCGCCAGATAGATGTCGAAGTCCGAGTTCGTGGTGGTGCCTCCTGTGCCATCGTCCCATTGCAACACCACCGTATATTCTCCCTCGTAGAGCTTGATGCTCTGCAGGATATCCGTCCCGCCTCCAAAACCGCTCGCGAAGTTGTGCGCCTGCCCGACCACACCCGCAGGGGCGGCAACAGGTGCGAATGTGCCCTGCCATGAATTGGTCCCGAAATTCCCGGCAGCGGAGAAGTAGGTTACTCCAAGGGCTTTTACAGCGTCCACCGCTTGTGCGACCACCCCGTCCCTGAAGCACGGTTCAGAGATGTAGGAGATATCATCCACGATCACGTCGCAACCGGCCTGTTCCAGGTCCCTGATCCCTTTGGCGAAATCGAGCGCGCCCACGAAGCCGGTCCTGAACGCCAGTGTGGCACCCGGTGCCACGTCATGCACGATCTGCAGCATCGCACGGCCTTCGTCGGAACGGGTCCCGAACGGATAGTCCTGAAGCACCTGCACCGGTGTTGGATGGTCCGGATTGGTCACACCCGGCAGGTCACCCCGCAGCACATCGTCCGCCGCCGGGTTGCCCAGTTTCGTGTTGTAGCTGTCCGAGAGCACGCCGATCTTGATGCCTTGTCCATCAACATCGAAGACGTCGCGTGCCCTGAACGAACGGAGGGCCGTATCCCCTTGGCTGGTGATCAGGCCCGCATTCCGCAGCGCCGGGTAAATAGGCCGCGCGGACACCAGCAGGGTGGGCAGCTGGTTCAGCGAAAGCAAGTTCACTATAGGGAAGGTACCGTTGATCAGGTTGTTCGTCGGGTCGTTCAGCTCCTGCACCAGGCCGTATGGCGCGGTGATCAACAAGCTCACCGCGTTCGCATGTTGCCCCGGCTTGGTCCGAATGGAGACCCGTACACTGGTCCCGAGTATCTGGAAAATGTCATCGGAGATATAGGTCCCGGTACTCTGGTACGTGTAGTACAGCGAGGTGAGCTCCACCCCGATGATGTCGTAGCTCTTGTTCGCGTACGGGTTGAAGTAGGGGAAGATCACCCCGGTCTGGCAATCCAGGACGGCCTGGAAATCCGCTATCGTGAAAGAAGTGGTCAGCGTGACGGTCGATGTTTTTAATATGACTTGCTGGTTCTGGAGGCTCGTCAGCGTGTACGTCACCGTGAACGCTGCGGCCTGACCGTTGCCTATCCCGTTCGTGTTGTTGATCCTGAACCCTGTCACTGACGTTCCGGATAAGGTCGGGCCCATGGAAATACTCGCATAGGTGAAAGCTCCACTGATCAGTTGGACGCTGACGTTCGAATAGGTCCCAGGAGCGGCCTGTACGGTCAGGTGGTTGAGCTTCTTGCAACCCGCGCAACCGTTGTTGAGCACCTTCAAGACGATGGTATAGGTCCCATTGGTATTGTGCGTCACGCTGGAGATGGAGGTGGTATAGCCCTGTGCAAGGCTCACGGTGTTCGCACAATCCGTTTGCGCCCGAAGGGTGCCGAAGAGGGTAGCGAAGAAGAACAGGAAGACCCCGGACCGTTGGCTTGTTAGCAGCTTTTCCATGGTGATGGGTATTAAGGGAGGTTGGGTACTGAGGGAGAGGTGGGGGAGGATCTTGTCAGGCCGTTGCCGATACAGGTTCGGCTTGAACCGGGTGATCCGCCAATTTAGGAAAAGCAATGAAGAGGGCCGTAGCCTGCGGGGTGGTCCGGATGGAGCCTGGCGGGTCCGTGTCCCCTTGGGCGAACGGGGTGGAGATTAGCGGCATGGTTGTTCCCATGGCGTATGTACCGCAAGGGATCATCCCGTCCACGGTTGGTGGTGCAAGGTCTGTATCCCTGCGGATCCCGGACCCCGTATTTCTACCGGTTTTCGCTGGGAGCGGCCATCCACGTCATCCGGTCCGTAACGGGCGGCTTCATAAGTAGGGAGGGCGTTCGTTTTCATCGCGTTGGGTGCGTTGGTCTCTACAGTCCAAAAGTCCGCTGATGGCCAGGGCGCCAGCAATACCCACTTCTGGTGGTTTCCCTCCGCGCGTTCAGGCACTCTGGCTCCAGGCGCGACGGAACTTCAGATCCAGGAACGATCCCTACCGGGATCGGACCACCACGTTCCTCCCGAGCGTTTTGAAGCGCTCCCCATTCGCTTGCACCACGGTGATGGTCAGGTGGCCGGTCTTGCTACGTTCAGGTCGCGCGCGACGCCGCTCTTGCCCTTGTGCGCACCGGCCACCACCAGGCATTGGTCGCCATCCTTCAATTGCGGGGTCTTTCCGTTGGGCATGGGATCGATCGTTACGCTGCTAGGAGAAGCAGGCACGTCGGTCGCGGTGTTCGGCGTTCCGTCGAATGCAGGAGGGCGGCCTTGTTCCACCGGCGAGGTCACCCGTTCGGTGGCTACGAATACGCAACGAAGTACATCTCCATCTCGCCCTTGCCCTTGGCCTGCACTTTTCCGCGCGCGGTGATGGTGAGATTCGTCTCGTTCTTCACCAGCGCATAGGTCGCCTCGCTGATGTTGATCTGCCCGACTTCGCCGCTGCTCTCCATGCGGCTTGCGATATTCACCGTATCGCCCCAAATGTCGTACGCGAACTTCTTCACGCCGACGATGCCGGCCACCACCGGGCCGGTATGGATGCCGATGCGGATCTCGAAGTAGGGGAGGCCTGCGGCGATTTTCCTCGCTTTGCCTTCAGCGATGAAGTCGCGGATCTCCAGCGCGGCCTTCACCACATCGAGCGCGTGCGTGGTGTTGGGTGTGGGCAATCCACCGGCGGCCATGTAGGCATCACCGATGGTCTTGATCTTCTCGATGCCGTGCTTCTCCATGATGCGGTCGAAGGTGCTGAAGCACTCGTGGATGTCGGCGACCAGTTCCTTCGCGGTGAGCTTCTCGCTCATCTCGGTGAAGCCTTTGAAGTCGGTGAAGAGCACGGTAACGTGATCGATCTGTTTGGCGTCGGCTTGGCCTTTCGCTTTCAATTCTTCCGCCACCTCTTCCGGCAGGATGTTCAAGAGCAGCTCTTCGCTGCGTGCCTTCTCCTTGCTGATGCGGTTGCGCTGGAAAAAGAACACGCTGCCGAAGGTGACGGCGAAGGCCAGGCCGAGCCAGAGGAGGTTGCGGATGCGCTTCACGCGGGCCCGGTCCAGTTCCACCTCCAGGTTCGTGGCTCGCAAGGTGGCGTTCTCCTTCGCCTTCTTCTCGGTCTCGTATTTCTCGCGCACGTCGGCCACGGCCCGGATCTTCTCCTCGTTGAGCAGGCTGTCCTTCAAGGTCAGGTGGATGCTCAGGTGATCATAGGCCTCGTCCTTGTCGCCAAGCCGATAGTGCATGACGCTCTTGTCCAATTCGATGCTCGCCGCCAGTTGCAGCTCGTGCGTGGAGGTGGCCAGCGCCCCGGCCGTGTCCAGCCAGAGCAGCGCTTCACGTGTCCGGCCGCGGTCGGAGGTAAGGCTGGCCAGGTTCGTAAGCAGGATGATGCGCGTGTGCGGGTTGTTGATCCGTTCGGCCAGTCCCGCCGCTGCGGTATAATAGGTCGCTGCGCTGTCGAAGTAGGCGCTTTCCTGGGTGTTGCGCGCCAGGGTGTTGAACGCCGCCCCGAGGTTGGTGAGCGCTCCGCACTCATCCGCTTTGTTCTTCTCCAGGCGGGCCGCTGCGAGCACGTTATGGAAGGCGTCCAGCGCCTTGGGCATCTCGCCTTTGAGCGCGAAGGCCACCGCCCGGTTCTGGAGCAGTGCATGGTGGGCCCTGGAGTTCGGCCAGGTGGGGTTCCAGCGGAGCAAAGCGGCCGTACAGGTGCTGTCGGCACGATCGGGATCCCGCAAACTCACATACAAGGTGCTCAAGGTGGCTTGGAGCGACATGAAGATCAAACTGTCGCAGCCGGAATGGAACCAGGCCAAGCCTTGCTGGATCGCCGCCATGGCCGAATCCAGTTGCCCCAGCCTGTTGAAGCGATCACCGCGGAACTCGGCGACCTTGGCCATCATGCACGTCTCGCCGTTCGCGCGATAGACGGTCATCATCCGGTCGCAAAGGGCCAGTGTCCCCTGGAAGTCGATGACCTTGCTGCCATCGAGAACATGGAGTACGCTGTCCGCCCAGCGACGATCATCCGTCGGTCGGCCCTGCTCCTGTTGAATGGCGGGCCGATCGGCCAGAGCCCTCATCGGCAGAACGGCCGCCAGGAACAGACAGGGGATCAGGGCTCCAGGACGCATTGTCGGTTCGGGTGATGTGAAGATCGGCGTTCCGGCGTACGCCATTACTTCCCTTCAGTGGCGGTCCACAAAGTACATCTCCATTTCCCCCTTGCCCTTCGCCTGCACTTTGCCGCGCGCGGTGAAGTGGAACAGGTTTCCAGCCTGTTCACGAACCAATGCGAACGTCGCCTCGCTGATGTTCACCTGTCCGACCTCGCCGGAAGATTCCATGCGGCTGGCCGTGTTCACGGTATCGCCCCAGATGTCGTAGGCGAACTTCTTCACGCCCACGATGCCAGCGACAACCGGGCCCGTGTGGATGCCGATGCGGATCTCGAAGTAGGGGAGGCCCGCCGCGACTTTCTGCGCCTTGCCTTGTGCGATGAAGTCGCGGATCTCCAGTGCGGCCTTCACCACATCGAGCGCGTGCGTGGTGTTGGGCGTTGGCAAACCGCCCGCCGCCATGTAGGCATCGCCGATGGTCTTGATCTTCTCGATGCCGTGCTTGGCCATGATGTGATCAAAGGCGCTGAAGCACTCGTGTATGTCGCGCACGAGTTCCTTCGGGCTCAGTTGCTCGCTCATAGCGGTAAATCCTTTGAAGTCGGTGAAGAGCACAGTGACCTGCTCGATCTGTTTGGCGTCCGCTTCACCTTTCGCCTTCAGTTCCTCCGCGACTTCCGCTGGCAGGATGTTCAGCAGCAGTTCCTCGCTGCGCTTCTTCTCCTTGCTGATGCGGTTGCGCTGGGTGAAGAAGACACCGGCCAAGAGGACCATCAGCCCAAAGCCGCCGATGAAGGCGTTGCGCTGCAGGTTCTTGCGGCGCAGTTCCTCTGCCGCTATGGCGTCCTTCTTTTCCTGCTCGGCTTGTAGCAGGGCCTCCTTCTTCTCATAGTCATACTGGAAGCGCTGGCTCATGATCTCCTGCTTGTTCTCATCGTTCACCACGCTGTCGCGCAGGCTGGTCCAGAGTTCGTGCATGGCTAGCGCCTCGCGGCCGTTGCCCAGGGCCTTCTGCGCTTTGTAGAGGATCTTGGCGGCTTCCTGTTGCGCGCTGATGTCCTGCGTGGCGCGCGCGAGAGCCAGGCCTTGGCTGGCCGAGGAGACCGCCTTGCTCGCGTCGCCCAAGGCCAGGTATACTTCCCCGATGCTGGTCAGGGAATACGCCTCCCCGTTCTGGTTGTCCACTGCCTTCGCTACTGCCAGCGCTTGCTCCAACATGTCCATCGCACGGGCAAAGTCGTGGGTCTCGATGTAGAGCGCTCCGAGGTTGTGCAAGGAACTGTGCTCCATTTCACGGTAGCCGATCTCGCGCGCCAAGGCCAGGGCCTCTTCGTATTCGGCGATCGCCCGCTCGTATTCCTTGCGTTGCTGGTGGATGACCCCCATGTTGGACAGCCCCTCGCCCAGGATGTCCTTCTGGCCGATGGCCTTGGCCATGGCCACTCGTCGCTGGTAGTAGACCATGGCGTTCGCCGTATCCTCCTGCTGGTGATACACCCCACCGATGTTCCCCAGCATGCGGGCAACCAGCGAACTGTCCCCCAATTCCTCCGCGATCTTGAGGCTGCGGGTGAGGTGTTCGATGGCATGTGCCAGATCACCGCGCTCCATTTCACCGTTGCCAATGTTGTTCAAGGCGACCATCAGGTCGCGCTTATCGTCGATGCTCTCGAACAATTCCACCGCCCTTTCGAGGTGCTCTATGCTTCCGGCACGGTCGCCCTTCGCGCTCAAGGCACGGCCTTGCAGCACCAATGCCTGCCCCATGAACTTGCGAGCCCCCTTCGCCTCGGCAAAGGCGAACATGACCTCGCCGTAGTGCATGGCGCTGTCGGGATCGGAGTGAAGGAAGCGCTTACCCGTGTACTGGTTGAGCGCCTTGAGACGCTGTGTGTCCGGCAAGGCGGTGTTCTTCCATGCCCCCCAGAGAGAGTCGATGTTGTGCTGTGCGCGGGCTGGCACTGCGGCGCCGGTGCAAGCAAGCAGCACAGCTACGAACATGATCCAGTTGGGCTTCTTGAACGATGTGGTCATAGGGTCTTGTAAGGGTTCGGTCGGAACGTGGTGAAAGTAGATCGGCACCAACAGGTCACCAATACCCACAAAGGGGGGGGCGGTCCTATCAACCCCTCAAGCCCTGCGCTCCACGAAGTTCTCCTACTTCAGCCGTACGGCTGACTACGGCTAACGAAGTCCTCCTTCGCTCCTTCGGAGCTTCGACGGACGAAGAACATCTCCATTTCACCCTTCCCCTTCGCTTGCACTTTACCGCGCGGGGTGAAGTCGAACAGGCGACCCGCCTGTTCACGAACCAGCGCATAGGTGCTCTCACTGATGTTCACCTCGCCCACCTCGCCACTGCTCTCCATGCGGCTAGCCGTGTTCACCGTATCACCCCAGATGTCGTAGGCGAACTTTTTCACGCCAACGATGCCAGCCACCACGGGACCGGTGTGGATGCCCACGCGCATCTCGAAAGCAGGCTTGCCGGATGCATCTCGTTCGCCTTTTCGTGCGACCATGAACGCCTGCATCTCCAGCGCCGCTTGCACGACACCCGCTGGCGTGGAGGAAGCCGGAACAGGCAAGCCGCCCGCGCACATGTACGCATCGCCGATGGTCTTGATCTTTTCGATGCCACGCGCGGTGATGATGTTGTCGAAGGCCTTAAAGCAGGTGTTCAGTTCCTCGACCAGTTCCTGAGGCGAGAGCTTCTCGCTCGCTTCGGTGAAGCCCTTGAAGTCCGTGAAGAGGATGGTGACGTTGTCGAAGTGTTTGGCATCGGCGTGGCCTTTGGCCTTCAGTTCCTCGGCCACCTCGACCGGCAGGATGTTCAGCAGGAGCTCATCACTGCGCTGCAGGGCCTTTTGCGTACGACGACGTTGGCGGTAGCTGATGGAGCCGAATACCACCACCACCAGTCCGGCGCCGAGCAGGAAATTGCGCCGCGAGCGCTCCTTGGTGATGGCGATCTCCGCGTCACGTTGGTGCTGCACGGCCACCAGGCTATCGGCCAGTTGTTGCTTCCCGAAGTCCTGGGTCAACGCCGCATCGCTGAGGCTCCTGGCCGACTCGGTGTTGATGACCGAATCGAGCAGGGCGTGGTAGCGTTTGTAGTAGCGCAGGCTTTCGCGTGGGTTCCCTAGGCGTTCATAGGCCTCAGCGAGCGGGTAGAGGTTGTCCAGTTCCTCTTTTCGAAGATGGTATTCCTGCGCGATGGCCAATCCGGCCGATGCCCATTCCACGGCGGAGCGGTGATCTTTCGCGCAGATATGCGCCATGGCGATCCGTGATCGCATCCAACTCTTGCCCGCCGGGTTGAACCGCTCCGCATCGATGGCCTTCAACGACAGCTGGAACTCGGCCAATGCGCCCGCGCAATCGCCGCCCTCCAGCATCATGTCACCGCGCATCCAGTTGATCATGCGTTCGGGATCCGCATCCTTCACCTGCTGCACCACCTGCGCGGCACTGTCCAACCAGGCTATGGCCACACGCCGATCCTCCAAGTCTCTGTACAGATCGGATATCCGCAACATGGCATCCACCTCGTCCGTGGGCCGCCCGTGGCGCGCCAACCCCAGGTTACGCTTGTAATAGGCGATGGACCGGTCGTTGATGCCCTGCGTGGAGTAGGAGAAGGCCAGCGCATTGTTCGTGGTGATCTGCCCCAAGGTGTCCTGCAACTTCTCGTAGCCGAGGAGGGCGGCCAGTTGGTGCTGCAACGCTTCGCCGTGCGCGCCCATCTCGTTCAATTGCCGGGCGAGATAAGTGTGGATGAGGGCGATGTCCTGCGAGTTCCCGCTGCGCTGCGCGATCCGCAAAGCGTCCTTCGCTGCGGCGTTGGCCTTGGTGAATTGCCTGCGATGCCCGTACGCGGAGGACCGGGCCAGGGTGGCGAGCCCTGTCTGGCGCACGTATACCATCCGGCTAGTGTCCGTGCGCTCACCGACCGCGATGCGGACGGCCTGCTGAACGGTCATCATGCTATCAGTATCCAGCCATTGCGCCAGGGCCGAGACGCGTTGGCGGATGGAAAGTGTGGTGTCGGCCCAGGTCGCGCGCAAAGAGTCCCGGGATATCTCCTGGGCAACGGAGAGGGTCGCCAAGACCAGCGCGCAGAGCATTAGGGAAAAGCGCTGGATGGACATCAGCTCTGTCCTTTGGGACCAGCGAAGTACATCTCCATTTCTCCTTTCCCTTTTGCCAGCACTTTACCGCGTGGTGTGAAGATGAGACCGGGTTCGTCCTTCACCAGCGCATACGTGCTCTCGCTGATGTTCACCTGCCCCACTTCACCCGCGGTCTCCATGCGGCTGGCCGTGTTCACCGTATCCCCCCAGATGTCGTAGGCGAACTTCTTCACACCCACGATGCCTGCGACCACGGGGCCGGTGTGTATGCCGATGCGGATCTCGAACGAGGGCAGGCCCTTGGCCATCTTCCCTGCTTTGCCCTCGGCGATGAAGTCGCGGATCTCCAACGCGGCCTTCACCACATCGACCGCATGCGTGGTGTTCAGCGTGGGCAGGCCGCTTACCGCCATGTACGAATCGCCGATGGTCTTGATCTTCTCGATACCGTACTTCTCCATGATCCGATCAAAGGCCGAGAAGCACTCATGGATATCCTTGACGAGTTCTGTCGGGGTCAACTTCTCGCTCATGGCGGTGAAGCCCTTGAAGTCCGTGAAAAGCACGGTGACGTTCTGGAAGTGCTTGGCGGTGGCTTGCCCATTGGCCTTCAACTCCTCGGCGACCTCCTGCGGCAGGATGTTCAACAGCAGGTCATCGCTCCTCTTCTTCTCTTCACGCAATTCGCGCGTTCGCTCAACGACCTCACGTTCCAGTTCCGCGTTCCGGGCGTACACACGCCCATGCGTCATATGCTCGCCTTCACGCAGCCGATAATCGGGGTCGCTGCCATGCACATGGGCTACCCACCAACGGCCATTCATCTTCTTCAGGATGGTGGTCTGTCGGATCAGGTCCTTGGAACCGGTATCACCGGAGCCGATGATCCAGTAGGTATCTCCTTCCACCCAGGCCACTTCGCCCCAAATGCGCACTTCTTTCCAGATGTACTCGATAGTGAACGCATGCGGATACTGGTCCACCCCCTTCTGGTTCATCGCGCGGTACTGCTCTTTGCTCACGGCGCGCTCATGAAGGCCGGTCCCGAAAAAGGTCACATCCTCCGCACACACCGCGAAACGCGCGTCCAAGTCCCGCCGGGCATAGCTCTGCCAGAAGGTGTCATGGGCCGCGAGCACGGCAGCCTCTATCTCCGTGGGGTACATAGGTGCGGTGATGCGCAAGGCGGGTTCCATCGGCGGTGTTCCGGACACCACACAATGATCCGCTCTTCGGTGAAGGTAACGGCCCCCATGAACAGGGGGGCCGTTGCCGGATGTCCACGCCCGATCTTCGTGGCCGCTCCGCTGCACACCCACGCTTACGCCGGGCTTCGGCGCGCAAAGCATGATCCGCGTACTGCTCTTCGAGGACAACACCGACCTGGCCGAAAGCCTGGGAGAACTGATGCGCGACACGGACGACATCCGGCTGGTGGCGCACTTCGGCAATGCGCAGAGAGCGGAGAAGCATGTGAGCTACCACCACCCGGACGTGGTGCTGATGGACATCGACATGCCGGTGGAGAACGGCTTGCAGGGCCTACGCGCGATCCGCGCCGCGGGCAGCGGTGTGATGGTGCTCATGTTCACCGTGCATGATGACAATGAGAACGTTTTCCAGGCCATTTGCCATGGCGCCTCCGGCTACTTGTTGAAGCAGATGGCCCCGGAGAAGATCCTGGATTCGATCCGTGAAGCGATCACCGGCGGCGCACCGATGTCACCGTCCATCGCCAAGAAGGTGCTCGCGCTTTTCGCCCAACCGTTCAAGCGCAGCCAAGACCTGCAGAGCCTCACCGCGCGCGAACACGATGTGCTATCGCTTTTGGTGCGCGGTCACAGCTACAAAATGGCCGCCGCCCAGCTCGAGATAGGGGTGGAGACCTTGCGTTTCCACGTCAAGAACATCTACGCCAAGCTGCACGTGAACAGCAAGAGTGAAGCGGTGGTGAAGGCCTTGCAGAACCGGATCGGGTGAGCGGTCACAAGGTCAGCTACCTTGCAGCGTGCGGCAAACACGCGTAATCCCCTTCGCTACCAACGCATTCTTCCTGGCGGGGTGCGGGACCAGCGTAGTGGGTCGATGCATGCTTCGGAAAAGCGCTCACCGATGCCTTCCCAAGCACCGCCTTCACCGTTTACTTCGTGGCATGAACGTGTCCACACCATTCGCGGTCGGGTGCCTTATGGCTTCCCTGGCTGGTTGCGGCAGGCCACAGAACGACGTTGTTGAGGGTGAAAGTGGAAGAACACAGGATCCTCGACAAACCCATCTCATCGCTGGTCTACGCGAGTATTCGCTATTGGGCGACACGGCATACTGCGACAGCGTGCTCAACGAATTCCTGGATGACAGCCTTGCGGTCCAGCGCCCCGACCTCATCGCCGCCGCATGCCTGAGTTTACTGACGGGATACGGCTACTACCCCGTGCATGCGGTGCAGCGATTGCGTGATCTGGCCGAGCGGGCCGACAGTGATCGGCTGCGCGGGTGGTACGAGTATTTCTTGGGAAGAGAGAAGCTGCGTGCCGGGGACCTGCCCGCAGCCATGCGATGGGGGCAGATCGCCTTGACACGCTTTCGCACGGTTGGTGATAGCCTCGGTACAGCCCAGTCCTCCCGGCTGATCGGATGGATCCTCTCGGACTACCTCTATTTGCCACGTGAGGGGCTTCCTCACCTGCGCAAGTACTTCGAGTTGAGCACTTCGATCGATGATCGATGCACAGGGGCACACCTCCTGAGCGAAGCCTTCCTGTTCCTGGGTGAGGTTGATTCCGCCAAGCAGTACTTGGTCTATTTGGATGCGCATACCATGGAAGGTGACCGCGCGTGGCCGAACTATCCCATGCACCGATTGGAAAGCGCGTTCATTGGATTCCTTATAGCCGCGCAGGAGACTGGAGCTTCAGATACCAGTGATGTCAAAGGTCTGCGAGAGCATTTCCATACGTACACCTCCTTGCTGGACCGCTATCGCACGCGGTACAATTGGAATGCTGTTGCACCCTGTGTGAGCTTCGCCCATGTGCTGCTCCGTAGGGGCAAGCTCCAAGAAGCCGAGGCAGTTCTATCGCTTGGGCAACGCTATGCCATGTCGTGTGAGGTATGTGATGAGTCGAAACCCGAGCTCCTGGCCCAGTTCGCGGAGCTGTACCGCCAGAAGGGGGATCTCGTGCGTGCGTACGTGTACCAGGAGGAGCGGATAGTGGCGATCGCCGACAACGGAATTACAACGGATCAGTTGGGTGTTGAAAGCGCGATAGAGGCGGTTGGCATCGAGCAAAAGGAGCGATCGTTGGCTATTGCGCAAGCACGTGAGCGCGCGGTTGCCCAAGCCGCGATCGAACGGGGACGCTTGCAGCGCATCGCGCTTGTTGTTCTGAGCGTGCTCGTGCTGTTCATATCGGCACTGCTGGTGAACCGCTACCGACTGAAGCGGCGCTTGCAGGTGGCCCAACTGCGCGCAAGCCTCAGCCGCGATCTGCACGACGACATCGGCAGCACCCTCAGCAGCATCAATATACTGAGCAATGTGGCGCGCAAGAAAGCCGAAGTGGCAGGAGACACCGATGCCGCCGCTTCCCTGGACAAGATCAGCGACCGTAGCCAGCGCCTCATGCGCAACATGAGCGACATCGTCTGGAGCGTGGACCCGGACAAGGACACGCTCGAAGAACTGTTCAACCGTATGCGCGAGTTCGCATCATCGGCATTGGAGGGTGCGGGCATCGCGCACACGATGGACTTTCCGCACGACGTGCCCGCGATCAACCTGGCTGCGGGGTCGAAGAACAATCTCTACCTGATCTTCAAGGAAGCGATCAACAACGTGGTGAAACATGCCGAGGCGAAGCAGGTGGTTGTAAGCATCGCGCTGGAGGGAAGTACGCTTCGCATGGAAGTGAAGGACGACGGAAGGGGGTTCGATCCTGCGGTGCCCACCAATGGCCATGGAGGAAATGGCCTTCGGAACATGAAAGCGCGGGCGGCAGAGTTGAATGCCACCCTTTCCTTGGAAGGCGTCGGGGATACAGGCACCGCGTTCCTATTGTCGTTCTCGTTGGAGCGCTAGCGCCCCCCCCGTTCATGGGGTTTCAGCGTTGGGTGTGGTGAGGGAGGTTTGCTCCCTAGCGAACATCCACCATGAAACATGCAGCTGCTCCATTCATACTGCTGATCCTCGCCCTTCTTGTTCCAATCATAAGAACAAGTGGCCAGACCAACGCGAAGACCAGTTCATCCAGCTTCATTGCCGGATCAACGGGCACACGCAACGGTCAGGGTTTCGCTGCGCTGCATGCGCACGGCCGACCTCTATTCACCCACGATTACCAAGCACAGGGTGACGCTACCGACCGTGGCGGTGCTCCTGCCAACGATGAAGCCTGCGCCGCAGTGGTGGATGCGCTCACCTTGGGCGGCACGCTCGCATGGACCGGAAGCTTGGCGGGCGCTACAGACTCGGAGGGTTGGGGATCGAATACGGTGTGGCAAGCATTCACCTTGGTGGAATGCGCCAATGTGACGTTGGACTGGTGCGGATCATCGCCGACCTATCAACTCTATTACGTGGGGTTGTCCAATGCCTGCGACGCGGAATACCTCACCTATACCCCTTCACTCAATGTACCCGTTTGCGGCGACGGGAACCCCATTACTACGTTCATGGGCCTCTCGGCAGGTACGTACTTCGTTGTCATCGCCGATGTGGATGGTTCCGAAGGCACCTACAGCATCGCGGTGAGCACTTCAGCCTGCCCGCCTCCGCCCGCGAACGATCAATGCACGGCTGTGGTCCCCGAAGCACTGGCCGTGGGCAGCCCGCTCACCTTCACTGGAACGCTGATAGCAGCAACCACATCGGGAGACTTCGTGCCCGGCTCGGAATTGGATCTCCAGAACATCCCTACCGTGTGGCATGCGTTCACCACTACCGATTGTAGCACCGTGCGCGTGAGCTATTGCGCCACCGATCCGGCTTTGGGACAGTCCTGGACCTTCCTCGGTACCACTTGTCTTGCCGACACTTCCAACATTGCTCTCGGTAGCTGGGAGGTGGAGTCCTGCGGGAATTACATGGTCACGATCACCTACTGGGACCTGCCAGGCAGCACGTACTATCTCCCTGTGGGCAACTTCGGTTTGTACAACGGGCCGTACACTGTGGAAGTGACCGCCTCGGCATGCGGGCCCATTTGTGCGGCATGGTCGAACGACGGTTCCGCGCTCTACGAGAAGATCGCCAACGTGGAATTCGTAGGCATCAACAACAGTTCAACCAAAGGAGCAGGCTATGAGGACTTCACCGCGGTTACAGGGAACGTGATCGCGGGACAGAGCTATCCGATCACGGTAACCCTCTCCAACGGCTATGCGATGGACCAGGTGCTGGTGTGGTTGGACGCCGACCTCAGCAATTCCTTCACGCCTGATGAACTGCTCTACACCTCGCCGCTCGGCGCGGGGCCGTTCACCGGCAATGTGACCATACCTGCAACTGCGCTGGCAGGACCCGCCCGTTTGCGTGTGCGCATGCACGATACAAACCACGGCCCCAATGTGGAACCATGCGGTGGTACGGCCTACGGCCAGGTGGAGGACTACACGATCAACATCACCATTGGAACCGGATCGGGTGAGCGGGATGTTCTTGCTCCCACGTTGTACCCCAACCCGACAAACGGCGACTTCACCGTGCGGGTGGATGCGCACGCATCACGAGTGGACCTCCGTGTGACGGATGCGACAGGTCGTGTGGTCTTGGCACATCACGAAGGCACGACCAATGGACGGTTGCTTGTGCAAGCTGCAGGGGCGCTGGCACCTGGCATCTACACCGTGCATGTGGATGATGGTGCGCTGCAACTCGACTATCGGCTGGTGGTGAGGCACTAGCGGTTACCGCGCATACACAAGGCCGAATACGAAAGCCACGGAGTGCTCGCCCCAGGGCTTACGCTTTACGTGGGAACTGCATGGCTCGATGGCCCCCCCGATCATGGGGGGTGCCAGTGCGGTCGATCAGCGCAGGTTTGCTGGCCGTAGATCATGTACCCCGAACAGACCACCCATGAAAACCGATCCGATCACCTTCATTGCGCTGCTCATTTGTGTGAATGCCTCAGCACAACCCGCGAACGACCTTTGCTCGGGTGCCGTGCCGCAGTCTCTATCCATCGGTTCCACGCTGACGTTCAGCGGCGATTGCACGGGGGCAACGAATACGGAGGGGCTGGCATACAACACCGTTTGGGAAGCGTTCACGCTGACGGAATGCGCTGACGTGTCCTACACCCTGTGCGGCACCACACCCGTGATGCAGTATATCCCCGCGGTACTTTATAGCGCGTGCCCTGTCGCAGCGAATGGCATCGTCTATCCGGGTTCTTATGACAATACGACCTGCGGTGATGGCAATACGACCGTGCATCATGCCCGGCTCCCGGCCGGAACCTTTTACCTGCCATTGGCTTCTGACTGGGGCAGTACCTACCAGCTGCATATAGCGGCCTCGGCTTGTGGGTCCCATGCATTGGCCAACGATGATTGTTCCGGGGCTATCGCCCTTCCCGTCGGCCAATGGTGCGCACCGTTGACCATTGCCACGCCATGGGCCACCCAGAGCTTACCAGCGGATTGCGGTCTTGGAGCTATCGCGAATGACGATGCTTGGTATTCCTTCGTCGCTGATCAGGCGACAATGACCATCGGCGTTTCACCCAATGGTTACTACTTCGACGCGGTGATCGAATTGTATGTTGGACCGTGTGACACATTGCATCCATACGCGTGTGCCGATGTGACCAGCTTGCAGGAAGATGAGGTCCTGATCGCCACGGACCTGTCGATAGGGGAAACCTATTTGTTCCGGGTGTACAACTACGTCTGGCAGACGCCATTGGATGATCCGAGCTATGGCGTGTGTGTGGTCTCTGGTGAAAGCCCGAGCATTGGGATCATCGAACCCGATCGTCCGGCCACGCCGATGCTCTTTCCGAATCCAACAGATGGCGACTTCACGGTCCAAGTGGATCCACGCCGTACTTCCGTGAGCGTAACCATTATCGACGCGACCGGGCGCACGGTCTTCGGTCGCACTGAGCGCAACAAAGCGGGCACCGTGCAAGTGCTTGTTGCAGGCATACTGTCTCCGGGTCTTTATATCGTGCGTGTGGACGACGGCAGCCACACAGGCGAAGCAAGGCTGATGATCCAATAGTGCCGGAGCATCCTAATTGTGTCGAAGCCCGGTTGCCGGGGCTTCTTCTTTCATGACCTGCTCACGAAGTACATCTCCATCTCTCCCTTTCCCTTCGCCTGCACCTTTCCGCGCGGGGTGAATGAAAGTCCCGGTTCATCCTTCACCAACGCATACGTGCTCTCGCTGATGTTCACCTGTCCCACTTCGCCACTGCTTTCCATACGGCTGGACGTGTTCACCGTATCGCCCCAAATGTCGTAGGCGAACTTCTTCACGCCCACGATACCCGCGACGACAGGGCCGGTGTGGATGCCGATGCGCATCTCGAAGGCGGGCTTGCCTAGCGCATCGCATTCCCTCTTCCGTGCGATCATGAAGGCTTGCATCTCCAGTGCCGCTTGAACGACACCCGCTGGCGTTGATGATGATGGAACAGGCAAACCACCCGCGCACATGTAAGCATCGCCGATGGTCTTGATCTTCTCGATGCCGCGCGCGGTGATGATGTGATCGAAGGCTTTGAAACAGGTGTTCAGCTCTTCCACCAGTTCCTGTGGAGACAATTTCTCGCTCGCCTCGGTGAAGCCCTTGAAGTCCGTGAACAGGATGGTGACCTGGTCGAAGTGCTTGGCATCCGCGTGGCCTTTGGCCTTGAGCTCTTCGGCGACTTCGTGCGGAAGGATGTTCAGCAAGAGCGCCTCACTGCGCGCATGTTCCGCCTTGATGCGGCGGCGGCGGCGGAAGTCCACCACGGCGAAGAGCAGCCCGAAGGCTCCGAACCCCAGAAGCACGTTGCGCTGGGTGCGCTGGCGTTGCACTTCCTGCTCGGCCACCAGGCGGTCCTGCGCACGTTGCGCCGCCGTGGCGAGACTGTCCGCGAATTGTTGCTTCTCGAAGTCGGCACTAAGCAGGGCGCCGGCCAAGTTCGAAGCCGAAGTCGCGGTGGCGGCCGAGTCCTTCAGGGCATGGTAGCGCTGTGTGTACAAAAGCGCATTGCGAACATCACCCACCGCTTCGCAGGCCTCGGCCAAGGGCCTCAGGTTGTCCAGTGTTTCCTTGAGCAGGCCATGGTCGGTGGCCATCTGGAGGCCTTCCTTGCTCAAGGCGATCGCCTCCCTGTATCGATGCGCGCAGACCTGCGCCCTCGCCTTCGTCCCCAACAGAAAACTGATCCAGTTCGGTGAACGGGGTGTCATGGACATGTAGACCTTCAGCGCGTGATCGATCCGCTCCAAGGCCCGCTCACAATCCTTTTCCGCCAGGTATTTGAAAGCGTAGTACATACAGATCTCATTGCCGTCGTCGATCGCCTTTCCCTGTTCCACCAGCGCTTCGGCGCGCTGTAGGTACATACGTTGACCCGTGGTATCGCCTGAACCGGAGAAATTGGCCAGGCGGATCAGGGCATCGAACTCTTGTTGGGTGTCGCGCCCTTCCGCCAGGCGCAGACAGCGGAGGTAGGTAAGCTGCGCGCGTGGTACATCGTCCAGTTGCATGTAGGTATATGCGATGCTGGCAAGGGCCTTGTAGATACCGGCGGTATCATGCAAGGCCTCAAAGGCCTGCAAGGCCTGCAATTGGTAGGGCACGGCCGCGCTGAATTGGCCCAATTCCACGAACGTTGCGCCGAGGCCGCCTGCCATGTTCGCTTCGAGGAGGCGATCACCCGAACGCTCGAAATCCTTGAGCGCCTTGCGGAGCAGCTTCACATGTTCGGTCTGGTTGCTTGGGTCGATGAAGGCGTGGCCACGGGCCAAGGTGGCGAGCCCATGTTGGTGCATGAAGATCCGCGAGGTGGTATCCGTCATGCCAGGCAGAGCCAGTTGAGCGGCCTGGAGGGCGGTAAGGCTGCTGTCCTGCTGGTAAGCCAAGGCAAGGGCCGTCATTCGCTCTTCGAACGCCGCCGTGGTATCGCCCCACACCCGCAAGAGGGAATCCGTGTTGGCGGGTTGGGCGGAGCATGGGATCCCTGAGCGGATCACGAGCAAGGCAAGGATGACGCGGTACGTGTTGCTCATGCGTTCACGATAGTACATCTTCCTCGGCGCACGCAACCCAGCACTGGTTGCGCCGTTAGCTGCCCTGCCAGGCGCTGCCACTCTTGCCCGCCCGCCCCACCGCCTTCAGCGTCTCCAGCAACTTCGTCATTTCCTCCACGCGCTTCTTGGTGCGTTTGCCTTCGAAGTGCGCCGCGATCGCTTCCACATCCGCAGGTGCGCTTAGTGCGGCCAGCACTTCGGTAAGTGCAGCGGCTTGTGCGGGTAACTCATCGGGCCATGCTTTGAGGCCAGGGGTAGGCGCAGGAGCAGGGGCATCGTCCACATCAAGCGTTGCTTGCTTGCCACCTGTTCCTGCCCCTGCTCCTGCATTCTGGTATTCCGGCCGCAACCACCGCACGGTGCCCTTCGCTTCTTCCGCTGCGCGCTCGGCGTTCAGCGCTACGAGTCGCGTCAAGATTTCGTCGGTAAAAAGCGCAGCGGGCCAGCCATACGCCTCCGCCACCGCCGCATCCAATTCATCGTGCAATTGCTTCAGTATGCCCACCAAGCCATGCTCGTAGATCGCTTTCTCTTTTGCGTTCAGCGGCGCTTCAGCGCCCTCTGCGTCCGCATTTCCTCTCTGCGCAGCAACGCGCCCCTGCGCCTCTGCGTTTAGTCTTTCGATCGCCCGCACTCGCTCCAGCACATTGTACATCCCCGTCATGGTAAGCTCCGGGTGCAGCGCCTGCTGTCGCTTGCGGTGCGCATCCAACTGCTCGCCCAAGGCCCGGATCTTCGCCTGTTGCGCGGGCGTGCAGGTGGGGAAGGGGAAGGGATCGAAGCACTGTGAACTGTTGTAACGCTGGCGATCCTCAAGCGTGCCTCCTGCCTCCTTGCACCACGCTTCATGAATCCTACTTGACAACACACCCAAGTGATATGCGTCTTCAAGTGCAATCGCATAGGCCATCGCATCGGGTAGAACGCTGACATCGACGAACACGAAGGGTCGGAACTTCGCGGTATACGGAGTCGCGATGTAACGCTTCGAAAGCGTGTTGAGTGTTGCCCGCATCTTTGGTCGGGGTTCAGCGAAGATCCACCAACGCGTCTTGTATACCTCACGCTTGTTCTCAAGCCTGATTGGATAGACCGTGTCTCGAAGATGCTGATACAGCATGGGCCAACGTTCCCGTGCAGCGTCTTCAGTAAGAGAGAAGATGTCGATGATGTAGCGCGCCTGATTCTCCTGCACTAAGTCCTTGCCTAGGATGTATGGCTTGACTACTGGGGGGATCTTCTTGGCATCGAGCCCTTAGCGAGCTAGTTCGTCCGATTCAAGTTTGAAAC
>JANMKC010000313.1:0-5517 GCA_031371785.1 Flavobacteriales bacterium | reverse complement strand
GCCGCCGTGGGGTGATCGAACACGGTGATCAGGTTGGGGTAGGCCGTGTCCCCTTCGCATAAGTGCGGTGAGATCACTTGCAGACCTACATCATAATGACCGGTAAGTGCATACGTGTTCAACGGAGCGCAGTTGTCCGAGATCTGCCCGTCGCCGAAGGTCCAAAGGCAGGTGCCGAGCATGGTGGGATCCGTGTTGTTGGTGAAGGTGACCTCCAGCGGATAGCAGCCGCTATCAGGCGCTGCCGTGAAGCTCACCACCGGATGACCATACGCGGTGATCAGGTGCGCGTAGGTCGTGTCGCCTTGGCATCCGAGCGGATGCGTTACCAAGAGGTTCACATCATAAATACCCGGCGTGTCGTATACGTATGTTGGTGCGAGGTCGGTGGAAGTGGCGCCATTGCCGAAGTCCCAGAGCACCGTTCCCACCTGGTTCTGTGGCGTGGTGTTCGTGAACTGGATCGCCAGCGGTGTGCAACCGTTCAGCGTATCCGCGGTGAAGCTCACGCTGGGGTGGGCATACACGGTGATGTAGCTCGTCATCAGCGTATCGTCCACACAACCGCTCGCACTGGTAACGGTGAGGCGCACATCAAATATGCCCGCATTGGCGAACACATGTTGCGCGTCGCAAATGTTCGAGACCGGTGTGCCGTCGCCGAAGTCCCATGCGCAGGTACCCGTGAGCGTATCCGTGGTGTTGGTGAACTGCACGTTCATGCCGATGCAACCTTCGAGCGGATCCGCCGTGAAGGAGGCTTCCGGGAACTGGTTCACTACGACCAGGCCGGTGAATGTGGTGTCGGTCGGACAGTGATCGTCCGAGATCAACTGCAATGTCACGTTGTACGTGCCGGGCACGGTATACAGGTGCGACGGTTCGTACGCGGTGGACGAGTCGGATCCATCGCCGAAATCCCACTGCATCGAAATGACCTGGGTCGTATCGCTGCCGTTCTGGAATTGCATGTTCAATGGTGTGCATTGCGAAGTGATCGGATTGGCGATGATCGCAGGCACGCAGATCGGGAGTGGTACGTACATCTCCGCGATGGTACAGGCGGTGTCGAAGGAACTGAGGAACTGGTACCAACCGGTGTCCAAGGGGTTGGTGGTGGCGATGCTCAACACGGTGTCGGTTTCACCCACCAGAGCGACGCCTTGGTAGTACCACTGATAGTGCGTGGCCGCAGTGTCAGGGTGACCGGTGAGCGTTTCGTCATTGGTATAGAAGTCGCCGCTATCCGTGATGGTGGTACCGAACAAGGAAGATTCGTTCAGGGTCAGGTTGTCGTAGAGGAAGTATGCCAGCCAACTGCTCGACACACTGGGATAATCAGCTGGCGGCACGCATGGTGAGCCGATCATGATCGCCTGCACATCGTAGGTGGGAGTGAAGGTGATGGTTACCGGGCTCCATGCATTGTCGGGTGTGTAGCTCACCGTGCCAAGGGCGGTCCATCCCTCCGGTTCGGGACACAAGGATGCATTGACCGGCCAACTGGGGCAGGCATTATAGCCCCAGATGGTAATATCCACCGGGCTCAAATTCATCGGGGTGGTGTTCTGCAGCATGTTGTCCACCAGCACGGCGGCCATGGACATGCTCAAGCTGTAGCTGGTGCCGGTCACCATCGGCTGCAGCAGGCAGCCACCGATGTACTCCATATAATCCGGGCAGATGTAGCCGCCCACGCAACCGTTGCCACCTCCGGGCAGCGGCTGCTGGATGAACGATGGCATGTAACTGCCCGTGTAGAAATAATCGGATGTGCTCCAAGTGGCCTGCGCCCATGTATCCGCGCAATCGAGCTGGCTGTAGGTGGTGGGCAGGCAATCGTAATCCTCGAAGGAGGAGTTCGGCAGGATGGAGGAGACCCCGTTGCCGCCGATCACCGCATTGCACGCGCAACCGGTGGTGTCGTTCAGGTCCGTAAGGCCGTTACCGTCATCATCGATCGCGTTGTCACAGATCTCCTGCGCCAAGGCACTGGAGGTGAGCGTTCCGATGCAGCACAGCGCGAGTACGAAGCGATAACTGATCATGGCGGTGGTGGTGTTTCGAGTCATAGACGAATGATGCACGCTCGAAGGTTGTTCGATCCGGAAAGATAGGAATGTGAAGTACGCGATCGATCGACCCGCGTGGGAACCGTACGGTTGTTTTCAACCGGAGCGAACAGGGGTCTGAAGAGCCCTGTGCCGATGCTGGATGGCAGTGATCGGCCCGCCATGCCACGAACGCGAAAAGGCCCCCGAAGGAGCCTCCCCGCTGGGCGCACGGCAAAATGTTATTCGCAGTAGATGGCGCGCAGCTCGTCCACGCTGTCGTCGCCAAGGTCCTTCGCTTTGTTCAGGTCCGAGCAGGCTTCAGCAGTGCGGTCGAGGTGGATCAGTTCGATGGCGCGGGAGCCGTATGCTTTTTCCATCCAGCCATCCAGATGGATCGCTTCAGTAAGGTCCTCGTAAGCCTTTTGGTGCTCATTGTTCTGCGCGTGCGCGATGCCGCGATCGTACCAGCTACGCGCATCCTTTGGCGCGATGATCACCAGGCGGTCGTATGCTGCCAAGGCCGCAGCGAAGTCGCCCTGCTCAATGCCCAATTGTCCCAGGCTCATCAGCGCATGCTCGGCAATGGGGCCGGCCTGATGTGAACCCAGTACACTGTTGAGGTCGGATATGGCCCCTGCGTAGTCGTGCGCTTGCGCATGCACTTCGGAACGCCTCAACAATGCGTTGGCATCCATGGGCATGATCCTCAAGGCGCGGTCCAGGTCGTGCATGGCGGCGGTGGCATCGCCGATCTGTTGCTGGCAAACGCCTCGGTAGTACCAGGCTTTCTCATTGTCCGGATGTGCCGACAGTTCCTGTGAGAAGGAAGCGATCGCTTCCTTGGGCCGCTCGCCTTTCAACGCGAGAAGGCCCGCCTGGAAGGCAGGTATTGCTGATGCGGCTTCGGCGGTCTTTGCAGCTGCGGCCTGCGCCAGATCGGTGGACCGATCAATGGGCTGTTGCTGTGCTGCCGCTGTGAGCGACACGAGCACGATCGGGAGGAGGATCGTTCGTTTCATCGTGCGGTTTGAACGGTTGGGCGGCGTAATTGGTTCGCGCACGAGGTCTTTGGACGCATGATCCAAGAATGCGGACCACAGATGGACACGGGTGAACACAGACAGATCCGGAACGGCTCGGTTTCCCAGCATGCCATCCGGGTTCATCCGTGTCCATCCTTGGTTCTCTTGATGGCAAGAAAGGATCGCCGGTCGATGCGGTAGATCAGCGCATCACTGATCCGCTCCGCTGGTCCTTCCTTCCAGAGTAGCGCCCCGCATTTCTCCAATATCCGAATGCTCGCCGCGTTCCCGCGCGCCACCTTGATCACGATGTACGGCAGGGTGAAGCGATCGAAGCCCAACGAGATCAAGGCCCGCACGGCTTCGGTCCCATAGCCCTTGTCCCAATGGCCGCGTAGCAGGCGATAGCCCATCTGTGTCTCCCCGCTCGCGTCGCGGCGCAAACTGCAACGGCCTATGAAGCTGCCGTCCTTCCGTTCGATCACCCAGCGGCCAATGCCGTGAGGCATGCTCGCAGCCAGATCCATTATCCATGTACGCGCAGCTTCAACGTTCGCGAAGGGCTTGTCCCCCGTGTATCGGAGGACTTCCGGATCGCTGTTCAGCAGGAAAAGATCCTCCGCGTCGTTCAACGTGAGGTCGCGCAGCACAAGCCGGTCGGTGGTGGCGAGTATCACGGCACCGGGACTTCTTCAATGCTGGTGTACACCGGCTTGCCTTGCGCCAGGAACAGGTCGTTCAGCACAACCGCTCGCGTTCCTGTTCGATACACGCGCGGAAGTCCTTGGAGATCGCGCAGAGGTCCAGAACATCCACTTTGATCGGCAGGCGACTTTCCTGGAATGCTTCCTTCAACTCGCGCAGCGAGCGCAATGTCAGCGGCGATCCCGCATCCACGGCCAGATCCAGATCACTGAACTTCCAAGCACGGCCTTGCACGCGTGAACCGAAAGCCCAGACGGTGGCGTCAGGTGCGTATTGCGCAAGGATCGCACGCACCATCTTCAAGTGGTCCTCCTCAAGATCGATCATGGTGTTCGGCCAATGCCTTCAGCAAGTATTGCGCATCCACGATGGAACGCGGTATCGCTTCGAAGACCTTCTTCGCTGCGTTCTCGTCGTACGCGTGGCTCGTTGTGTTCCGCGCTTCTTGGTGATCGAACCATCGTTGAGGGTCTGTCAGCAGGTTGTAACGCGCAGCTTCGCGGAACAATTCCTTCCGCATCAGCGGCGGACCGCTACGTTCGGATCGCACCCACGCGATGTGGCGCTCCATCATCTTCCAAGCGAGTTCATACGTATACTCGAAACGCTGGATCGCGGCATCACGCACCACATCATCAGTAAGGTCCATCTTCATCACCTTCTTCAGCGATGCGAGTGCCTTGCGGTAAGGCTTGATATCGATCGCGCGTTCGGTCATCGGGCAAAAGTAGGCCGGTGGTCTCTACGCTTCCTTGCTGAAGAACTTCCCGATCGGCCCGATGAGCTCGCCATGGATCGCTCCGTTGCTCGCCACGATCTCTTCGCCGAACAGAAAGTTCGCACCGCTGCGGAAATCGGTGACGGTGCCCCCCGCTTCCTGCACGATCAGCGCGCCCGCCGCCACATCCCACGGATTGAGGCCATACTCGTAGAAGGCTTCGAATCGCCCGCATGCGACATAAGCGAGATCGGCCGCCGCGCTGCCGAGCCTACGGATGCCGCGACTCCCGTGCATCAACTCGCGCAGGAGCTGCATGTATTGCGCTTCACGTCCGAAGTCATCATAGGGAAATCCCGTCGCGAGCAAACTCTCGACAAGTGACTTGCGCGACGATACGGTGATGCGCTTCCCATTGAGGAACGCGCCGCCTTTTTTCCATGCGCTGAAGCATTCATTGCGCGTCACCTCCAGCACAACTCCGAGGAGGATCTCTTCGCCCTTGATCAAGGCAACGCTGGTGCAGTAGCATGGAATGCCGTGAACGAAATTGGTGGTGCCGTCCAGCGGATCGATCACCCAGTTGAGCTCGCTCGCGCGCGATCCGGTTCCTTCCTCCGCGATGAATCCCGCTTCCGGAAGGAGCTCCTTCAAGCCGTCAACGAAAAGTTGCTCCGCGCCTTTGTCCACATAGCTCACCAGGTTGTTGAGGCTCTTGCTCTCCACGCTGGCTTCGGAGAAGCGCACGCTTTCGGTGCGGATGAAAGCGGCTACTTCGCGACTGAGCGTGCAGACCTGTTCGGTGAGTTTCGGCAGATCCATTCGGTGAATTACAGATCGCTTCGCCGTAGGACAGGCTCGCGATGACGGGTGAGACGGTTGAACCACCACAAGCCGAACGCGCCTCCGGTCACGAGCAACGAACTGATCACTTCAGCCTGCGTCAATTTGCCGAGCCAGGTCTAGTTCACGCGGATCTTCTCGATGAGGAAACGCTCGACCCCGTCAAAGATCAGTA
>JANMKC010000207.1:0-5313 GCA_031371785.1 Flavobacteriales bacterium | reverse complement strand
GCACCACACCGAACAACACGCGTGTGCAACAGCTGCATTAAGAGCGCTGATCCGGCACTGGCTCCCGCTTGAACCACGGATGACCTGTCTCGAAACGCTTCAGCAATTCCGCCACGCGTTTCGCACGTGTCGCGACCGTCTTCCCTTGGTTGATCCAGATGCACATGTTGCGTTTCATGCCGGGCTTCACCTTCTTGAACGCCGTTGCGAATTCAGGAAAGAAGTCGAGTGTCTCCTGAAGTTCTTCCGGTAGTTCAATCTCATCCGGCTTCGTGTTCAGCCATAGCTCGATCACCGCTTCCTTGCCCATCACCAACTTCGCCTTCTTCCGCAGTTCTGTTCCGAACACGATCATGTGGTAACCGCTCTTGCGCGGCATCAGCGCGCGATCCATCGGCACACCATTGATGGTGCCTTTCACCCGGACCGTGCCGCGCTTGCCGAACAGCTTCTCCACATCATGCGGGAACTCCACGTAGTGCCATGCGAAGCGGTCGGACATTTTTTCCAGCACGGCAATGAAACGGATGATGTCGGTGCCCTTGACCGTGTTGTTCATGGCTCAGGACGTGAACGTCTGCGCATCCTGATGATGATCCGTAACAGGAGCAAGGTGGGCGTGATGAAAATGATGTTCGCCAGGAACTGCAAGGGAATGCTCCGGTAAACATCCAGCGGGATGCCGAGGTAGTAACAGAGGCCTGAGCACACGGCAATGGGGGTGAGCAGAAGTGAGGTCGGCGCGCGCAGCGCGGCGGGCAGATCCTCATGCACCTGATGGAAGGCGGTCAACACCACCGAAACGATCGCTGCGATCATCAGGATCCGGATCGAACCGTAGCGCGCCACTTCCCGCGTATCGGTCATCACGCATACGATTCCAGAAACCCACAGGACTTGCATCGCCATGTCCGAACGCTCTTCTGTCGCTTGCCCCTCACCTTGACCCCCCACCAAAAATTATTCTCGGGGGCACCCGCCACCCAGTGGCTGGCGAGGCGCTGTCCATGGGTCACATCAAGGATGAAACCCTCTTCCATATCGCCCTTGCACTTCGGGCATACGTTGTCTGTTGCGTTCATTGTTCGATGTTGTTCGTTGGTTCAACCTCCCGCCTTCTTCGCTTTGTATCCCGCGTCGATCAGCAGTTTCAGGATCTTGTCGCGGTGATCGCCTTGGATGAGGATCACTCCCTCCTTCGCGCTGCCACCCACGCCGCACTTGCTTTTCAGCAGGCGACCGAGATCATCCAGGTCCGCGTCCTTGCCCACAAAGCCGACGATGCGCGACACAAGTTTGTCGCCGCGCAAGCGATCGAGATGGATGCGCAGGTCCTGCTGTTGCGGAGGTAGTGTGGACGGCTCGCGATCGCCGAAGCCTTGCGTCTTGAAGTTGGGGTTGGTGCTGTAAACCATTCCTCCGGTCGGTCGCTTTTTCATCGGCCCAAAGTTCTGATTTCTCACACGGAGGCACGAAGAGGAGAGCCATGACTCTCTGCGTTCCTCAGCGCCCCTCAGCGCCTCTGCGTTTCTCTTACCTCCACCACGTGATCAACGGCCTCGTCATCTCCAAGCCAAAACGCCTCGCCTCTTCCAGCTTGAACGGCCCGTGCATCTTCAGGTAGAGGTCGAAGGTGATCGGCCCTTCCTGGTCGGCCTTGAAGTTGGTGTGCCAGTAGTTGTTGAGCGCGTAGAGGTAGAGGGTGCTTGAGGAATGCGCTTCCGACTTCCACAGTTTGTGACCATCGTTGATCTTGCGTTCATCCACCATCTCGCCGATCTCCCACAGCGCGCCTTGCGGGCACACGATGGTGACACCCATACTGTCGTTGCTCACATCGATCCAGCGCTGGGCGCAGAAGAAGTCGTTGTTGCTGCCGGGGATCTGGCCGCTCTCCGGTGTGATGCACGTATCGCTGATGCCGATGCGGACGGTGGCGTTGGGGATGTTGAAGGGGAGAGCGAGGTGTGTGGAATGCCCGACGCGGACGCCGTCCTTGAGAATGAGGTAGGTGTTATGTTCCAGACCGCTCTTTGTGTCCTTACCAATTGAGCCTGCTACCGGGAGACTTCGAGCCTCGCTGGGATCAAGTCCATCGACACGAAGCCATAAGCCTAAATACTCAAGGGTATCGAGTACGAGCGACCGCCATCTCCTCTCGGTTGGGTCCGCGCCAATGCTCTTCTCGATCGATCGAACATACAACCAAACACTATCCGCGAACGCCTTCTTGTACTTCCACTGCTCGGTGGTGAAGGGCGCATCCGGATCGCTGATGCTGCACCACGCGCCCCAGGTGTGCTCATGCCACATCACGATGCTGCGCTTGGCGCGGGAGAGCAGGTGCGGGTCAATGGGCTTGCCAAGGATCCCGCTAGGGCGGGACGAAGACGTCTTCGCTGCGTCGATCAGGTTGCTGAGCCGCGCGCTGAGCACGCGCACATCGCCTTCCTCCTTCGCCGTGCTGTAGGCGCCATCTTCCCAGTACGGCGTGAAATCACGGCTCCACGTGGGGATCGACTTTCCATAGCGCTTCTCGAATTCATGGAACATGTCGCTCACGTTGCTGATGATCAAGCGGGGTGAGATGTAACGTTCGTTCCAGTCGCGCACGAAATCGCTGAGCGTGCTGTCGGTGATGCCGTTGTCCGCAGGCAGGCTGTAGCGCCATTGCACCATTTCGTAGGGATAGCCGGTGCTGTCCAGTTCGTTCAGGTACGCGGCGATCTTGCGCGGCCCGCGCTCCTTGATGTCGCCGGGCTTGAAGCCGTGCCACGAGGAGTAGCCATGACCGGCTGTCCACACGAGGATGCTGTCCTTGCCTGTCGTGCCTTTCCACCAGTAAGGTTTGTCGCCCTGCGCGCGCAAAGTGGCACCGATGCGATCGCCCTTGTCCGGCAGCGCGGGCACGTAGTTCGGGCCTTGCGAGAGGTAACGGATGCCGTGCGCGGCGTAGGCGTCCACCATGCTCCAGCTCATGCCGGGGATGTCCGTCTGCATCGCGGCATCGATCGGGAAACCGTACCACCGGCGCAGTGAATCGGCGTACTCCACGATCCAGTGCATCTCCTCCGGCGTGCAGAGGCCGGTGAGGATGTTCGCGTAGTTCGCGCTCAGCGCGATGCTGCCTTCGCGCACGGCGCCGATGAACTTCCGCTTCTCCTCAGCGCTCGCTTCACCGAGGAAATTCTCCACGGCCCACAGGCTCTCGATGTTCCAGATGAATTTGCTTCCTGCCGGATAGTCGCGCGTGTGATCGATCTGCTTCATCGCTTCACGGATGTTGTTGTTCTGGATGCGTTGCACTTCGGTCTGCAAGTGCGAGTAGCCGATGTCGTTGTGGGAGTGGTGGATGAGGTAGATGTCGCGGTGGATGATCGGTTCGATCTCGAAGGTGGTATCGACCATGGATCGATCACCAAGATCCGCAAGGACGTGGACCTCGTAAGGCACATTAAGATTCGGGACGTGCGCTTCTATGACTTGGAGGCCATTGCGCACCGGAAAAGTCTGCGCAGGCGATGCTGCTCCGATCCTGACCTTGAGCTTTTCAGCACTGCCAAAGTGCATCACTGTGAAAAGGAGCGGCCGTGAAGGATCATTCGTGCGTTGCGCAAATGGCAACGCCTCCACCTCCACCTTCTCTTCGAGCTTGCATCGGAAGGTCATCCACCAATCATTGCTGTTCTGCGCGTGACCAACCACCTTCAACCGCAGCGGTTCGCCGGGCGTGCAACGCGATCGCGGCACACGCAGGTAGGCGATGCCGTGCGCGTCGTCCCAGTTGTCCTTCTTCTTCCCTTCGAAAACGAGCCGCGTGCTGTCCGCCGCGCCGAAGGTCCAGTAGCTCGGCCAGCTCTTCGCATGCGTGGTGAAAGTGAGCGCGAGCTTGTCGTTGATGTAGAGATCGAAGTCGCGATCGCCGCCATTGGTGCCGGTGCTGTGGCCGGCGATCCAACTGAAATAGTAGTACGGTATGTTCTCGTCCTGCGGAAGGAAGGGCACCTTGGCGGTTTCCCACGCGATCGTCTTCTTGCCATCGGTCGCGCGTGTGAGCAGTGCGTCCTTCGCGAATTCCGGATACACACTGAAGTAGGGGATCACCTCGCCCTCGATGTCTTTCGCGTAGCCGTTTGTCACGGTCTGCTTACCGAAGACGGGCATGTCGATCTGGGCGGATACGGATCCAGTGCAGAGAGCGAGAATGGACAGCGATAATGTGCGCACGAACCAAAGATGGGGAATGCTGTTCACCGCAAGGATGCCAAGCACGCCAAGCCTGATGCGCTCGAAATTCTTTGCGCTCTTCGCGTCTTGGCGGTGAAAATTCAGAACCTGAACCGTAACCCCGCGTTCATCACGAACTCCCGCGTGAGCCCATCCGGCCGCACCTTGCGCGTGATGAAGGGCATGCCCGCCGAGACATCCACCGCCCAGCGATCGCTGAGTTTGTAGCGCAGGTCCAACGTGCCGTTCAGCGTGAGACCTTGAGAACCGCTGATTGCAACGCGCTGCATCATCGGATCCATCGCCATCAATTGCTCCAGTCGCGTGTCGTTCTTCGTATGGTAGATCGCCAATAGGCCGGGTTGCAAAGAGAGGCGACCACAGCCGTATGCATACTGAAGTCGCAGCACGGCATCGTCCGCGCGTTCCAACTCGTTCGATTCGAAATAGCGCGACGCATCCGTCCCGTTGTCCCAAGCTGCGTGACTGAAGGTGTTCTTGTTGTTCTGCGACAACACATGTTGGTAGGCGATCGCGGCGACATAGCGCTTGTGCCGCCATTCGATGCCCGCGAGAACATCCGTGGTGCCAAGTCCCGTTTGATAGGGCATTGGCAGGTCGCGCCTCATTTGTGTTGTGGTGATCGCATCGTCATGCGTATCGGTGGTTCCTGTTGGGAGCCGCAGGCCAAGCGAGCCGGTGATGTTGCGGTCCTGCTCTTTGATGAACGCGTAGGATGCTGTCGCGATCGCATCGCCCACGCCATTGCTCTTGCCGAGGTTTCCACTTGTGTTCACAAAGGGAACTTTCACTTGCAGGCTGAACCGTTCACCGATCCCGATCTTCAACTCCGGGACGATCTGCGTGATCAATGTCTTCTGTTCGCCTACGGCGTAGCTGTACACCACGCGTGCATCGCTCCGATAGATGCCCGCATCAGCAACACTGTCCTGCCAGAGATGCAACTGCCCGATCGCTCCAGCCGTGCATACGCCCGCATCGCTACAGCCTTGGGCGTGGGCGATGGTCCCGAACATGGATCCAGCGAGAATGAAAAGAATGCGCTTGTTCATGGGGCGTCGGTTC
>JANMKC010000277.1:0-2879 GCA_031371785.1 Flavobacteriales bacterium | reverse complement strand
GCGAACAACCCGACGATCAACGACGAGCCAACGAACGAGAAGTAGTTGCAAAGCCGCCAAAAAATGCCGCGCTTCGCGTTCACGAGCGACCAGGCACGGACGACCCGCAGCCCATCCATGCGTTCTTCCGTTCTCCATTTGCCACCATACCCTTCATGCACGCGCATCTCCGGATAGTTCGGCATGGCGGTGAGCACTGTCACCTCCGCTCCATTCGCTTGCAACACCTGCGCGGTAGCGAACAACCGGTTCTGCGGCGCACCCACTTCCGGCGGGAAATACTGAGTGAGCAAGATGATCCTCATGCGTGCGATCCCTGTTCGCGAGCCACTTCAAGCACACGCATCATCCGGTCCACACACATCGACCATTCGTACCGTTCCATCACCCGAACAACGCCTGCTTTCCCCAAGCGCTGGCGCAATTCCGTTGAAGCCACCAACGCGGCCAATGCGGACGCGGCGGCATCCATATCATCGCAGCGTACCACCACGCCGGTGATCCCATCGGCCACCACCTCGGGCAAGCCGCCCGCATCGCTCACGACAACGGGCAGCCCGCAGGCCGAAGCCTCGATCACCGCCACTCCGAAACTTTCAAAACGGCTCAGTGCCGCGAAAATATCCATGCGATGAAGTTCATCCGGTACGTGATCGGGCGCGAGGGGACCGATGAATTCCACGCGATCATCCACGTTCAGGGACTTGGCGAGCCGTTCCAATTCCGCTTTCTGCGGACCACCGCCGATGATGCGCAGCCGCGAGCGTGTTATGCCGCTCTTGCCTTGTATCCGCGCGAACGCGTTGATCAAGGTATCGACGCCATAGATCGGCGCGAGCGTTTTCACCGTGCCGATGACGACCTCTTCGGAAGCGCGTATCCCCTCCTGCCTCGGATGGAAGATGGCCGTATCCACGCCGAAGGGTACAACATCCAAGTGGCGGAGATCGGGGCAGATCGCACGGGCGCGCGCGGCCATCGCTTCGCTGGTGGAGATCACGCGATCCGCACGGCGCAATGAGCGCAACAACCATGCACGGTGAAGCACGCTTCTTTCCGGGAAATCAAACACATCGCTCCCCCAGATGTTGAGGACCAACGGAACGCTTCCGACCGAACGGGCAAGCGTTCCGTAGCCGCTGGCATAATGCGCGTTCACCACGTCCGGAGCAAGTTTCCTTGTCAGGGAAGCGAGACGCAAACCGTTCACCAGATAGCCAAGGCCGCCAAGATGCGGGAGGAAATGAAGGCGTACCGAAGGCGCTATGCCCGCGATCGGCGGATGCTGCGAAACGAGATCCACTTCATGCCCGCGCCCGACGAAGGCGTTCGCCCAGCGCGCGGTATGCACGGACGAAGCCGCGGAGAGCAACATGATCCTCATGCCTCCGGCACCTCGTTCGTTCGATGGTACGCCACCGATCGCAAATGCTCCAGTACTTCCGCTGCGTTCGCTGAAGCATCGCCGTGCAGCGGCACCACGCGCGCCTCCGCCGTGCGCCACCACAAATGCTCGCGCACTTGATCATCGGTGCAAATGATCCCAGCGGCGAAGAAGGCGGCGAGCTGCGAGAACAATCCCCCGACGAAGGGCCGCGCCATGCCGCGCACATTGCGGCGATCGAGATCATCGCCCATGAAGGTGACCACCACAGGCAACGGGCTGCTCAATACCGTCCACAGCGCCGCGACGGAACCGAAGTGGACATGCACCACATCGGGTCGCGACGCGCGGATCAGTTTCTTCAACCGCCTGCGCGAGCGGATCAATTGGAACGGCGAACTGCGGTTCTCCAAGTGGAAGAGCGAAACGTCCGCTCCCAGCACGGCAAAGGCACCTGCCTGTTCCTTCGAGTCGGTGTACATCTCCCCTTCTTCCACATCAGGGATCACCACCAGCACATTGATGGCATTGCCGCTGCGCGCGGCCAAGCGATGCAGTTCGCTGCGCACGTAACGCACATCGCGCCAGGTCGCCGCACCGAGGTAGAGCAGCGCGAGAAGGAGCACCACGCCCATGGTATACCACGGCGTAGGAATGAAGAGGTGGACGATCGCACCAATGATCAGAATGGCGAAGGAGACCACGAGGTTCACGCCGTTGCGCGGGGTCTGGTAATAGGCATCGAGCACGCTCCGCATACCGTTGAAGAACGCGAAGGGCAAGGCGGCGAGAAAGACCAATCGGCTGGTGGCTACAAAACTGTCGCCGGTAGGTCCGAGGTAGATCCGCAGGAAGGGCGTGGCGAGCAGTTCGAACCCGAGCATCAACGCCACGGAAGCAGCGAGAATGATGAGCGTCATCCGGCGGATGCGTTCGGCCAATCCGGTGAAATCGCCGCGCGACAATTGGCCGGAGGCGGCAGGAAGCAACAGCAGGGCCACCGGGCTGAAGGCAGCAGCTGCGAGGTTGAGCAACGTGCATGCGAACGCGTATTCCGCTGCGAGCCCTTGTCCGAACGTGCGCACCACCACATAAACCGGAAGGGTGAGCAAGGCACCCAATGCGATATCGCCCGGCACACGTGGCAAACCGTAGCGCACGATCTCCGCGCGCTCACGTCGTGCCGATCCATTCGCGCGCTTCAACAGCGATGGGGCGATCGATGCCGCAGCCACGAACGTCCATACACCACCGGTGAAGAGCAGCACCATCCACAGGTCTGCCTTGAACCAGAGGAACGCCGCGCATGGCGCGATGTCCGGTGTGAAGATTTTCGGAAGCGGCATCACGTCGAGGGCTTTTGGGTAAATGTATCCATACCAGCCTTCGTGCTTCATTTTGCCATCCTCTCGGCTCTCCAAGTATTTCTTGTTCGCCTTGAGGTATTCCCAAGTCAGCGGCCAACGCTTCTTCAGTTCCGTTTCAGAAATCAGTG
>JANMKC010000271.1:0-7422 GCA_031371785.1 Flavobacteriales bacterium | reverse complement strand
GGATGGACCATTGGGATAATGCCAAAAGCGGTAATGTGTTTGAAAAAATTCTCTGACCACAGGTCCTGGTGACTCAGGTCAGCCTTCGGATCATCGTAGCGCACTTCCTCACCGTTCAGGTTGTAATTCTCCACGTCGAACATCACCCTGCGAGTGTGATCAATAAGCGGCGGCCCGCCGTTCCAACCCTGAGCGATCCGGATCAGGATCCTCGTCAAGTTCGCCCACTCTTGGCTGTTCGGCAAGCGTGCGCTGGGATCGAGCGAAAAGCCATCCGGCCTAGGATCATGTGCATACCGGGTACTACGCTGATCGGGGTGACCGCGCCACCATTCGTTGCGGCCCGCGCATTGTGGAAGATATCGTCGGTCTGTGCCTGGTTATGGGGATCGAAGACGATCATGTTGTCTACGAACAAGCCCCATTCGCAATACTTGTAGCAGAACGGATTGTCTTCTTCCAGGTGCATGCCTGAACGCATCATGCGCTCTATATCCCCGTTGAGAACAGTACTGCGGATGAGCCTTCGCTTGTTCATGTGCGTAGTATGTTCTGCATTCGGTTGATGACCCTACCGTCCCCACACTCACCGTACATACCCTCTTCACCAGTCTATCACCTACTCCTTGTAGTCCGCGAAGTGGTAGGTGTTGAACTTCTCGGCGATGTTGTGGTTCGTTGGGCTTCTTCTCCTTACGAGGTTTGGGAACTTACACGTTGAAGCCTGGGTGTGTGGCGAAGTTGTTGTTCAAGATGTTGTTGGCTCGTTGCGTGGCCTGGGTTTTCATGGCCACCGAGGTGCGCGTGCCCGCCGCCGCGAACCAGGCGAGCCAGCAAACTTGCCAGCGCCAAGCCCCATTGTATTCCCAACTCGAATCGTTGAACCCGCTGTCGTGGCCTTTTCCGTCGGCATGCCGTGATTCATGGACCAATGTGCCGGCCCGAAGGCTTACCCCTTGACTATAGAAGAAGAAAAGGTAAAGCTCCGTTCGGTCATCCACGAATGCCCCTTCCCAAGTGGCCGCGACCGCAGTGCCATCGCCGCAGCGGGCATCGAGCTCATCAATGTGGTCGCGGACGAACCGGCAACCCCATTGCAGGATGTTCGAGTCGTATGATTCGTTCTGGTAGTCATCTGCTGAGTACGAAAGGCAATAGATGCCGGAAAGGGTCCTGTTCAATGGAAAGTTGTTGTCACACACTTGGTCGAACCCGAACCCATCGTCCCAGTCGTCGTGGTCAAAATCGAAGGCATCCCAAGCCCAATCGACAAATTCTTGCCAGCAGACCAAAGGGCCATACAGTGTATCGCCTGAAGCGTCCCTATCCGGAACAGTTGCCGTGCAGCTAGCCATGATCTTCGGTTTTAGTGGTGTGTTCGCAACATGTGACCTTTGGTTTGGCTTTGCCACCACCCATCATCGGAGGGGTTCGCAAACGCCCTTTCATATCCTTGAGTTCGTGCTCAACTTTCAACTCTTCGACCGGGAGTCGCTTCAGGTCCAGGATCCAATGGTCCTCTTTGGCCAGCAGCTCTTTCACCTTGTCCCTCAACCCCAAAGACACTGCGGCCTTCACCGCCTCCACATGCAACGGGGTGCTCGATCGCTGTGCAACGAGTTTCAGCAACAGGTTCCTTGGCTCATCGTGTTTTACACATATCCCGCGAAGAGCCTCGATAGCCATTGTGCGAACGAGCAGTTCGCTGTCCAATGGCCCCTCACAAGATCTCTTTCCTGCTTCCGGTAGCGGTGCCACAACAGAACGGAACAGGAACTCCGCAGCTGAAGGATCCTCGAGTGCCGCGAAAAGATGGAACAACACCCACCGCAGCGATGCGTCCTGCGCAGCGGTGGTTCGGGCCAATTGGATCGCTATCTCCACCGTATCCTTCCGCGAACGAAGGAGTTCGATGACCCGTGCAAGTGCGAGTTGGCCCTGCTTGTTCCCCTCGTCCACGTTCAGGTATTTCACGTAGTTGCCGATGAGCCAGGCGGTGGTGGATCCATCGAAATGGCGCTCTGGGCCTGTGAGTTCAAGGCCGTCGCCAGCCCGCCTTTGTCCTTGTTCCTTGTCCATGGGTGTTCCGTTATGTTTTTGAGCAACGTGGCTCAACCTGCGGGGCCAAAATTGCACCTGGGGCTTTGTGCCCACAAGACCATGAAACCAGTATTTTTTTGGGGGTGCCTCCTCAAACCACCTCCTTTTCGTCTCCCCATACACCCCCTCCAATTCCTTCTGCAGCTCCATCGCCTTCGCCAGTGCCGTAGCAATGCGGCAGTAGCGCGACGGATCGCTCAGCACCATGCCCTTGCGGAACTTCAGATATTTCTCCAGCTCTTTGGAACTTGGAAGAAGAATGCACGAGCGTGGGACGCTTGGGATAGAGTTGGGCGCACAGTCGCCCGCTTGCCACGCACAGGCTATCGCACGCGGAAGACTTTCGCGGATGAGGGGCAAGGATCCGGTTCACAACCAATAGCTGTACGCACCCCTGCCCATCGTGCTCGCATACAACGTATTGTTCGGCTTGCGCAGCACCAGTTCTGATATGACTATCCGAGGAAGGTTGAAATTGAACTCTGCCCAGGAAGCCCCCGCATCACTAGTGGTGAATACGCCGATGTCAGTAGCCACATACAATCGGTCAGGGTTGTTCTGATCGATCACCACGGCATTCGCGGGAATGTCAGGAAGGGTCATTCCCGCTACGGTTCCGTTCGCGGCCATCCAGTGTGCTCCACCGTCCCTGGATATGGCCACATGCGGTGATCCGAAATTCGAATACGTGATCACCACCAGGTCCGGATCGTTCCACCCCACAGCGATGCAGGTGACATTACCGGCAGGGGGCCGGTTCGCAACGGTACATGCTTCGGCCCAGTTCCCGGCCGTTCCAGCGTTGTCGTTCCGATAGATCCTGCCTGAATTGGATGCAGCGTAACAGCGGTTGGCGTCCGTAGGCGCGAAGGCCACTCGGTTCGCGTTCCCGTCCGTGGTGAAAACAGCACCCCATGTGGTGCCTTGGTCGATGCTGCGACAAACCTGATCGGCGCCCGAGCATAGCAACACGTTGGAATTGCCCGGTTGCACAGCCAAGTGAGCGACACCGATGGTGGCGGGCGGCGTACCCGGCATCGGCAGACCATTGAGGATGGTCGTCCAGGCAGACCCGCCATTCGTACTGCGGCGCAAATTGCCGTTCCACGGGGTCACGTAGATGTTGTTCTCGTTGTTGGGATCAACGATGAAGAAGCCGCCTTCGTTCCCCGCCCCCGTATCGCTCCATACAGTGGGTCCGGTGGTCTTTATGATGCCCTGATCCTGTGTGGCACCACCCAAAAGGAAGGGTGCCGTTTGTGAAACGCCGATGCTGTAAAGCTGGGTGGCCACCAGGCGATCGCTGTTCAATGCCCAGTTCGCGCCGTCGTTCACGGACCGGTACACACCGCCGTCGGTTGCCGCATCGCATCGCGCGTCGTCGTTCGGGTCGAACGCTATCATGTGATGGTCGCTGTGCGTACCGGCGGTGCCTGAGAAACTCACCCCGCGATCCGTACTGCGTTCCAAGCCCACCCCGCCGGCGAAGATCATATCGGGGTCGAATTCTTTGAGCGCCAAAAGGTTCGTCCATTCGTTGTAGGACACCGCTCCATGCGAGCCCGCGAACTGCCCCCACGTTGCCCCTCCATCAACAGAGAAGAACAACAACCCCGAATCGGTACCCATTTTGGCTACCAGATATGTCACGCGACGCAACCAGGGGATACGGATGGTACGTTCCGGCACATAGTAATGGGAGGCCGCCAATTTGATCCACTCCGCAGAGGACCCGGCCGGAAGGGGAACACTCAAGCGTGTACCCCAAACGCCGCCACCATTGGTGCTCTTGTAAATGCCATCGTTCCAAACAGCGGCATAGATCACGTCAGCGTTCCAGGTATCCAGCAGAACATCACTGCAATGATCGGTGCGCAGGTTGGTCCATCCGACGCCACCATCAATGCTCTTGTGCAGACCACCGTTGCCGGATACATACACGATGTCCGCATTGGTCGGATGGATCTGAACGCGCGTACAGCGATCGCTGCCTATCGGGCCGCACAGCGTCCATGTGGCGCCGCCGTTCATGGTCTTATACACACCTGCTCCCCCGAAGGACGGACCCCAGCCCGGTGTATCCTCTCCGGTAGCGGCGTACAATATGTTCGGGTCGCTGGCGGAAATAGCCAGCCCACCGATGGCCATAGAAAGCTGTTTGAGCATTTTCGGTTGCCACCTTACCCCGCCATCCACGCTCTTCCAAACGCCTCCATCCGCCGCTCCAGCATACAGTATGTTGCTGTCGCTCGGATGCCGCACCACGCACTTGATACGCCCATTGATGTTCCATGGGCCTCTTGATCGCCAGCCCAGGAACCACAGTATCGGCAAATGGTAGAAGGGAGGAAGGAACCAGTGGCCGGGGAATATCGGTCCTCGCCAAGGTGGGCAGATATCATCCAGGATATCCCATTCGGCGAGACCTCCGGGCATGGGTAGATCCAAGCCCAGGATCAGGTCACGAAGTTCTACAGGTCCCATTCCCTTCTGGAACGGAGGCATGCCGAGCCCCTCGATCGCGGCGGGGTCGTCCTTCAGCCCACGGAACAGCCCTTCGTTGAACACCTGATCGGCGAGCATGCGCAACCAGGACGACCCCTTGCCAATGGCATCATCGCGCAGCAGCATCGTCTGTGCGGAACGCATTTGGAGCACGGAGTACAACAGCCAGGGATCGGCGGGCAGCCCGATAGGGACATAGAGCCCCGGCCGATGCAGGGTGACCCATGCGTATTCCCCGCCAGGAGAAACCCCTGAACGCGGCACCAACACCCATTTCCGGATGGAGGCTTCAAACCGGAACATGCGGATCGTTCCCTTGTCCAACCGCTTGGTCGTAGCACTGTTCAGCCTGATCTTCAGCGTCGTCCCTGCACCCTCGCGCATCCCTACCTCTACCGGCTCCGCAGCGAAGCCGAAGCTGCTCGCCGGGCGCGGGTTCTTTGCCTTGCGCAGGGCCATGGGGATCTTCTTCCCATCCCTTTCCGCAGCGAACGCCTCTTTGGGTGCGCCGCCCTTGGGCAGGTGTTCTTCCGGGTGGAACTCCGTCATTGCCTCGGTATGCCTGATCGCTTGCAAGCGGGCTCTTCCGGGATCATCCACACCTGTGCCGTGGAATTCGCGAAACCACGTCAACCGCCGCATGAGGTCCTCACCATCCTCACCACCGTCCTCACCATCATCCTTGCCACTATCCTCTTTCCGATCGTGTTTGCGGGTGCCGTCTGCGGCCTTTGCACGTGCGGTCCGCTTTCCCTTCTGGCCATCTGGCCGGGCGGGGACTTTCGCTTTCTTTTTGCTCATGGCTTTTGGTTCTTGCTGTCGACCTCCGATCGTGAAAGACCGGGCGTTGACCTGTTCATGGAATCGATCGGTCCAAAGGACAGGAGTCCGACCCACCCCCACAATACCGGTTTCCCGGTATTTTTTGGGGGGTGCCCCCCACATCGGCGCTCGGCTGTCCATATCTGCAGATGATGGTGCCGTTCGGCTCTTCGGCTGCTGGCCGGCAGACCGATCATTGTCAAGAAGGCACTCGGAAAACATCCGAGCGCCGGATCGGGGCGAAGGACGCTCGCACCAGAAAAGGGGGGCGCACAGGCCCTTTCACAAGCCGATCCGAGCGACAACGTGGCCCATCTATCCCTTCACTAAGCGACCAATTGCACCATAGGCCACAGCCCATGTGACGAATGATGCAAGCACGGACATGGCGAGCATGACATTCATGTAGGTCAGGTACACGGGATCCTTACCATGCTCTTTCGCCTCGCCGAACCACCATTTGCTCGAAGTCGAAACACGACGCACCAGGAACGAACTCGTTGCGCGTACCCCCAGCAACGCGAAAACGGACACGATAGGAAGAAGGGTGGTCATGGCGGTGGGGAGGTACCACAGGTAAAGATCGAATCCCAAGATAGATCCGAACGACTTACGTGGTGGAAGGTTCCACCCGATCCACGAGTAGATGTTCTCCCTAAGGTTGCACACGAGAAATACCGCAGCAGCGTATAAGAAAAGCACGCCGAACAATACTCCGAGTTTCATCGAAGAGGGGACCTGTGTTCTGGACTGCTCCTCGACATAGATGGCCGTCCTCTCTAGCGACCGCCGATCGAAGATGTAGTTGGCCGCGTACACCATCATAAAGATCAAGTTCCCGACCAGGAAATCGATCAAGTCGAGCAGTTCGACCCCAAAGAGCCGACCGATCAGGTCTGTGGCAAGGAGAAAGCCGATCAACAACCATATCGCATGTGATGTTGTGGTCACTCGAGGAAGAATGAATTTTCTAACGCAGCGGACCGCGATGACCGAAAGAACCACAAGCAAAACCCAGAAAACAGCATATTTCAGGGGTTCCAGACCCTCCCCTGCGAGTGCGGACTTGATCGTAAAAGCCAAGGCCCCCCCGTAATTCACAAGTATGGTCGCATAGCACAGAGCTATCGCCTTCCCGCGAAGCGAACGCCTGCGAACAGCAACGAAGATCAGGAGCAGGTCGCCGATGCAGAAAAGGATACGAAGAGCCACATACGTCCAATCGGGAAAGCCAGCATGCATTCGCACACTCGCGCTGATAGCATAAAGGACGTTCGCGGGTAGCAGTGATAGGCGCGTGAGGAACACGCTCAAAACGAGGAAAGACATTACGGTGTTGGCCTGATATTCCTGGTAACGGGCGAACCAACGGCCCAATCGATCCAACTCACTGCTGAACAACGACCGACCAGTGATCTCGAGCGAAGCCCAATAGTCCGTAACCCAGAGCCGTGTGCGTTCACCCACCAAGGCCCTTATCCTGTTGCCGATTATATTGCCGTATATGATGTGGCTCGTCGAAATGAAAGTCAAGAAGGCCATGAAAGCGGCAACGGTCGCAAGTACGAACTGGACCTCAGACATCACCGAGGACTTTTCTCCATCTTCTTCACCACCTCCATCGTCCCCACACTCACCGTCGTCACCCTCTTCAACAAGTCGATCACCTTCTCCTTGTAGTCCGCGAAGCGGTAGGTGTTGAACTTCTCGGCGAAGGTGGGGTCGCTGGGCTTATTCATGGTTGTTGATCACTGCAACGTCTCATATCCCCTTCGGATGATCTGAGCCATCAACTTGCGCCGTTCGGTGAGGAACTCATCATAGCTCAAGCCCTCCCAATTCGCTGGCAACGCATGCAACTCGTGCATTGCGGTCCACGCACCAGCGTCGAACCGTTCACGCACGGCGGGCACGTAGGCGGTGGGTGCGTCATCACTGATGTCGATGTTCTCCGGCCATTCAAGCAGTGCAAAGTTCGCCATCTGGTTGATGACC
>JANMKC010000232.1:0-5965 GCA_031371785.1 Flavobacteriales bacterium | reverse complement strand
CGTGACAGCTCGCGCAGGCGATGTGGCCATTGCCGCTGCCGAGGTGCGTGTTGTAGAGATGCTTACGGCCCGCCTTGATCACTTGCGGTGTCGGGTCGAAGAAGTTCGCGCGCGCCACTTCCTTGTCCGTGGTGATGTCGACCGTGCTGATGGTGCCTTCGAACTTGTTCAGCACATAAGCCCGGTTGCGCGTTTCATCGAGCACGATGCCGGTCGGGCCGTCGCCCACTTCGAACTGGCCGGTGCGCGCGCCGCTTCCGTTCACGGTGATCACATTGTTCGATCCCATGCCCGTGATGTACGCCTTGGTGCCGCTGCTCTTCCACGCGATCCCGCGCGGATCGCCGATGCTGAGGTTCCGCTGTGCAAGTGGCAGGGTGGAATTCGCGTAGTTGATGTGCGGGTTGAGGTCCGTGATGGTGTTGGATCCGCCCACGGATGTGAAGCGCGTCAGGTTCACCCGCAGGAATTTTCCGTTGAGGTTCGGTTCGAAGCGGATCTCGTTGGTGGCATCTGTCCCTACAACGGTCACCTCACCGCTCGCTTTCACGCTCATGGCCATGAGGATGTTCCCCACGTGCGCCTGATAGGACAGCGCAAGACTGTTCGCGTTCAGCACCGCAACGTCGCGGTCGGGCATGTCCCAACCGGCCTGCCGCACGCCAGCACCTCCAGTGACGATGTTCGTCCAGTTGTGGTTGTTGTCGTCCATCCATTGGCCTGCCCCGTTCTTCCGGACGATCAAACTGTTCGATGCGTTCGAGGCAGGGTTGTTCGGGTTCATCGGTGGGTTGAAGCCTGTGCCCGAGTTGGGAACGGGCACCACGCCGCTATACGGACCCGCTGGTTTGGTGACATCGTTCGGGATGATCGTGCAGCCGCCTTGGACCGAACAGATGCCTGCCGCCATGAACGCGTTGCCGGAGATCACCGTGGTCTGGTTGCCGCTCTCGAAGAAGGCGCAATACACGGTGCTGCCATCAGGGCTCACCGCGAGGGCGCGCGGCTGTTCGCCTTTCAGCAGGACTTCTGTCGGCGCATTGCCCAAGTTGCCCAGGTCGAACACTTGGATGCTCTCCCGCTCCGCGCATGAAACGAAGGCCTTCTGTGTCGCGCCTGCAAAGACCACATCCGCCGGTTCGTTCTCCGTGGTGAGACTGCGGATCACCGTGTTGGTGGCGAGGTTCACGATGCTGATCTCATCGCTCACCTGATCGACCACCCACGCTTCGGTGTTGTTGCGCACGCGCACCGTCACCGGATCGAGGCCCACGGGAATGCTCACCGTGTTCAGCATCATGGTGCCACCGAGCGTGAACACTTCGAGCGTGTTGTTGGCCGTGTTCACCGCCAGCAACTTTGTGCCGTCGGGCGTCATGTCCAACGGATGCACGTGCGCGCTCTCGTAATTGGCGAACGTGCTCACCGGCACGGCCGATCCAGCGTTGGTGAGTTCGTAAGGTTGAAAAGCGATCAACGTGATACCACACACGATGAGCGAAAGCACCGAAAGTGACTTCCTGTGGCGGGTAATGAACGACATGGCGGAGCAGGTTAGGTGAAAGATCCCCGATCGCAATTTTCCAACGGCCGTGGAAGGTAAGGCGATCCGGACACGCAGCCCAAGGAGCAGCAGCGTGTCACGCACATGCCTGCGGTCCTGCTCAGATCACGCCCAGCTCCTTGCCCACCTTCGCGAACGCCGCCAACGCCTTGTCGATATGCGCATCGGTATGCGCCGCGCTCAACTGCACGCGGATCCGCGCCTTGTCCTTCGGCACCACGGGGAAGAAGAAGCCGATCACGTAGATGCCTTCATCCAACAGCTTGTCGGCCATCACCTGGCTGAGCTTCGCATCGCCGAGCATCACCGGAATGATCGCGCTCTTGTCGCCGCTGGTCTTGAAGCCGAGCGCTTCGATGCCCGTTTTGAAACGCCTCACGTTCCCTTCGAGCCGGTCGCGCAGTTCCGTGCTCTTCGTCAATAGATCCAACACGGCGATGCTCGCACCGACGATCGCGGGTGTGAGCGAATTGCTGAAGAGATATGGCCGCGAACGTTGCCGCAGCATTTCGATGATCTCCTTACGACCCGTGGTGTAGCCGCCCATCGCGCCGCCGAGCGCTTTGCCGAGCGTGCCGGTGATGATGTCCACGCGACCCGTGACACCGCATGCTTCAACACTGCCGCGACCGGTCTTGCCGATGAAGCCCGCCGCGTGGCATTCGTCCACCATCACCATCGCTTCATGCTTGTCGGCGAGATCGCACACGCCTTTCAGATCCGCAACGATGCCGTCCATGCTGAAGACGCCATCGGTAACGATGAGGATGTGGCGCGCACCATCCTTGCGCGCGATCGTGAGCTGCAGTTCCAGATCCGCCATGTCGTTGTTGGCGTAGCGGTAGCGCATCGCTTTGCACAGGCGTACCCCATCGATGATGCTCGCATGGTTCAGCGAATCGCTGATGATCGCATCGGCCTCCTGCAACAACGGTTCGAACACACCGCCGTTCGCGTCGAAGCAGGCCGCGTAGAGTATGGTGTCCTCCGTTCCGTGGAAATCCGCGAGCTTCTTCTCCAGTTCCTTGTGGATGTCCTGCGTGCCGCAGATGAAGCGCACGCTGCTCATCCCGTAGCCGTGCGAGTCGAGCGCCTTGTGCGCGGCGGCGATCACGTCAGGATGCGACGAGAGGCCGAGGTAGTTGTTCGCGCAGAAGTTCAGGACGGTCTTCGAGCTTGCACCGGCCCCTGAGCCGGTGTTCACTGTGATCTCCGCGCCTTGTTCGCTGGTGATGATCCGCTCGCGCTTGAAAAGGCCGGCCTCGCGGATGGTGTTGAGCTCGACGCGTATGTGCTCAATGAAGGCGCTGTGGATGGTTTCAGTGGATCCCATGGTCACAAAGATGATGAAGCCCCGGATCCGGGCGCATCTTTCCCGCGTATGTCTCCGCACCTTTCCGCCATGAAGTTCCTGCGCGAACCCCTCTTCCACTTCCTGCTCATCGGAGCGGCGCTGTTCGGAGTGTACCGCCTGATGAACGGGGCCGCGAAAGAAAAGGGCGACTCGATCACCATCACAGCGGACCAAGTGAAAGCGGTCAGCGAGGCGTTCTCGTTCGTTGCGCATCGACCACCATCGAAGATCGAACTCGACTCGTTGATCGGTACGCAAGTGCGTGATGAAGTGCTGGTGCGCGAGGCGCGGTCGTTGGGTCTCGACCAAGAGGACGGCATCATCCGAGAGCGCCTGTTGGAAAAGATGCGCTTCGTGCTGGGCGACAGCCTGCCCACGGCAGTGGATCGGATACGGGGACGCTACACTGTGACCGTGGAAAAATGAGCCGGTCGCTGCGCTTCATCGCCCTGGGTTACGCGTTTTTCGCCGCATTGATCATCAGCGCGCACGACGTACGGCCAGGTTATCTCGAACTGCGCGAGACTTCGGCGAACACCTGCATGATGCTGTGGAAGATGCCACTGATCGGCAACTCGGATATCGGCGCGCACCCGCTTTTGCCGGAGAACATGCATGTGGAAGGATCTCCTTCGGTCCAAGAAGCGAACGGATGGCGCGCGGAGCGAAGCCTCGTGAGATCGGATGGTGCATTGGCCGGAACGACGATCCGTATCGATGGCATCGGCGATGCGCTAAGCGATGTGCTTGTGCGCGTGGTGCGCATGGATGGAACCGAACAAACGATACGCCTCTCCCGAAGCCATGACAGCTTCACCATCGAAGCATCGTCGAGCCGTGCCGAAGTCGCGCAGACCTATACCGTGCTCGGCATTGAACACATCCTGCTCGGCATCGATCACCTGCTCTTCGTGCTCGCATTGCTGATCATCGTGAAGAGCGGACGACGTTTGATCGCGACGGTGACGGCCTTCACCCTCGCGCACAGCATCACGCTCGCGGCCGCTACGCTCGGCATCGTGCATGTGCCTTCACCACCGGTGGAAGCGATGATCGCTTTGAGCATCATGTTCGTCGCCGCGGAGATCGTTCATGGGCATGAAGGTCGCCCGGGCCTTACTGCGCGCAAGCCCTGGATCGTCGCGTTCACGTTCGGGTTGCTGCACGGTTTCGGTTTCGCCGGTGCGCTCAGCGAGGTCGGACTTCCGCAGCAAGCGATACCGACAGCCCTGTTGTTCTTCAACGTCGGTGTGGAGATCGGACAACTCTCCTTCATTGCCTGCGTGCTCGGTGTTTCCGGTGCATACCGGAACGCGATCGCAAGGCGAACATCCTTGAAGACACCTTCATGGGCATGGCGAGTTCCACCGTATGCCATCGGTGGCATGGCCGCGTTCTGGGTGATCCAACGGGTGATGCTTTTCTATGGCAACTGCTCCACCCGCACGTTCGTCGGCACGGTGGATCCCACGTTCACCAATATCGGGTCGCGATCGTTCAAGCTGCCGGTGTATTTCACCTGGCCATCCAACGTGCAATCCTCCGAATAGTAGCCGTTCACAACATTGGTGGGCACCGTACTGCCGATGCGCACGAGAATGGGATCGCGATCGTTGCCCGCACCGGTGTACTTCAGTGATCCGTCCTTCACCACGTTGCCCATCCACAGCGCGTTCACGGTGCCGATCGTCTTTTCCGCCTGTGTTCCATAGAGCGCGATCGACGTGTTGCTGAAGTCGATCGACGTGGTTGTCCCGCTCAATGCGATCGCCGCGCTCGTCATACAACCCAGGTGATTGCGATGTCGGACGACGACAAAATAATTCCCTGCGGACGCGAACTCGGCGATGGGCGAAACGCCATCCACGTCTACCACATCGCCATCGCGCTGCACGAGCGCGGGACGCGTGGCTTTGAGGATGGAGGAGTTCGCTCCACTTCGCAGTTCCACCAGCACCCAATCCACGATCGCGTTGTTGCCGGTAACGGAGGTCACGCCGCTCTGCATCACTTCACCACCTCCATCGCTCGCTTGTGTGAAGCCGAGCGCAGTGTAAGGCTCTGTTGTTGGGATCGCCGCCGCTGTGCGCAGATCATCGCGCATCAGTCCGCTCGGCTGGTCGTAAGCGCCTTCAAGGAAAACCTTCAATGCGAGTTTCACACCGTTGTTCACGAGCGCGATGTTGTCCAGGTAGAGGCGATCGCCATAGTCGTTCACGCCCGTGAACCGGATCACCACGTTCTGGCCATCATACGCGCTGAGGTCGATGTCATGCAGGAGCCATTGGTTCGCCGCCGTGGGCGACCAAGGGCTTGTTCCTGTCGTGGTGGTACCCAGCGCCAACGCTTCCTGATAATAGAGTTGCGTCCAGTTCGCACCGCAATTGGTGCTGATCTCCACACGCAGTCCATCCGTGTAGGAAGCACCATACCCTTTGTAAGCATGGTGGAACATCAGGTGCGTTCCGGCGCTGCCGCCAAGGGTGATCGCGGGAGTGACGAGTCGATCCTCTTGGCCCGGTGCGTTGTAGTAGTAGTAGTCGATGCGCCACGCGCGTGTGGCATTGCCGTCAGCGCCCACGGCGAGGCTCACGTTGCTCCAGGTGTCGCTGTTGTCCGGGTTCTGCAAGGTCCATCCCGAAGGCGCGGCAACACCGTTCTCCGCATCGGCACTGAAGGGCAGCGCGGCCGTGGAGTTCGCAAACGTGATGAAGTTCGTCCAGGTCTTCGTGCTGGTGCCGTTCACATCGGCAACGGTAAGCGTGACGTTGTAGCTGCCCGCTGCGCTGTAGGTCACCAACGGGTTGCGGATGCTGCTCGTGCCCGGTGATCCGCCGGGGAAACTCCAGCTCCAGGTCGCACCCGTTCCGTTGAGCGCGCTGGCATCGAGGAACTGTACGCTCGGGTTCAGGCAGTCCACATTGCGGCGATCCACGCCGATATTCGCGAGCGGTGCGCTGGGGTCATACACGGGAGCTTCCCAAACACTGCGGTTCGTGCCATTGCGCACGAGGCCCAGTCGATAGTTGATCAGCAATTTCGTGCTG
>JANMKC010000174.1:0-18082 GCA_031371785.1 Flavobacteriales bacterium | reverse complement strand
CGCGACAGACCGTAACGGCTGCTTCCTTCTCGTACAGCACGACCATCCGATCGGTGAGCACGATACCCAGGTCACGTTCCAACGCCTGAACGAACTGCACGCTCCTGTCGATGCTGCAACCGCTGGCCATCGCCTGTTGCTCGTCAACGGCGATCACCATGAAATGATCGTGCATCACTTCCACACATGCATCTAGTTGCGCACCATGCGCGGCCCACGACGAAGTGAACGCGGATCCCTTTTCGAGGATCCATGTCCGCGGTCCGGAGGTGAACGCACGGGCGCTCTTGTACACCCACACGCGCGCATGTGGGGCCATGGTGATCAAGGTCTTCGGCTTGGTCGCGACGTTCATGAGGCAAAGATCGCACGGATCAACGGTCGGTCCCGTGACCAATGGATGATCGGGGCGGATAGTTTTGCGCGCCTTCCACGTCCACCCAAGATCCCCACCAGCGTGAACCGATCGACCACTCTTTTGTCCGCCTGCCTTTGGGCTATGGCTTCCGTTGCACAGTCCGATCCGCTCTGGCTGCGGGGCCCGGCGATCTCGCCGGACGGCAAGGCGATCGCGTTCTGCTACAAGGGGGATCTCTGGCGTGTGAACGCAACGGGTGGCGAAGCCCAATTGCTCACCACCAACGCTGCCTTGGATCTCGGACCGGTGTGGTCGCACGATGGTGCCACACTCGCGTTCTCCTCGATGCGCTATGGCAACTCGGATGTTTTCACCATGCCCAGCACAGGCGGCGCGGCCACGCGGCTCACCTTCAACTCCGGACCGGAGAACGCGAGCGATTTCACACCTGACAATTCATCGGTGATCTTCTATGGTGGAAGACTCGACGATGTGAAGAACCAGCTCTTCCCTGTCGGCGGGCTCGGTGAACTCTACTCTGTACCGGCGATCGGCGGTCGCGTTCACCAGATCTTCACGATACCCGCTGAGCGCGCCCGCTACAATCCCACGGGCACCCTGCTGGTATACAACGACAGGAAGGGCTACGAGAACGGAATGCGCAAGCACCACACTTCCTCGGTCACGCGCGACATCTGGACTTACGATCTCACAACGAAACAGTACAAACAGATCAGTACGTTCCTTGGCGAGGACCGCAATCCGGTGTTCAGCGCCGACGGGAAGACGATCTACTATCTCAGTGAGGAGAAGGGCTCGTTCAACGTCTTCAAAATGCCAGTGACCGGAGGCGCTTCCACACAGGTGTCGTTCCTCACCGATCATCCGGTGCGCTCGCTCAGCATCAGCAACGATGGCACGCTCTGCTTCAGTTATCGGGGCGAATTGTACACGATGAAGGATGGCAGTGAGCCGAAGAAGGTCGGTGTGCGCGTCGAAGCGGACGACCGCTTCAACCCGGAGACCGTGTTGAGCGTGACCGGTCCAGCGAGCGAAATGGAAGTGTCGAGCAATGGCAAGGAAGCGGTCTTCGTATTCCGCGGTGAAGTGTTCGTCACCTCGATCAAGGAGGGCACAACGCGCCGCATCACCAACACGCCGGAGCAAGAGCGCTCGGCGAGCTTCAGCCCGGATGGTCGAAGCATTCTCTACGCCAGCGAACGCAATGGAAGCTGGGACCTCTACACCACATCGCTCACGCGCAAGGAAGAACTGTATTTCTTCAACGCCACCGTGTTGAAGGAGGAGCCATTGCTCGCCACGCCTGCGGAAGAATTCCAGCCGCTGTATTCGCCCGATGGGAAAGAGGTCGCCTATCTCGAAGAGCGCACCACGATCAAGGTGTACAACATCGCCACGAAGCAATCGCGTGTGATCATGCCGGGCAACAAGAACTACAGCTACAGCGATGGTGACCAGTACTTCACCTGGTCACCCGACAGCAAGTGGTTATTGGTGGAATTCCTTCACGATGATCAGTGGATCACGCAGATCGGACTGGTGAACGTGCAGGGCGAGCCGAAACTGACGGATCTCACCAAAAGCGGCTACGGTGGCGGTCGTCCACAATGGGCGATGGACGGCAAGGCGATGGTCTTCTATAGTTCGCGCGATGGATTGAAGAACCACGCCAGCTGGGGTGGCCAGAGCGACGCGTACGCGATGTTCTTCACGCAGGAAGCCTACGACAAGTTCATGCTCAGCAAGGAGGACGCGGAGTTGCTGAAGGATGCGGAGACGAAGAAGAAAGAGGACGAGGACAAAGGGAAGGATGAGAAGACAAAAGAGAAAGAGGCAAAAGAGAAAAAGGAAAAAGACAAGGAGAAGAAAGTGGAGGACCTGAAGTTCGAACTCGATCACATCGAGGATCGCAAGGTGCGCTTGACGACGAACTCGAGCGACCTCACCGGCGCGGTGCTGTCGAAGGATGGCGAGAAGCTCTACTACCTCGCGCACTTCGAGAAGGGCTACGATCTCTGGCAGATAGAGATCCGCACGAAGGAGACCAAGATCGCCGCCAAACTGGGCGTGGACTTCGCGGGTGGGTTGGTCATCGACAAGGAAGGCAAGAACCTCTTCTTCCTGACGAACACCGGCATATCGCGGTACGACATCGAGAAGAACGAAACGAAGCCCGTGGGCATCAACGGCGAGATGAAATTGAACGAGATGGCCGAGCGCGCTTACCTCTTCGAACACGTGTGGCGGCAGGTGGTGAAGAAGTTCTACCGCGTGGACCTGCAGGGCGTGGACTGGAAAAAGTTCAAGGACGAATACCAGCGCTTCCTCCCCTACATCAACAACAACTATGACTTCGCGGAGATGCTGAGCGAACTGCTCGGCGAACTGAACGCCTCGCACACGGGTGGCTATTTCGGGGAACCGATGCCGAACGGCGATGAGACCGCGAGCCTCGGCCTCTTCTATGCCGACGAACCCGGCACCGCGGGATTGAAGATCACCGAGGTGATGGAGAAGAGCCCGGTGATCAAGGAGGGCACGAGGATCAAGGCGGGTGATGTGATCGAGAAGATCGATGGCGTGACGATCACGGCGCAAGAGGATCCGAGCAAATTGCTGAACCGGAAAGCAGGCAAGCCCACGTTGCTTTCACTGCTTGATCCGAAAACGAATGTTCGCTGGGACGAAATGGTGAAGCCTATCGGTCCCGGAGAGGAAGGCCAACTGCTCTATCATCGCTGGGTCGAACGCTGCCGCCACATCGTGGACAGCCTCAGCGGCGGACGCATCGGCTACGTGCATGTGCGTGGCATGGACGACCAGAGCTTCCGCACGGTGTTCGAGGAAGTCCTCGGACGCTATAGCAGCAAGGACGCGCTGATCGTGGATACACGTTTCAATGGCGGCGGCTGGTTGCACGACGACCTCGCGACCTTCCTCAGCGGCCACACCTATATGCACATGGAGCCGCGCGGGCAGAAGCTCGGCAGCGAGCCACAGTTCAAATGGCAGAAGCCTTCAGCGGTGATCATCAGCGAGGCGAACTACAGCGATGCGCACATGTTCCCCGTCACCTACAAGGCACTAAACATCGGCAAGCTGGTGGGCATGCCGGTGGCCGGAACAGGAACCGCCGTGTGGTGGGAGGACATGCAGAACGGCGTGACCTTCGGCATCCCGCAGGTGGGCATGATCGACAACAATGGCAAGTACCTGGAGAACCAGGAACTGGAACCGGATGTGAAGCAGGCGTTGGATCCGGGCGTGGTGAGCCAGGGGCGCGACCAGCAGTTGGAAGCGGCCGTGAAATCGTTGTTGGGGAAATGACCGGCAGGGGCGACGTTGACGTCGCCCGCATTGTGGACATGTTCACGTCACCCGCCTCGGCGATCAGCTCGGCCATTGCACTAGTGCTCACAGCCGAGAATTGGTGAACGTTGATCCTCATCAGGCACGAAAATCAATGAATCACGCCCCCAGGATCTCGCTCCGTCCCGGATAATCATCTTGTCCTGAGTTAGACTGACTATCGAGTAGTGCATTGACCAATACGGACCAGCACCTATCGTCAAAGTCAAGCTATCGTCGGGCATGGTCCACGTCATGCTATCCAGCAAGAAGTCACCATGAACAGCCCTGCATCTCCCAGCCTCCTTGGAGGACACATACTCTACAAAGGTTCCTTTGTTGTCGAAAAACCAGTTGTATCCCACTTGGGCGCGCCAGTATCTCCCGTGATCCCCGCAGAGCAAAGACAGCTTGGAATGTGATTCACCTTCGGAAAGAGGACACAGCGCAAACAAGCCGATCAAGAGCTTTAGTCGCATCAGTATTGGATTTAGAGGTCGCCTGCCTCGGCGATCAGTTCCGCCACATCCTTCACTTGCACCTCCCCTTCCTTGTTGAAATGCTTCACACCATCCGTCAGCATGGTATTGCAGAAAGGGCAGCCCGCCGCGATGATGTTCGGTGATGCCGCCAACGCTTCTTCGCTTCGCTCCACGTTCACCTCGCGTTTGCCAGGCTCGGCCTCCTTGAACATCTGCGCGCCACCGGCACCGCAGCACAAGCCGTTCTGTTTGCTGCGTTTCAGTTCGATCAACGCGGCGTCCAACTTCAGCAGCACTTCACGCGGCGCTTCATACTCGCCATTGCCGCGACCGAGGTAGCAGGGATCGTGGAAGGTGATGCGCTTGCCAGCGAACGATCCGCCTTCGACCTTGATCCTCCCCTCCTTCATCAGCGCGTTGATGAACTGCGTGTGGTGCATCACCTCGTAGGTGCCGCCCAGCGCGGGGTATTCGTTCTTCAGCGTGTTGAAACAATGCGGGCAGGCGGTGACGATGCGCTTCACGCCGTAGCCGTTCAGCACAGTGATGTTGTTCAGCGCCTGCATTTGGAAGAGGAACTCATTGCCGGCTCTTCGCGCGGGATCGCCACTGCAACTCTCTTCCTGCCCAAGCACCGCGAATTTCACCTTCGCAGCGTTCAGGATCCGAACAAAGGCCTTGGTGATCTTCCGCGCACGATCATCGAACGAACCGGCACAGCCCACCCAGAACAGGACTTCCGGCGTTTCGCCGGTGGCGGCGAATTCGGCCATGGTGGGAACATGGAGCGGGTCGCTCATCGGTTGGTTGTTGGTTGTTGGTCGTTGGTTGTCGGTCTGCCGACAGGCCTCGGTGGCGTATTGTCGGCCCGCAGCATCGCGCCGAACAACCAACGACCATCAACCAACAACGGGTTCATTCACCAAAAACTTGAACGGTCGCGCGCTTTTCCACCAGATCAGTGAAATGCCCGAGATAGCGCGTGGCGCGCACTTCGCGGTCATCGATCCAATGGTAATTGCCGCCGCGTGGCTTTCCCATCACCATGCCGTGCCATTTGAAGCCGTGCTTCTTCAGCCACACTTCCGTCACCTCACGATGTGCTTCGGTGCGGCTCGTAAAAAACGTGATGATGTGCCCTTCATCATACCATTGGTTCAACCTCTCCAAGGCTTCGGGGAAAACTTCCGCATCAGCCATGCGCCAAGGCTCCTCGTTGGGGATGTCCTCGCAGATCGTGCCATCGATGTCGATGAGGAAATTCTTGATGTGCGCGGGCAGCTTCGGGCTGATGCGCTTGCCGCCTTCGGTGGTATCGATCAATGTCGGGGTTTTCATCTTCTTCAGCTTTTCGGCCTCGTCGGGCGATGCGTGCATCGCCCTTACTCGGCCCATTTCATTCGTTCGCTCTGCGCGAATGCCCACGGTGCGCCGTTGTTCTCGATGTTGGTGCTCATGGTGGTCAGCGCGGCGGGCATCCTGCTTTCTTCCATCACAAGATAGCGCCTCATGTCGGTAATGATGCCTACGGGATCGATGTTCACCGGGCAGGCCTCGGTGCAAGCATTGCATGTGGTGCAAGCCCACAGTTCTTCGTCACTGATGTAACTGCCGAGGCTCTTGCCATCGTCCTCCCATTTCCCTCCCGCAATGCTGCGGGACGCGTCGATCACCCTGCCCACTTCTTCCACCCGGTCGCGCGTGTCCATCATGATCTTGCGCGGGCTGAGGAGCTTGCCGGTGAGGTTCGCGGGGCATACGCTCGTGCATCGTCCGCACTCCGTGCAACTGTAAGCGTCCATCAGTTGCTTCCATGAAAGATCGAAGACATCCTTCGCACCGAAGCGCTCTTGGTGATCAGGGGCAGGAGCAGGAACAGGGGCAATTGCGGGCGCAGGATCAGCAGGTAGGCCGAGCATCAATTTCACTTCCGTTGTCACGCGCGGCATGTTCGTCATGCGCGTCTTGGCGTCCAGGTTGCTGTACCACACGTTCGGGAAGGCCAGCAGGATGTGCAGGTGCTTGCTCACCACGATGTAGTTGAGGAAGGCGAGGATGCCGATGATGTGGAACCACCAGCAGGTGCGTTCGATCAATACCAAAGATGAAAGTTGAAACGTGTGAAAATTGAAAAGCCCAGCGACATGTTGACTTATCGGGAACGCTCCGGCCGCGATGTAGTGCCCCTCTCCCATGCCTTGCAGCGTGAGGTCCGCGGCGTTCATGGTGAGGAAGGCAGTCATCAATGCGATCTCCATGCTGAGGATCAGCACCGCATCAGTGCGCGGCCACTTCTTCATCTCCGCCATCCAGAAACGCGGCAAGCGAAGGATCAGGCGACGCACCAGGAAGATCGCGCACGCCAGCCATACACCGATCGCGAGCCACTCGAAGCTGCCGATGAGGAAGTCATAGAAACCACCCATGAAGCTCAGCACACGATGTGTTCCGAAGATCCCATCAATGATGATCTCCAGCACTTCGATGTTGATGATGATGAAGCCTGCGTACACGATGATGTGCAGGATACCCGCGATCGGCCGTGTCACCATCTTGCTCTGGCCCAGCGCCACGCGTGCCATCGTCATCCAGCGTTCACCTTGGCGATCGCTGATGACCACTTCACGGCCAAGCAGGATATTGCGACGGATGCGACGCATGTTGCGCGTGAAGAGCGCGACCGCCGCCGCGAAAACGAGCAGGAAGATCACGCCCGCCACGCTCATGGCTTTGTGCCTTGCTGCTTCTGGTAGACCTGTTGGATGCGCTCGATGTCGGCGTTGCTCAACTTGGGCAACCTGTCCTTCTTGCCGAAGATGCTCAGGTAGCGGTTGGGGTTCGTGTGCAGATCCTCCAACAGGATGGTCAACTCACGTGTCGCGCTGTTCATGTTGCGGTACAGGCTGTCGTTCTTCACCAATTGGCCCAGCGTCCCTTGGCCGCCATTGATCTTCTCCATCACCTGCCGCAACTGCTCGCTGGTGGCGTTCACGTTCGCGAGCACTTTCTCCAAGCGGCCATCCGCAAGTGAGGACGTGATCGAATCCACATTGGTGAAGATGTGGCCGAGTTCGGCACTGTGCGAAGCGAGCGTGGCGCTCAGTTTGTTCATGTTCTCGATCGTGCCCTTCAACGCGCCCGTCTCCGCATCGAGCAGGCTGTTGATCCGGTCGGTCGTTCCCTTCACGTTCTCCAGCGTCGCGCGGATGGTGGTGAAGCTCGCGTCGATGTCCGTGCGGGTCTTCACGTTCAATATGCTCTGCAGTGCGGTGAGCAGGCTGTCCACATTGGCCAGCATCGTCTCGGCTTTCTTCTTGATCGGATCGAGCTGGCCGCTCACACTTTCCGAAAGGCTCAATTGCGCACCGCCGCTCAGTGTATCACCCGTGGAAGCGAATTCCGGACCGGTGCCCACGATCAGCTGTATCGCCCTGGTGAAGAGATCACTGCTGTATATCTCGGCCCGTGAGTCCTTGGGCAATTTCAACCGGTCTTCGCTCAGCTGGAACGAAACGGCGATGTGGCCGCTGCCATCCGGCAGCATCTCGGTGCGGATCACCTGCCCCACCTTCATCCCGTGGAAGAGCACCGGGCTCGCGTCATTGATGCCGCTCACATCCGCGTATACCGCGTAGTACATGTTACCGCGGTGGAACACGTTCAGCCCCTTCAGGTAGTTGAGGCCGAAATACAACAGGACGATCGCCCCGATCACCATCAGGGCTATGGAATATTCTCGCTTGATCTTCGGCACCGGCGCAGGTTCAGTGGTCGCGGCTCAAAGTAACGGCTTGCTGAAGATCGATCCGTTCAGCATCCTTGAATGCCACGATGAAACAACCCTCAAAGCCTTTCTCGCGGCACTGTTTCTGGACCGCACGCGCGCCATCCAGGTCCTTTTCATCGCCCACCATGTACTTCCACAGGTCGTTGCCTTTCGTCTCCTGCACGCCTTCGAGCCCGCTGAAGTTCTTCGGCTTGATGTCGATGCGCTTGCTGCTGGTGACGATCTGCACCCGGAAGCGGACACCGTCATCCTTCGGCATCGCCTGTGCTACCGCTGTGCTGTCCGGCTTTGCGGTCGTGGTGTCCATGCGCACGTCCGTGCCTTCGATCTGCGCTTTGTAGTCCTTGAAGGCCCGATAGATCGCGCTGGCCATCAGGTCACGCCCTTTCTCGCTTTGCAGGTAGTCCTCTTCTTTCGCGTTGGTGAGGAAGCCGAGCTCGATGAGGATCGCGGGCATCGTCGTGTAGCTGATCACCAGGAAACCGGCCTGCTTCACACCGCGGTCCAAGCGGCCGCAACGGTCCTTGAACTGCTTCTCCACGGACGCGCTCAGTTGCAGGCTGTGATCGAGGTACGCGTTCTGGCGGAGGCTGAGGGCGATCATGCTCTCGGGATCCTTCGGATCATAGCCGTCATACTTCAGTTCGTGCCCTTCCTCCATGAGGATGGACGCGTTCTCCTTCATGGCCGTCCTCATGTTCGCTTCGGTCTTGTGCAGGCCCATCACGTAGCTCTCTGTTCCGTTCGGGTCCGGGTTGTCGTTGGAGTTGCAGTGGATGCTGATGAAGACGTCAGCCTTGTTGCGGTTGGCGATCTCGCAGCGTTCCTTCAACTCTACGAAAGTGTCGTTGTCGCGCGTGTAGATCACCTTCACGTCAGGGAAGTTCTCCTTGATGTATCTGCCCACGCCGAGCGTCACAGCCAAGGCGATCTCCTTTTCACGCGTCTTGTAGCGGCCCGTGCCGAGGTTGCCGGGGTCCTTGCCGCCATGGCCGGCGTCCAGGCACACCACATCGATCTTGTTGGGATCGGTGCCCTTTTGTGGCAAGGTCTGTGCGCCCAACGTGAGCACCGCCGCAGCGGCCAGCGCCCACCTCATCGTTCGTGTGATCCCCATCGTCCGGAAGCCCCTGATGCCGAGCGCTACATTCGGCCACCGAATGAGGCCGCCATGCCGCAACGCATCGACGCGCGAAAGTAGACGGGCGTCCTTTCCACCGGGCTCCGCGCTGGTTGCGGTTTTCATCACGTTCGTGTTCATACTGGCCGTGCCGTCCAACGCGCGCGCTCAAGACTTGCAGGATGAGGTGAAGTACAGCGCCCGTGACAGCATGCGGTACGATGTGCAACACCAAACGGTGTACCTCTTTGGTGCATCCAAGGTCAGCTACCAGGGCATCGAGCTCACTGCCGCGCGCATCGTGCTCGACATGGGCAACGAGGAAACACGTGCCTTTGGTGCGCCCGACAGCAGCGGGAAGATGGCCGGGCTGCCGGAATTCGTGCAGGGCGGAAAAAAGATCACCGCCGACAGCATCCGCTACAACTTCCGAACGAAGAAGGGCATGATCCGCGAGGTGCGCACCACGGAGGATCAGATGTACGCTGTCGCGCACCTGAGCAAACGCCAGGCGAACGAGGAAGTACACAGCCGCGGCGGTATGCTCACCACATGCGACCGTCCGCACCCGCACTATCACTTCGCCGTGAGCCGCATGATGGTGATCCCCGATGACAAGATCATCGCCGGGCCCGCGATCATGAAGATCGGGAACGTGCCCACACTGCTCGTGATCCCCTTCGGCCTCTTCCCCAACCACCACAACGGTGCGGCGGGCCTCTTGATACCTACGTACGGCAACAGCCCCGAACTCGGCTACTACTTCCTGAACGGTGGCTGGTACCTGCCGCTCGGCGATCATGCCGACCTGCAGCTTACCGGCGACATCTATAGCCGCGGATCATGGGGACTGCGCGGTGTGGCGCGCTACCGCACGCGATACCGCTATGCCGGTTCGCTCGACATCAGCCGCAGCTCGCTCAACCACAGCATTCCCGAGTATCCCGATTTCAGCAAGCAGGTGAATTTCTTCGTGAAGTGGAACCACCTCGTGGATCCCAAGGCCAGCCTCACCGATCGCTTCACGGCGACGGTGAACATCGGCACGAGCAGGAATTTCACGAACAACTTCAACAGCACCACCGGCGATTACCTCAGCAACACCTTCGCCAGCAACATCCAATGGAACCACCAATGGAACGCGAAACCCTACAGTCTTTCCGTGGGCCTGACGCACAGCCAGAACACCATCACGAAAGCCTTCAGCATCGTTGCGCCCTCGTCCGTGTTCAACGTGCAGCGCGTATTCCCCGCCGACTGGTTCCGCAGCGAGGACGCCGTAGGGGGCCGCAATTGGTATGACAACATCGGTCTCAACTGGAGCAGCAATTTCGATAACAAGCTCAACACCACGGAGGACCAGCTCTACCTCGGCAACCTCTCCACACTCGTGCGCCAGATGCGCAACGGCATCCGCCACACCGGCTCGGTGGGCAGCTCGTTGAAGTCGCGCTTCTTCACGCTCAACCCGCAGCTGTCGTTCACCGATCGCATGTACTTCGACCGTATCAGCAAGACCTACAACCCGGCGGACAGCACCATTCGCGTGGACACGCTGCATACGTTCAGCGCGCCCTTCGACGTGAACGCGAGCATCTCGTTCACCAGCAAGTTGTACGGCATGTACAGCTTCCACGGAAAAAAGCTCAAGGCTATCCGCCATGTGATCACGCCGAACGCCACGCTCGGCTACACGCCCGCCAACGACACGCGCATCTTCGGCCCCTTCGGCGGCAACGGTGCCAGCGGCAGTTACTCGCCCTACGACATCGGCATCTACGGCGCGCCCTCCCCCAACGCGAGCGGACTGCTGTCGCTGGGCCTGGTGCAGAGCGTGGAGGCGAAGGTCCTCGACAAAAAGCCCGATGCCGAGGGCAACGCGCAGTACAAGAAAATGAAGCTGCTCGATTTCCTCAGTGCCAATGCGAGTTACGACCTGCTGAAGGACTCGGTGCGCTGGAGCCCGGTGAGCGCCACTGCGCATACGCAACTGTTCAACAAGATGGACGTGAACCTGACCAGCCTTTGGGATACGTATGCCACAGACACGCTCGGCCGCCGCATCCAACTGTCGCAGCGCGGTCTGGACGGTCGCCTCGCGCGATTGGTGAACGCCAACCTCGCGGTGGGCTTCGAGCTGAAGAGCCCGCGTTACGGACAAAGCACCACGGCCTCCACCACAACGAGCAACGAACCGGTCGTGGGCGAAGCGGATCCGTCCAAGGGCGCGGCCATCAACTTCAGCCTGCCTTGGCACCTGCGCGTGAACTACAGTTACGACCTCTCCCGCGCATGGAGGGCAAGCGACTTCAGCGACTCCCAGCACCAGAGCGTGCTCTTCAACGGCGACGTGAACATCCTCAAGTGGTGGAAGATCGGTTTCAGCAGCGGCTACGATTTCGAGGCGGGCGAGAAGACGCCCACTTCACTGAACCTTTATTGGGACATGCACTGCTGGGAGTTCAACTTCAACATCATCCCCTTCGGCACGCGCCAGAGCTTCAGCTTCCGCATCAACGTGAAGGCCAGCGTGCTGCACGACCTGAAGTACGAGCTCACCAAGCCCTTCGGGAACGATGGGCAGTTGTTGTATTGATCGGTCATGACCATGCGTACGACAGCGCCCAACATCATGGTCCTTCTTGCGGCGGCTCACCTCGGTTGCAATCAAGCTGACGTGACGCTCGAGGAGCGCAACTTGGACTTGCCTGATGATCTTGGCACTTTGTCCATCATGATCGATCAACAGATGAGCCAAGCAAGTCGTTGGCAACAGAAGTCCGACTATCGCTGCGGAGAGCAGACCGTTCAATGCTATTCCTTCCCGAATTGGCCCATTGGCAAATACGAAGGAGCGTTCGCCCACGCTCCGGACTCATTGTTCCATTTCACGCTCAGCGTTAGTACACGATCACCAGCCCTATGCGACACCGCCGTGGCACCTGAAATTTGGTTGGACCGCGACATCTCTGAAGTAGGCATACAGAATCCGTCAGTTTCCGTAAACGAACATGGCCTCATGACCGTGAACAACGCGGAATGGGCTTATGTCTGCATGAGCGTTGCAACCGACAGCAACATGCTTTCTGACTGGTACCAAGGGTACACGGTCAAGAATGGCCGGTCTGTAATGGTCACTTGGTCGCGGCTGGCCCACACCCCTCCACCGTTCGACTTTGGGCGCTTTGCCAAGCGTCAATTCACCACGGCGCATTTCCAAATGCGTTCAGAAGCAGGGCGCTAAAACCGGAACAGCTTCCGCATCAATGTGAAGGCCAGTGTGCTCCACTACCTGAAGTACGAATTGACAAAGCCCATCGGGAACGATGGGCAGTTGTTGTATTGAGGGAATGAAGGCGCTTAGTTTTACCAAGCTTCGGCATTGCGCCATTGCGAAATGAGCAGTTCCTCGTTCTCCCATAGTTCGTTGATGGTTCCATGCCTTCTACTCTCCGCGTTCCTCGGATCATGCCGCAAGGACCCACCGTTGAGAGGAGGCCAGCAACACGTTCTCGATCCGCCTCTCGAGGTCTGCGACGACAGTTGCTTCGTGATGGCACCGAATGTCTTTACCCCGGATGGAGATGGAATCAACGACATCTTCGCCGTGTTCTGCAACACGCCGATGATACAGTTCTCCTTGTCCGTTCGCGCCGATGACGATCACCTTGTCTTCATGACCAGTGACCCCACCCTTTGGTGGTTCGGGGACGATGAGTCCACCCCGGAGCACATTGTGGTGCCCGGCAGATATTCCTACCACGTGGCGCTGGTGAGTGAATGCGGTGTCACGGTGAATGAGACCAGGTCCGTTCAGCTGGTGGTCGATCATGAGAACGACTGCTTCGATCCGAGCATCGAGCCGGTTTTCGGCGACATGTTCGACACACACCGCTGCGGGGTCACCTATTCCACGAACGACGTGATCTGTGTGGATTAAACCAAAAACTCGCGCGAGCGTTCGCGCTTGTGCGCAGTAGGATCGACCGAAAAGGCACGAGCGTGGATGCGCCCGCCAGAATTGGGACCCTCTTCGGGATCTTCCAAAATGTCGCGCCAGTGATCAGCCCATGGCATGGTTCGGACGCACGGCGTGACGGCGGAGAACCAGCAGGAACGCAAGCGGCCCGTGAGTCCATTGCGATGCGGCCCGTGCGAGGCGATGGACAGCACATTCGTGAAGGCTCCCTATGTTTACCCATAAGAACATTCAGATATGTATCGCGGCACTGTGTTTGAAAAGCGCAGCCACGAGATCATCCGATCCCGATAACATCCAGATCACCACCAACCCAACCACCATGCACGACATGAATTCCTTTCGAACGGTAGCACACCGTTCACACACGCACCGCAGAACGGGTACCCTCCCGATCATACTGATGGCCGCGGTCCTTCTCATGAGCAATAACACTCAGGCTGAAACCTGCAAAGTGGTGATGGGCGGCACCAACTTCACGCCGCCGGCAAAGCCCTCCATAACCGCAGGAACGACCGCTACGATCACGGTATTCGGCAACTTCGTGGATATAGCGGAAACCGTTACGGCCAGTAAGAACGGTGTCACGGTCACCAAGTCCAACGGTGTCAGTGGTGGATTTACGCCGTGCAACACGAATATCCGCCTGTCGATCGTGATGGCAAGTACGGTAACCCCTGGAGAAATGACCATTACGCTCCGGGGCCTCGGTGGTTCTTATACGGCATCCTTCAAAGTGGATGTGCTCGCGCCGCCGCCGCCCCTCTGCGGGACCCCCGAAGGGCAGCTCTCCATGATGCTCGCGAACGTAGTGATCGGTACACCGGCCGCGCCGACAGTGTCAGCGACCAATGCGCAGACCTTCACCTTCACTTCCGACCTCTTCAAGGTAGCGCAGTCCGCAGCCACGAATACCAGTTGCGAGAACGCCGTTACGATCGAGGTCTTTGTGGCCACCACCGCAGCTGCGCTCGGCAACCTGGACAACCTGGCCGCGAACGACGGTACGGATGCGTTCGCCACACCCGTTGGTCTCACCAGAAAGAGCATAACCAAGACACGCAGCGGTAACACCTTCACGTGCCAATTCACCGTGCTACGCAGCGACCTGACCACCGGTGCCCACTTCTACCGCGTCTCCAAGCGAATCGCCAAGGAAGGGGGCGAGGATCCTTTCGTTTTCAGCCCGTCCTTCACGTTCACCGTGGTGAACAAGTCACCGACCGCAAGCGCAGGAACGGACAGGACCGTTACGCTGCCGACAACCACAACGACTTTGACCGGCACCGGGGCCGATGATCGCGGCGCTGTTGGTTTCGCATGGACGCAGGTCACCGGGGCAGCAGCAACAATAACCTCGCCCACGGCCGCTACCACGACGATCACCGGCTTGGCATTAGGCACACGCACATTCCGCTTGCGGGTGACCGACAGCGAAGGAGCAACGACGACCGATGATGTGATCGTCAATGTTGTCGCAGCAGCCGATCCAACTCCCACCCCGGACCTGCGCGCCGATGGCGTGGACCAACTTCTTTACGGCGGCCCCAATGGCAGCGTGGGTGATGGCACCTTCACCTATTTCAAGCTGCCCGATAATTTTTGCCAGAGCCTGCCTCCCTTCACCAGCTACGTGCAGGATGGTACGCTGGGTGCGGCCTTCACAGGCACTGCGGACAAGCGCATCATGCGCCTCAAATTCCCGCTGCCCAACATGGCCATCGTGTACAGCAATATCGGCACGGCCCCCACGGGTGCAGGGTTCAACGTGCAAGTGCTGAAAGGCGCCACCAGCACGGTGCTGGCCACCATTCCCGCTGGCGCGTTGGCCGCCGGCGCATCGTCCAGCGTCCTGTACACAGGGCGCGACACCGCCATCGTCTATCGCTTCCCCGGTTTCGATGGTACTACCGACCAGCGGTTCTGCTATGTCCGTGAAGAACTGGACCACACCTTCAACCCGGTGTTCACAAAGGAAAAGGACGGCCTAACCATCAGTATCGACCCTGGTGCCGCCGTTACCACGGAACCAGCCTCCAAAAAAGCCAACAACAAGAAGCTGGTAGCGGCTGGAACCACGGTCATCGCCCATCCCTGACGTCGGTCAGCCTTATCGCATCGAATGCTCGTGCGGCATCCTTCAGTGAAGGGTGCCGCACGATGCGTTCATGCGAGATGCTGAAGGCAATGCAGGGCCTGCTGGTCGGGCTGCGGAGCGTGACGAAGGGCGGTCATATCGTCGCGTTGGAACGCGCGGCAGCCTCGCCCCCTTTTCTCCCCCAAGCTCTCCGCTTTGCGGATGCCATAGCGTCTTCATGAAGCCACCGCGCACCCTGCACCCTTCCCTACAAGCTCATCAACTCCTTGAACCGTGCCGCCTGCCTGCGGCTCACCTCCACTTCCTCGCCGGTCTTCAGCTTCACGTTGAGGCCGCCGCTGAACCAGTTGTCGATCTTCTCCACATGGCGCAGGTTCACGATGTGCTTGCGGTTCGCGCGGAAGAAGACGTGCGGGTCCAACTTCTTCTCCAGGTTGTTCAGCGAGCGCAATACGAGGGGCTTCTGGTCGGTGAAGCGCACGCGCACATAGTTGCCTTCGCTCTCGAAGAGCCGCACATCCTTCAGCGTCACGAACCAGCATTTCTCACCGTCCTTCAAAAAGATCTGGTCCTCCAGTCCGAGGATCTCGCGATCCGGGATGTCGCTGTCCTTCATCTTCGGCAGGCGGCTGATCGCCGCGTCGAGCCGTGACGGATCGATCGGCTTCATCAAGTAGTCGAGCGCGTTCACCTGGAAGGCGTGTACAGCATGCTCATCATAGGCCGTAACGAAGATCACCAGGGGTGCGCGCTCCAGCGATTCGAGCAATTGGAAGCCATCGCGCCCGGGCATGTTGATGTCGAGAAAGAGCAGGTCGGGCTTCAGTTCCGCGATGCGCTCTTCGGCTTCATCCGCGTTCGCGGCTTCGCCCACCACTTCGATGTTGTCATGCTTTTCCAGCAGGCTTGCGAGCTCTTTGCGCGCCAGGCGTTCGTCGTCGATGATGAGGGCTTTCATTTTGGGAAGAGTTGGCGGTTCGAGAGTGGGCAGTAGGCAGGGGCAGTGGGCAGTGGGCAGGGGCAGTGGCAGTGGGCAGTGGCAGTGGCAGTGGCAGTGGCAGTGGGCAGTTGCAGTGGGCAGGGGCAGTTGGCAGGGGCAGCTGCAGTTGGCAGTCGCAGTTGGCAGCGGGCAGTTGGATCAGGTGGGGACTTGGATGGTTGGAATTTCGACTTCGGTAACCACCATGCCATCGCGGTTGCTGATGCGCAGGGCGGCGCCTTCGCCGTAGATCATCTCCAGGCGCTTGCGCGTGCCGGTGAGGCCGATGCCGGTGCCGTTGATCTGGCCGGGAACATAAACACCGGTGTTGCGCACGGTCATCACCAGTCCGTTCAGCCCACGCGCCACGCTCACCGATACTTCTCCTCCTTGCGTGAGTTTGGCGATGCCATGGCGCACCGCGTTCTCCACGAGCGTCTGCAACAGCATGGGCGGCACGGGCTCGCGTTCGAGCGATGGATCCACATCGAAACTGGTGCGCAATCGTTCCTCGAAGCGCATGCTCTCCAAGGCCAGGTAGGCCTTCACGATGTCGATCTCCTCGCCGAGCGGAACCGTGCGCCGCTTCACGGTGCTCATCGCATTGCGCAGGATGGCGCTCAGTTGAGTGATGGCCTGTTTGGCCTGCGCGGGATCCTCATCGATCAACGCGCGTATGCCGTTGAGCGCGTTGAACATGAAGTGCGGGTTCAATTGTGCGCGCAAGTTCGCCAGCTGTCCTTCGCGGTTGGCGGATTCAAGCCGCAGGATGCGGATCTCTTCCCTCCTGCTGCGCACGAACCAGTGGTAGGCGAAGTAGCTCACGCCCCACGCCAGCAGGATGGCCGTCCACGTGATGGAGAATTCGTAGAGCGACGCGAAGGATCCGTTGAGCACCGGCGTCGAGTTGGGGAAGATCACGTCGTGCAGGACCGATTGCAGCAAGGCCGCCAGAAGTCCCAGCAGCACGGCGGTGAAGGCCATGCGCGGCAGCGCGAAACCGATGGAACGCTGCATCCACCCGCGCCGGGAGATTACCGCACGCAGGGCATGGCTCACGCCAATGCCCACGCCGAAGGTGAGCAGCAGCGCATAGCCCTGGCCCTTCTTGTAGTCGTCGTTCAACCACAGGCTGAGCCCGAAGAGCGTGACGAACACCGTCCACCCGATCACCTGTGTGACCCAGTAGAGCGCGTTGCGGCTCACGCTGAACGACATGGTGCCAAATTACCCGCGGCCATCCACCAGCGGACACCGCTTCCATGAACGGCGGACATGCGCGTATGACCGGAGGGATAACTTGCCGCACACATGAATTTCCTTGGTCACCTGCTGGTCTCCGGCAACGACCCCTTGGTGATCACCGGCAATTTCATGGCCGATGGCGTGAAGGGCCGCGACCTTTCACGCTTCCCGGAGCGTGTGCAGGAAGGCATCCGCATGCACCGCCGGATCGACACCTTCACGGACAATCATCCGCTCACGCTCATCGGGCGCGAACGCTTGCGCGCGCACTGCGGCAAGTTCGCCGGCGTGGCGCTCGATGTGTTCTACGATCACTGCATCGCCGTGAGTTGGAGCGACTGGAGCGAAGAGCAATTGCCCGTGTTCGCACAACGCATGTACGCACTTCTGGAAGCGAACGAGGCATTGATGCCCGATCGCGCACGGCACATGCTTCCGTATATGATGCGGGGCGATTGGCTTTCTTCCTACGCCACGATCGAAGGCACGGGCCGCGCGCTGGCCGGGCTCGCCCGGCGGGTGCTGCACGGGGAAGTGCTCGCCGGTTCGGAACAGGTGCTGGCCGCTCATCACGCTGCATACGTCGCCGAGTGTACTTCCTTTCTTCGCGATCTGCGTATGAACCTGGGCAGTGAGGAAGGATAACGGCGCACGGATCGGCACGA